>NZ_CAXQZB010000001.1:0-63943 GCF_964228225.1 Nocardioides sp.
TTCCTGCTGGAGAAGGCCGCGGCGCATCACGCGACGGACCTGCGGGTGCTCGGCCGGCGCGTGTGGGCGGTGCTGGATCCGGTGGCAGCAGACGCCCGGGAGTCGGCGGCCTTGGAGCGTCAGGAGGCGCGGGCTGCGCCGCGGCCGGCGCCAGCAGGCCCGCGGCCGCGCGGGCCTGGTCCGCCGCGGGCCCGTCAGCCACCGCGTCGACGATCACCTGCGCCTGCGCCGGCGTGACCCCCGCTGCGGCGAGCGCCGCGGCGACGTCCGGCCGGCCCTCCCGCGCGACCGCCTCCCGCAGCGCCGCCCGACCTTGAGCGACCGTGGTCCGCGTCGCGCGGGCATGCCACACCGCGACCGACTCCGCCCCCGACTCCTGGTGCGTCCCGATCTCCTCGGCATGCACCAGCAACCGCGCCCTCAACGCCGCTACCCGCGATTCGACCCGCGCCAGCTCCAGCAACGCCTCCCGGGTGTCCTCCGCCCCGGTCGACCACGCCGGCGCAGCCAGGGCATGGGCCAGCGCGTCGTCGGCGACCCGCGCCCACTCCCGCACCCCACCCGTGCCCATCTGCATATGACCACTCAACACGAGGGCACCGACGATCCCGCTCAGCCCGAGGTGGACCTGGGGACGACCCGACGCGGACCTCCCGCTGGGGAGGATCGGCCGACATCCTCAGCGCGCATCGGCCAAAAGTCGGAGGCCGCCACCGGTCGAAGGGACGAGCAGATCGCGGCCGCACGACCGATGTCGCGCCGTCGACCGCTCGCGAGGCTGGACCCATGATCACCGTCTCGTCCCTAACGCGGAGGTACGGCGGCTTCACCGCCGTCGACGACGCCTCCTTCACCGCCCGTCCCGGCCGCGTGACCGGGTTCCTCGGTCCGAACGGCGCCGGCAAGTCCACCACCATGCGGATGATGGTCGGCCTCACCACGCCCACTTCCGGCGAGGTGCGGATCGACGGTCGGCGCTTCGCCGACCTGCCCAACCCGGGCCTGGAGGTCGGCGTCCTGCTCGACGCCTCCGCCCAGCACGCCGGGCGCACCGGCCGGGAGATCCTCACCGTCGCTGCGTCCACGATGGGGCTGCCGCGGGGCCGGGTGGACGCGATGCTGGACCTGGTGAGCCTCACCCCGGCCGAGGCCGAGCGACGGGTGCGCCACTACTCCCTCGGCATGCGTCAGCGGCTCGGGATCGCGGCCGCCCTGCTCGGCGACCCGTCGGTGCTCATCCTCGACGAGCCCGCCAACGGCCTCGACCCCGCGGGCATCCGCTGGATGCGCGACCTGCTCACCGACTTCGCCGGCCGCGGCGGCACCGTGCTGCTGTCCTCGCACCTGCTGCACGAGATCGAGATCGTCGCCGACGACCTCGTCGTGATCGGCCGCGGCCGGATCGTCGCCTCCGGCACCCAGCAGGAGCTGCTCGCCCGCGCCGGCACCGTCGTGCGCGCCGCCGCACCCGACGACCTCGCCGCCGCCCTGGAGCGGGCCGGCGTCACCGCCACGCCCGCCGATGACGGCAGCCTGCGCACCGACGCCGACCCCGCCCGGGTCGGGCTGATCGCGCAGGCCGCGGGGCTGGCGCTCACCGAGCTGCGCACCGCCGACAGCGCGGGCCTGGAGGAGATGTTCCTGTCCCTCACCGCCGACACGCAGCGCGAGGACGTCGTCGCCGGCGCCGCCCCCGATCCCTCCGGCCGCTCAGGTCGATCAGGCCGGTCCAACCGATCCGGGGCGGGGGTGGCGGCATGACCGGGCTGCCGCTGACCCGGCTGGTGCGGGTCGAGCTGCGCAAGATGTTCGACACCCGCTCGGGGTTCTGGCTGCTCACGGGCATCGGAGTGCTCGCGGTGGTCGCCACCGTGGCGGCGATCCTGTTCGCCCCCGAGGAGTCGGTCACCTACGCCACCTTCACCGCGGCGATCGGGCTGCCGATGTCGGTGATCCTGCCGGTGATCGCGATCCTGGCGGTCACGAGCGAGTGGAGCCAGCGCAGTGGTCTGACCACGTTCACCCTCGTGCCGCACCGCGGTCGGGTGATCGGCGCGAAGGCCCTGGCGACCCTGGTCGTCGGCGCCGGCTCGACCCTGATCGCCCTCGCCGTCGGCGCGGTCGGCAACCTGGCCGGCTCGGCCCTCGCCGGCGTCGACCTCGTGTGGGACGTCTCGCTGCGCGACGCGCCGCAGCTGATGCTCGGCAACCTGATGGGCATGGCGATCGGCTTCACCCTCGGCGTCGTGCTGCGGTCCTCGGCGGCCGCGCTGGTGGGCTACTTCGTGGTGTCGTTCGTGCTCTCGGGCGTCTTCGAGCTGCTCGCGCTCGTGCAGGAGTCCTTCCGCGACGCCCAGCCGTGGCTGGACTGGAACACCGCCCAGATCGCGCTCTTCGACGGCGCCACCACCACCGCCGAGGCGTGGGCCCGGTTCGCCTCCACCACCGGCCTGTGGATCGTGCTGCCGCTGCTCGCGGGTCTGCTCACCCTGCGCCGGGCCGAGGTGAAGTAGCCCGCCGGAGGCGATCCTTCGCGCCGTCGCCCCCGGACGGGCCCGGTCAGCGGAGCACCAGGAGCACGACGGTGGCGCCCACGAAGACGAGCGCGGCACCGGCCGCGGCCGCCCTGTCCAGCCGCCGCGCTCGAGCGACCGTCGCGGGGTCGGGATCCCCCTTGGTCCAGTGCGAGGTGAGGATCACGGTCGCGATCAGCACGATCACCAGGGAGTAGGCGACGGCGTAGATCTTGTCGAGCAGCACCAGCTGGCCGATCTCGGGAAGCGTCGAGGAGTAGGCCTGCTGGAGGAACACCAGGGTCAGCAGCGCCGTGCCGGGCGCAGCCAGCCGGACCTCGACCAGCGAGGGGTGGGTGAGCAGGACGCTGCCGGCGAGCAGCAGCACGATCACCAGCGGCAGCAGCAGCTTGAAGACGAAGAAGGTGTCGGGACGGTCGATCGTGATCGTCAGCGACGCGGTGGAGTAGGTCGCGTCGTCGGGGGTGAGGCCGGGCTCGCCGAAGTCGGTCTCGTAGGTGTGCAGGCCGGTGGTCACGCGGTCGTCGGTGATCGTCCAGCCGGGCACCCGTGCGCTGGCGTCGACCCCGGACTGCTCGGTGTCGGCGACGTACTGGACGGCCGTCGAGGGCGAGGCGATGTCCTCGACGGTCAGGGTCAGGTGCTGCTGGTCGAGCGGGTAGGCCGCGAGGTCGAAGGGCTCGAAGAAGCGGCCCTGGATGCGGAAGGCCTGGACCTTCTGGCCGTCCTCGAGGGTCTTCGGCTCCTCATACACCGGGTTCTGCGTCAGTCCCCAGCGTTCGATGTTGTTGGTCAGCTCGATCGTGGCGGACGGGTCGTTGTCACCGGTCCAGCGCAGCCAGAGGAAGAAGTCGACGTAGTAGCTGCTGTTCTCCTGGTCGAGGTCCTGGAGGTTGTTGACGTAGAACCCGACTACCACCTGTTGTGGGCCCGAGGGACCCGGCTCGAGCGGGCCGACCCCGGCGATCACGGGCCGGGGGGCCTCCATGCGCTCGACCAGGGGCGCCGGCAGTGCCCCCGGGGCGGCGGAAGACGAGCCGCCGGCGAGCCCCGGCACGATGACGGCCAGGCCCACCAGGACGAGCATGAGAAGCGGGAAGAGTCCCCTCAGCCGGGGCGCCGTCACCGCCGGATCCCGGTCGTGCTGCATCTTCATCACCTTGATCTCCTCGATCCCGGGTCCACGTGGACCTGAGGGGCACCGCTGCTCGCGGCGCGACAAGGCAACGCCATCGAGGGCCGTCTCGTCACGCGAGATCGCTCGGATGCGACAAAGTCCATCCCTGGATCCGCTGGATCCCGCCTCACCACGGCGTTGCCGGCTGAACGATCGCTCAGGCGACGGGGTGTCCATCGGCCCTGGATGCCTCGGCCCGGCTCGGCTCCACCACCGGCGTCGATCGGGCTGTGGGTGCGGTCAGGCCGGAGGGTCAGCGGCTTGGTCGACCGAGGCGTCGTCGGGCTGCCCGGGATCGCCGCCGGCGACCGGCCCGGGCTCACGCGCGACCTGGAGGAGCAGCACGAGGAACCAGAGGATGACGATCAACCCGGCCACCCCGAGCGCGAGCACGAGCGCCGGGGAGCCGGCGTCGTCACGCGTGGCGAAGATCGCCAGCACGAGGCCGACAGCCAGCGACGGACTCAGCCACCGGATCGTCTCCGCAGCCGACCGGCGTAGCGGGGACACCGCCATCACCGCGGTGCACACCACGACCTGCAGCACCACCGCCACCACGACGAGGGCGAGGCCGAGGAGCTCCGGACCGGCGCGGAACCACTCCGGGATCGACAGGAGCAGACCCACCCACGCCAGCAGGCCCGCCGTTCCGAACGCTCGATGCACGCCCTGGAGCGACGTCAGCGCGACGGCTACGAACATCCAGCCCACCGGGTCGGGCACGAGGTCGACGCCGTTGTACCGGAAGTCGAGGATCACGACCACGAGTCCCCACGCCACCGCCGACAGCGGCCGGAGAGGCAGGGAGGGGCCGACGTCGGCGGGGAGACGGTGCGCCACGCGCGGAGTCTAGGACCGGCCGGCCGAGCACGCATCGGATCGAGGCACGTTGGTCGGGGCGTAGGGTCGCTCGGGTGGACGACGAGGAGCTGACCACCGTCGTCGCGCAGGAGCAGCAGCTGCTCGACCCGGCGTGCCGGGCCAGCGAGGACCGTCTGCGCGACCTGCTGCACCCCGACTTCCTGGAGTACGGCGCCTCGGGCACCGTGTGGACCTTCGACGGCGTCGTGGCCCGCCTCCCCGCCAGCCCGACCCTCGACGGGACCGGGGAGGGGTTCACCGCCCACCGCCTGGCCGACGGGGTCGTGCTGGTCACCTTCCGCCTCCTCAGCGAGCACCACACCTCCCTGCGCAGCTCGGTCTGGGTGCGCTGCGAGGACGGCCGCTGGCGACTGCGCTTCCACCAGGGCACGCGGGCCGCTGCGGCGGAGTGAGGACCCGACTCAGGAGCGCACAGGCGCCGGGTCCCGGAGGACGACGGCGATGGCGGCCGCCGAGGCGGGATGCGCGGCGTACCGCTTGCTGCCGTGCATCTCCTTGCCCCGACCGAAGGGTGCGATCGGCACGTCGACGGCCACCGGGAACCGATCGGAGACCCCGCGGAACCCGGTGATCACGTCCACGACGTTGTGCACGTTCACCCAGGCGTCGACGCGGTCCTTCGGGAACGGTGTGACCCGGCGCGCGGTGGCCTTCCACACCCCTCGACCCCGAGCGGGCTCCCCCACGTCAGCAGGAGCCGGACCCGCTGACCTTCCCGCAGGTGCGGCAGCAGGTCGACGGCGACCACCGAGCCCAGGCTGTAGCCGATGATGATCAGGTCCCCGTCCGGCAGCCGGTCCAGGACGTGGGAGATCACCTGCCCCCGAACCCGGAGGTAGCGCGCGGCGGTGCGGCGGAAGTCCTTGCGGACCCTGCGCAGCGCGATCGCCGGCCCCCGGAAGGTGCTCGCCGGCAGGCGCCGCACCGCGGCGCCACCCCGGAAGCGGTGACCGCGAAGGGCCCGCTGGAGCTGCTTGCGCCTCGCCTTCACCACCCGTCGGCGCGCCGGAGTCAACTCCACGCTCCGGGACGGGGGCCGCGCGTGTCGGCGGCGCTTGGCCTGCAGGGGCTGGCGATAGTCGACGGCGACGACCTCCTCGGGCCTCCAACCGGAGAGCCCTTCGTCCTCGAGCCGGGACGACAGCGCGGCCAGCCACTTCGACTTCTTCTTCGGGCCGGCCGTGCCGTGGAGGAACACCAGCGTCGGTCGGGCCTCCGACCCCGTCCCCCGTCCGGCCGTCGAGGGCGTCATGGCTGCGCGACGATCGTGGGGACGGCGTGATCGCTCAGGCACCGGCGCGGCGCGAGACGACGGTCCCTCCGACTCCGAGCACCCACGACCTCCATGGGGCAGACCCTGCCACCTCGATGCCGCCGGCACGAGCAGGCCGTCTGCAGGATGGTCGAGGATCTTCCGCGGTGCCGCGAAGACGGATGGTGCCCGGGACCCTGGCGGGCCCGGGCACCATGCTCAAGAGGCGGTCGGACGCACTGGCTGTCCCGAGGGGACGGCCGCGATGCGGTGGGGTATTCGCAAATTCGAAGACGCGCAGGTCAACGCCAGGATTCGAACCTGCAGTTCCTCCAGTTGCACACGGCCTGCGCCGAGATTGCACACAACCGCACTCTGCCCAAATAAACGGGACGCCCGTCCAACCTCAAGGGGCGAGCACTGCGGGCTCTGCCGGAACTCGACTTCGCTGATCAGCTGTAGTTTTGACCCTACCGCCCACTATGGGCAACGTCAGCAGCGCGAACCTGCGGAACCTTGGCCGCACTTAAGTGAACAACTGCACTTGTGGTCGCGGCCGCCGCGAATCTAGGCATCGTGTGCGCACATCGTGTCGGCGGATCCGACGACAGCGGCGCGGCGGACGCCCACGGGTCCGATGTCCCCGGGATTATATAACCACCATGATCACGAAGGTCATCATTCAGGGATACCGCAAGTTCCGCTCGTTCTCGATCGCGCCCGATGCCGCGACGAACATCATCGTCGGCGACAACGAGACCGGTAAATCGACGCTTTTGGAGGCCATCACTCTGGCTCTCAGCGGAAAGATCGACGGCCGTTGGGCGAACGAGGAACTCAATCCGTACTGGTTCAACGCCGAGGACGTGCGCGACTACCTCGCGGCCTACGCCAAGGACTCGCAGACGCCTGCCCCGTCGATCCGCATTGAGCTCTACTTCGACTCCGAGGATCCCGACGTCCAGCGGATGCGCGGGGTCCACAACTCCCTGGGACTCGACTGTCCTGGCGCCAGGTTGGAAGTCGTCCGCAACCCCGACTACGACGAGGAGTTCGCGGCCTACATGGCCGATCCTGACCGCCCCGATGTGATGCCGACCGAGTACTTCGAGGCCGTGTGGAAAGACTTCAACGACATGCCGCTGAGCCGGCGGCCGGCGGCCCTGGGAGTGTCAGTAATCGACTCACGCACGATCCGGTCGAAGGCGGGCGTCGACTACCACACCCGGGAGATCCTCAGTTCGTTCCTCGAGCCGAAGGAACGAGCAGCGATCTCGGTGGCCCACCGAAAGTCGCGCCATGAGATGACGACCTCAGCACTCAACGGCCTCAACGAGAAGGTGCGCGACGGGTCGGAGGCCCTTCATGACGCTCCACTCGGATTGACGATGGACCAGTCCGCACGGGCGTCCTGGGAGGCCGGCGTCGTGCCCCAGGTGGAGAACATTCCATTCGCCATGGCCGGGCAGGGCCAGCAGGCATCGATCAAGGTGGCGCTGGCGATGAAGCGCCGTGCCGAGTCTGCTCGCACCGTCCTGATCGAGGAACCGGAGACACATCTTGCCTACAGCCGACTCCATAAGTTGATCGATCGGGTCGAGACCCTTGCAGGCGAGAGCCAGCAACTGTTCGTCACCACCCACAGCTCTTTCGTCCTGAACCGCCTCGGCCTCGACAAGCTGATCTGTCTGCATGGCGACACCCCCAGTCGCATCACCGACCTGGACGAAAGCACCGTCACCTACTTCAAGCACCTGTCCGGATACGACACATTGCGTCTCGTCCTTGCTACCCGACTGGTTCTCGTCGAGGGCCCCTCCGACGAGATGATTTTCAAGCGGGCCTACGTCGACAGATTCCACAGATACCCGGAGGCCGACGGCATCGACGTCATATCCATGAACGGGATCACCTTCAAACGGGCCCTCGAACTATGCACGCGCCTGGACCGCGACGTCGTAGCCCTGCAGGACAACGACGGAACACCAGTTGCCGACATCCTCGCCGAGCTCACGGAATACCTATCGGCTAGCCGAAAGATGTTCGTTGGCGACCCTGCATTGGGCAAGACTCTTGAACCACAGCTGATCAAGGCCAACGGTGTCGATCACATGCGGACAGTGCTGGGGCTGCGCACGCAGGACAATCCGGACACCTGGATGCCGAACCACAAAACCGAAGGCGCCCTGCGCATCCTTGAGTCACCCAAGACCGTGGTGATGCCTGACTACATCAAGCAGGCCGTCGAGCACTTCGCATGAACCGGGTAATCCTGGCCGTCGCCGGCGGACGCAAGACCCAGTCGATCGTCGACGACTGCAAGTCTTGCCCGGAAGATCGCCGCATCCTTGTGCTCGGGTACACCATCGCAAGCCAGAACGAGCTCGCGACTCGGATTCGGGCGGCTGGCGTCTACGGCCACCGGGTGGAGGTGATGGGTTGGTTCGCGTTCCTCCTGCAGCACCTCGTCCGCCCCTACCTCCCCCTCCTTTACGAGGGCCGTCGGCTGACTGGCCTCAATTTCGAGGGTGATCCGGGCCGCTACACGAAGGGCGCCGAGCGGTTCCTCGACAGTGACGACCGTGCATACATGCTCCATCTCGCGAAGCTCGCCCACGACGTGGCGACCGCGAGCAACGGCAGTGCGATCAACCGCCTCGAGCACATCTACGACGAGATCTACATCGACGAGGTGCAGGACCTCGGCGGATGGGACCTCGACATCATCGAACTCCTCCTCAGGGCAAGACTCAAGATCACGATGGTCGGCGACATGCGGCAGGCACTGCTCTCCACCAACATCAGAGACCCCAAGAACGCGCAGTACCGCAAGGAGAAGATCTTCGATTGGTTCCGACTAATGGAGCGCCGCAACCTCCTCGAGATCGAGCAGGCGCCAACGACCTACAGATCGAATCAGATCATTGCCACCCTGTCTGACTCAATCTTCGATCCGAGCCTCGGGTACGCGCCGA
Source organism: Nocardioides sp. (assembly GCF_964228225.1). Classification (GTDB taxonomy): domain Bacteria; phylum Actinomycetota; class Actinomycetes; order Propionibacteriales; family Nocardioidaceae; genus Nocardioides. Next base: position 8,821 of record NZ_CAXQZB010000001.1, read on the forward strand.
CTGTTTCGGCTTCCACGGAGACCCACAAGCACACGGGACTCTTCACCGTAAGGGAGTCCGACGCGATCGAGTACGCCCGAAGTCAGGAGGCCCTCTGCCTCCGTCACAGCAAGGCCGTCGCCAAACACTTGGACCTTCCGTTCATCACCTTCGGCGTTGCCAAGGGACGCACCGTCGACCATGTGCTGATCTATCCAACGGCGAGGATCCTTCAGTTCCTCGCCGACGGTGCACCGCTTGAGGGCCTCGCCGCCTGTGCCCTCTACGTGGGCGTCACCCGGGCCAAGCACAGCGTCGCCTTCATAACCGACCAGCAGCTTCCCAACCTCACTGTTTGGTCTCGCGTCCCGGACCGGCGATAGGCCCCGGAGCGTCAAGATCCCCGAGCTCAGGCTGCTCAGCTGGCCCCGCCGCGAAATTGCACGTTGACGCTCCCCTCGTGCGCAGTGTCCGGTGACCGATCGGTGAGGCCCCAGCCGTCTTCAGGCTCACTCGTCGCCATCCTCTAGCACGGCGGTCGTCCGGGCCCGCAGCCATTCGTCACCGGACAGGTCCTCTTCTTCGAGGTAAGTCTGCGTAGCCAACGGATTCAGCGGCTCATCGACCGGCCCCTGGCGAATCGGCAGCCGTCCACGCAGCCGACGCCATCGGATCCGACCTCGCGCGAGCCTCGTCCCCGTGAGCCACGGACGGTATGCGCGGTCGCCCAGGATCTCGTCTTCAGCAGCACGTCGGGTGGTCGGCGAGATGATCCGGTTGTCCTCTGGCTCAGGGAACACGCACCCGTTCGCTAGCCATACCTCGGTGAGGTCAGCGCGGTACCTCGGGTCCAGGTTCCAGCGGCGAATCGCGTCGGTCACGTCGACCGAGAGGTCGATCCGAGGCTCGCGCGGTAGTTGGGGCGCTGCGTTCATCTCGTCATCGCGGTCCCATTCGAGGTACTGGTTGATCAGGCCCAGTAGTGCCGCGGATCCGGGTCCCATCGCATCGGCGAAATGACTGAAATCCCGGAAACGGACAAGAACGCCGTCGCCTGTCGCCAAGAGGTGCGTGAACTCTCTGGTCGCCGCATCTCGGCGAGCCTTGATCGACTCCGTCCGATCAGATCGCCAAAGGGCGATCGCCAGCCAAGCCGGAACGACCGCGGCCAGCGCTGTGACGACTAGCGTGAGCCAGTCGAACCAGTTCGGATCCACGGCGCGACGCTATCGGTTGGGCGACGGGAGGCGCGGCGCTCGCATCGCCGACAACTCCTCTGTACAGGTCGTCGCCAGAGCGGTGCCGCGTGCCGCACCAGCGCCTGATCGGTGACCGCCACTACGGCTACAAGAAGTTCGACCGGTGGGCCATGCAGCTGTGGGAGCGCCGCATCCACCAGGTCCTGGACCTACGCGCCGACAAGCCCGGCCCCGTCGACCAGTTCGGCAGCAAGGTCATCGACGGTCGACCTCACTGTCCCGGTCTGGCCCCGCATCTGGAGAACCTCACCCTCACCGACGACCCCACCGAACGGGCGCTGTTCGTCCATCAGATCGATCACCGGCAGAAGTTCGTCCTCCGAATGGTTAAGGGGCCGCTGGCCTCCCCCACCAAGGCGGCTAACGCCGAAAATGACCCCAAGGTCGGCATCACCCGCTGGCAGTGCCCCGCGAGTGCCGGTCAGGTCGGCTGTCCCCTGCGTGAAGGGACTGTCACCGTCGCGCGCGACCTCGGTCTGCCAATCGTCCCGCGCCCGCCCGTCGCCGATCCCGATGGCACGCTGCCGAAGTGTTGCACCCAGGAGACGATCCAAATCCGACCCGACAAGTCGATGAAGTACCTCCAGGACGAGTACTGGGGCAGCGCCGAGTGGGCCGGCCTCTACTCACTCCGGTAGGCGGTCGAGGCAGTCTTCGGCAACATCAAGAACCGCGGCACCGAAGACGTCTGGCGCGGCTAGATGCAAATCACCGGGCTCCCCCTCATTACCCTCGCCGTCGCCGCCGCGGCCGCCTGCTACAACATCCGCATCATCGAAAAGCACGCCCGAGAGTCAGGCCAGACACTCGACCACCCCCTCATGAACCACCCCCACAGCGGCCAGCTCATCAAGGGTCTGCTCCTGCGCGACGACGAGGTCACTGAGTACGTCGAGAAGTACCGTTAGGAAGCCGCGTGACCTCCTAACGCGTGCAGGCGTGGCGCTGCCAACGACGAAGGGCCCCGACCAACCCTGGTCGGGGCCCTTCGTCTACCGCTTACCGGACCGCCGAGTCCGGTCCGGACAGCCGCCGGAATTCGGTGAACTGTTTGGACCGAATTCGGTCAAGCCCTCGCGGTGGAGCTGGCGGGAATCGAACCCGCGTCCTCGAGCGCGGAACCAGGTCTTCTCCGGGTGCAGTCAGTGATGTCGATTTTCTCGGCCCCGGCGCTCGCACAGACACGTCGCCGACGGGCTCAGTCGGGTTTGAGTCCCGTCACCCCACCCCGACAGCAGGGGGACAGCAAGTCTCCTAGTCGACGCCCAGCACCGGGCCGGAGACGGATACCCGGGTGGACGCTTCGATCACCGCTCAGGCGGCGAGAGCGAAGGAACTGCGCTTAGCGTTGGCAGTTATTGGTTCCCAGCGATCGTTTACGAGATGACGCTGGCTTCTCGACCCGCTTCCCCTGGAACTCACGTCCCAAGTCGAAACCGATCAGCCCCTCTTGAGTTGTAACCCCTCCAGCGTACCGCGCCCTGTCCAACGGTTTCCCGCGGGCGCGGGCGCGGGTGCGGCTCAGGCGTCGAGGCAGGCGAACGCGGTGCTCAGCACGGCGTCGGTGCGCGGGGAGGACACCAAGTGCTCCACCAGCCGGTTGGGGGTGTAGGCGATCGTGGCGCGGCGGTCGAGGTCGTTGACCACGACCGACCCGCCCCAGCCGGTCCACCACAGCACCCGGCCGCTGCCGACGGCCGGTGCCTGCGAGGTGGGCAGGCCGTAGCCGATGCCGAACGTCAGCGGCACGTCGAGCACCAGGTCGGTGCCGCTGGCCTGCACCTCGAACAGCCGCCCGAGCAGCTCCTCCCCCAGCAGCCGGACCCGCCCGGACGGCGTGTCGAACGCTCCGCCGTGGGAGACCGGCGCCTGCGCCAGCGCGACACCGAGAGCGCCGCCGTGCCCACCCGCGGCACCCACCTCCCCGGCACGCCACTGCGCACCGTTGCACAGCCGGGGGCTGAGGTTGGGGTTGAGCAGGGTGCGGAACAGGAAGTGGTCGGGCGGCAGCGCGAGCTGCGGGGAGTCCGGGGAGATCGGCGGCGGCTTGATGAGGTCGGCGCAGCGGTGCTGCTGCTCCATCGGAACCCCGAGCAGGAAGTCCGCGCCCAGCGGCCCCGTGATCTCGGTGCGCAGCACCTGCGCGAGCGTGCGGCCGGTGGCCCCGCGCACGATCGCGTCGAGCAGGTGGCCGTGGTTGAGGATCTGGTACGCCGGCGCCGAGCCGGGCTCGTACCAGGACTCCTCGGCGGCCAGCCACTCCTCACTCAGCGGCAGGTCGAGCATGTCGGCCACCGACACCGGCCGCGTCCAGCCCGGCACCCCGCTGGTGTGGCCCAGCACCTGCCGCACCCGCACGTCGTCCTTGCCGTGCGCGGCGAACGCCGGCCAGTAGCGCGCCACGGGGGCGTCGACGTCGATCGCGCCCTGCTCGGCCAGCACCAGCACCGCCAGCGCGGCCATCGTCTTGGTGACCGACCAGACCTGCACGATCGTGTCGCGCTCCCACGCCACCCCGGGGCGGGCCTCGCCGCCCCACAGGTCGGCGACGACGGCGCCGTCGTGCACCACCGCGATCGAGGCGCCGACGTCGGTGCCGTCGGCGAGATGGGCCGCGAACAGGTCGCGCAGCGGGGCGAAGCGGGGCTCGTGCGTTCCGTGGACCACGCCCCCGAACCTACTGCGCCGTCTGCTCCTGCAGGGCGGGCACCGGCTCCGGCTCGTCGAACAGCGCCGCGGCGTTGTGCCAGCACACGTCGCGCAGCCAGTCCTCCCCCAGCCCCAGCGCCGCCAGGGCGTCGAGCTGGTCGGCGTAGGCGAAGGGCAGCGTCGGGAAGTCGGAGCCGAAGAGCACCCGCGGCTGCAGGTCGGCCAGCAGCGGCACGACCTCGGGGTCGAAGTGCTCGCCGAAGAACGGGCTCACCGCCATCGAGGTGTCGAGGTACACCGACTCGTGGCGACGCGCGATCTCGGCGAACGCCACCGACTCCGGCGCCCCCAGGTGGGCCACGATCACCGTCAGGTCGGGCCAGCGCTCCAGCACGCGCCCCAACGACTCCGGGCCGGTGAACTCGGTGCCCACGGGCCCCGAGCCGGCGTGCACGAGCACCGGCGTGCCGGTGGCGGCCAGCAGGTCCCAGACGGCGTCGAAGTGCCGGTCGTCGAGGAGGTAGCCGCCCACCTGCTGATGCAGCTTCACCAGCCGCAGCCCACGCTCCACCAGCGGCGCGAGGTAGTCGACGGCGTCGGGCTCGGGGTAGGCGGTGCCCGACCACCACACCTCGGGGGTCTCGGCAGCGAAGGTGCGCGACCAGTCGTTGAGGAAGGTCGCCACGCCGGGCTTGTGGGCGTAGGGCAGGGTCGGGAAGCGGCGCACGCCGAGGTCGCGCAGCAACTGCACCCGCTCGGCCACCGGCTGGCGGTAGCGGATCGGCCACTCCCGGCCGATCAGCGGGCCGGCGTCGTCGAAGACCTGCCAGACCGCCCGCTCGATCGGGGGCGGCAGGAAGTGCACGTGCACGTCGAGCAGGCCCGGCAGGCCGAGGTCGCCCCAGAAGGCGCGGGCTCGCGCGATCGGTTCGGGGGCGTCCAGCGGGGTCGGCGCCGGGGCGTCCACCCGGCTCAGTCCTTCATGCCCTTGAGCCGGCGCCCGATGGCCTGCTCGACCTCGCGCTGGGCGGTGCGGGTGGCGATGGTCTGCCGCTTGTCCCAGGTCTTCTTGCCCTTGGCCAGGCCGATCTCGATCTTCGCGCGCCCGTTGAGGAAGTACAGCGAGAGCGGCACGACGGTGAGGCCCTTCTCGCTCACCCGGCGCTCGATCTTCTCGATCTCGGCGCGGTTGAGCAGCAGCTTGCGCTTGCGGCGCGCGGCGTGGTTGGTCCAGGTGCCCTGGGAGTACTCGGGGATGTGGACGCCGTGCAGCCACGCCTCGCCGCGGTCGATGTCGACGAACCCGTCCACCAGCGAGGCCCGACCCTGGCGCAGCGACTTCACCTCGGTGCCCTGCAGCACCAGGCCCGCCTCGTAGACGTCCTCGATGGCGTAGTCGTGTCGCGCCTTCTTGTTCTGCGCGATCAGCTTGCGCCCCTGCTCCCTGGCCATACCGGCATCCTCCCAGACCGGCGCAACGGGGATTCGCCGCCTCCGAGGCCGAGCGGCCCTGAGCGGCGCCCGGGCGGCGCGAACCTCAGAGGTAGGTCATCGGGTCGACGGCCACGCCGTCGGCCATCACCGTGAAGTGCAGGTGGCAGCCGGTGGACCAGCCGGTGGTGCCCGACAGCGCGACGGTCTGCCCGCGCTCCACGCGCGCCCCCCGGCTCACCGAGAACGAGGTGAGGTGGTTGTAGATCAGCACCAGGTTCTTGCCGTTGACGTTGCCGACGGCGAGGAACAGCCGGTTGCCGTACACCGAGTCGTAGGTGGTCTCGATGACGGTGCCGTCCGCGCCGGCACGCAGCGGGGTGCCGCACGGGACGCCGAAGTCGGTGCCGTTGTGCAGGGAGTAGTACCCGTAGATCGGGTGGGTGCGGTAGCCGAAGGGCGAGGTCACGGGCGCGTCGGCCGGCCAGGTGAGGAACCCGTCGGAGCTGCCGGTGTAACCGGCGGAGGTGTCGCGGGCCGCGAGCTCGCGCAGCCGCTGCTCGATGCGCTGCTCGCGCTCGCGCAGGGCGGTGAGCATGGCGCGGTCGCGCTGCCGGGCGGCCACCGCGCTGCGGTTGGCCTCGCGGGCCCCGGCCACCAGGGCGCGCACGCGGGCCGCGGCAGCCTGGGACTCCTCGTAGATCCCCCGCACGGTGGCCAGGTGGTCCTCGGCCGCGGCCTGCTTGTCGGCCACCTCGGTGGTGGCCTCCTTCACCCGGGTCCGGCGCTGCTCGAGGTCGGCCTCGGTCACCAGCAGGACGTCGTAGAGGTCGGCGCCGTTGCCGATGGTGAGCTCGTCGGCCAGCATCTGGTCCGACACGTCCTGCAGCGACCCGCCCGACATGAACGCCTCGACGGCCGAGACCGTGGGGTCGTTGCCGCTCAGCAGGCCCAGGGTGTGGTCGCGCACGGCGAGGCGCTGGGCGTCCACGGCCGCGCGGCCCTCGCGCAGGTCGTCGTTGGCCTCGGCCAGCCGCCCCCGGGCGGCCTCGAGGTCGGCGGTCAGCGCGGCCTCCACCTCGCGGGCGTCCACCAGCCGGTCCTTGACGGCGGCCAGCTCGGCACGGGCGTCGACCAGCCGGGTCTGGGCCGCGGAGAGCCGGCGGGCGGCGCGGGCCGCCTGCGCACTGGCCTCGGCGAGGTCGCCGCTCACCTCCTCGATCCGGCCCTGGACGGCGTCCTGCTGATCACGCAGGTCGTCGTCGTCCTCGGCATGGGCGAGTGGGAACGCGAGCGCGGCCAGTGAGAGCGCGCCGACCACACAGGCGGCGAGCCGCTGGCGCGTGGCGCTGGGGAAGGAGCGCACGGTGAGCCTTCGTCTCGGTGACGGATGGACAGATCGGTGATTCGGGTGGTGCGGGTGTGACTGGCGGTACCCGTGGTGCTGGAGGGACCTCCTCGACGGTAGGCCAGTCAGCTCACAGACGCAGGTATTTCCGGGTCAGCAGGAGTGTCGGCAGGATCGTGAGGGCGGGGCCGATGATCACGACGCCGATGCTGGAGAGGGTGAACTCGTCCCAGCCGATGAGCGGGATGGCCTCGATGGCGGGGTCCAGGCCGCGCACGATGCCGAACTCGGTGAACGCCGCGAGCGCCCCGACCGCCAGGCCCGCACCCAGCAGACCGGTGAACAGCGCCTCGAGGAGGAACGGGGTGGCGATGAAGATGCGGGAGGCGCCCACCAGCCGCATGATCTCGATCTCCTTGCGCCGCGCGAGCGCGGCCAGGCGGATCGTGTTGCCGACCAGCAGCACCGCGGCGACGAGCAGCACGGCGGCCGCACCCCAGGCGAGGTACTGCAGCGCCCCGATCGTGCGGAACACCTGGTCCACCAGGTCCTTGGCCAGCCGGATGTCGCGCACGCCGTCGAGGTCGCTGACCGCGCTCACGACGCCGTCGTACTCGTCGGCGTCCTTGAGCGTGATGCGCAACGACTCCGGGGTGTTCTCGACCGTGATGATCGGGTTGGGGCCCTCGAAGACGTCGGGCGAGGCCAGCTTGCGCAGGATGTCGTACTGCTCGGCCTGGGTGATGCGCCGGTACGACTCCACCTCGGGGTTGGCGGTGATCGCGGACTCGATCGTGGAGCGCTGCTCGTCGGTGACCGGGCCGGTGCACTGCGGGAACCGGGTCTCCCCGCCCACGCACAGGAAGACCTCGACGGTGAGCTCGTCGCCGATGTCGTCGCGGATCAGGGTCGCCTGCTGCACGAGCAGCGCGCCGAGGCCGGCGAGGCTGAGCGAGACGAACAGCGTGAGCACGACGGCGGCGTGCATCGAGGCATGGCGGCGCAGGCCCTGGCGCAGGTTGGTGAACAGGTGGGACAGCTGCATGGTGCGGGGGTGCTCCTGGCTGAGGGGGCGAAGGGGCCTGGACGGCCGGTGAGGGCGGGCGGTGGGCGGGCCGGCGAGGGGGCGGCGTCAGCCGGAGAAGCCGTAGACGCCGGTGGCCTCGTCGCGCACGACCTGGCCGTGCTCGAGCTCGATCACCCGCTTGCGCATGGAGTCGACGATGCCGTGGTCGTGGGTGGCCATCAGCACGGTGGTGCCGGTGCCGTTGATGCGGTCGAGCAGCCCCACGATGTCCAGCGACGTGGCGGGGTCGAGGTTGCCGGTGGGCTCATCCGCGATGAGGATCATCGGCCGGTTCACCATCGCGCGGGCGATCGCCACCCGCTGCTGCTCACCGCCGGAGAGCTCGTCGGGCATCCGGTTGCCCTTGTCGGCCAGGCCCACGAGGTCGAGGGTCTCGGGCACCAGCCGGGAGATCTCGCGCTGGGACTTGCCGATCACCTGCAGGGCGAAGGCGACGTTCTCGTTGACGGTCTTGCTCGGCAGCAGCCGGAAGTCCTGGAAGACCGTGCCGATCTGACGCCGCAGCCGCGGCACCTTCCACGTGGCGAGCCGGTTGATCTCCTTGCCCGCGACGTAGAGCCGGCCGCTGGTGGGACGCATCTCGCGCAGGATCAGGCGCAGCGCGGTGGACTTGCCCGACCCCGAGGTGCCGACGAGGAAGACGAACTCCCCCTTCTCGACGTCGATCGAGACCTGGGACAGGGCGGGTCGGCCCGGCCCCGGGTAGGACTTGGTGACCTTCTCGAACCGAATCACCGGCCCCACGCTACGCGACGACGACCGGGCCCCCGGGCAGCCGGACCGGCGTGGGGCGGGGTCGTGGCGCAGACCACGTCGGCCGCCGAACCTTCGCGACTCCCCCGCGCGGACGGCCCCCGCGTGCCTAGGCTGGCGGACGTGTCTCGTCCGGTCACCCTGCTGCTGATCGCCGTGGGTCTCACCCTCGGCGTGGTGCTGGGCGGGGTGCTCGTGCGCGATCCGGTCACCCCCGCCCTCCCGGCCCCGGTGGAGGTCGCGCCCGTCGCGCTGGCCGAGCTCGACACCACCACCCTCGCGGTGCCGCGGGCCGAGCTCTGCACGCGCGTACCCACCGACGCCGTCGCGGCGGCGCTCGGCGGCGACCCCACCCGGGTGGTGGCCTACGGCAACGGCGACACCGCGGTGCTCACCGCGGACGTGCGCGACGTCTCCCACGAGTTCGGCTGCACCTTCGCCCGCGGCCCCCGCACGGTGCGCGCCTGGCTGTTCGCCCCGCCGGTGACGGTGCGCAACGCCGAGCAGCTCGTCGACGACGCCGCCGGCCCGGGCTGCCGACGCGTCGTCGGCGGCGCCGCCTTCGGCTCCCCCAGCGTGGCCCTGCGGTGCCCGACCGACCCCGCCGCCGCCCGCCGCGCCCCCGCCCGCGCGCTCTACGAGTGGTCCTATCGCGGCCTGTTCGGCGACGCCTGGCTCACCTGCACCCTGCTGGCCCGCGGCGACGACGCCGGCGCCGCCGACCGCGCCGACCGCTGGTGCGCCGCCGTCGTGCAGGTCGCCGCCGGCTGACGCCGGGCCCGCCATGGGGTCAAGCGCCCCGGAGGCCTCCCGGCGGCCCCGGGTGACAAACGTCAGGTACCTGACGTTGTTCACCCGACACGCCGTGAAGCGGGGCCCGGACGGTGCAATTCGTCAGGTAATCGACGATGTTTCGGGCCGCTCGGAGCAGCGGTCGGACGGCGCGGACCGCCGGTCCGCGCCGCTCAGACCAGCCACCACGCCGCGTAGCCCGGCAGCCAGAGCACGCCGTCGGGGCCGTGGGTGAGGTCGTGACCGCCGAGCACGTTGTGCAGCCGGCGCAGCCCGACGCCATAGGCGCGGTGGGCCAGGAAGGGCTGCGGGTCGGGGGTCACGTTGTAGAGCCCGAGGAACGGGCCGCTGGGGTGGTGGCGGGCGACAGCCAGCACGCCGTCGGCGACGTCGGGCAGCACCGTGACCGGTGCCGAGGCGTGCAGCTGCGGCAGGCCGGCGCGCACCCGGGCGAGGTGGGCGAGCGCGGCGAAGGTGCGGCCGGCGTCGCTGTCGCGGTCGTGCCGCCGGGCGAGGTCGGCGTCGGTGAGCCGCGGGCGGTGGGCCCAGCGGTTGTCGCTCTCGTGGCCGGGCTCGGTGTCCCAGTCGGGGTCGTCGGGCAGCGCCAGCTCGTCGCCGCTCCACACCACCGGCACGCCGCCCCAGCCGGCCGCGATCGCGTGGGCCAGGAACGTGCGGGCCCGGGCGCCGTCGGGGTCGCGGCGCTGGGCGCCCAGACCGGTGAGGGAGGCGGTGGTGCCGGAGATGCGACGGTCGCCGGTGGCGGGGTTGTGCTGGAACACCAGGCCCTCGGCCCACGAGCCGGGGAACAGCCCCGAGTACCACTCGGCGAGGAAGTGGCGGTGGCCGGAGCCGGTGAGGCCCAGCGCCGCGGCGTCGGCGTCGTCGATGGCCCAGCCGATGTCGTCGTGGCAGCGCACGTAGGTGATCCACGTGCCGGCCGGCGGCGTGGCGGGCAGCCCCGCGAGGGCGTGGCGGGCGAGGTCGGTGCGGCGGGTGGCCAGCATCGACCAGATCTGCACCATCAGGCTGTTGTGGTAGGCGAGGTCGCTCACGCGGCCGGTGTGGTCGCCGACGCCGAGGTAGGGCACCAGGTCGCGCGGGCCCACGATCGCCTCGGCCTTGAACAGCGTGGCCGGCGCGGCGAGCCGGGCGACCGCGCGCAGCGCCTGGGTGAGGGCGTGCACCTCCGGCTGGTTCTGGCAGTCGGTGCCCATCCGCTTCCACAGGAACGCGATAGCGTCCAGGCGCAGCACCTCGACCCCGAGGTTCGCCAGGTGGCACACGATGTCGGCGAACTCGGCGAACACCGCCGGGTTGGCCCAGTTCAGGTCCCACTGGAAGGAGTTGAACGTCGTCCACACCCAGGCGTCGAGGTCGGGGTCGTGGGTGAAGGAGCCGGGCGCGAAGTCGGGGAACACCTCGGGCAGGGTGCGCTCGTAGTCGTCGGGCACCGTGCGGTCCTGAAAGACCAGGAAGTAGTCGCGGTAGGTGGGATCCCCCGCCCGCGCGGCCGCCGCCCACGGGTGCTCGCGGGCGACGTGGTTGAGCACCAGGTCCACCACCAGGCTCATGCCGTGGCCGCGCAGGGTGGTGGCGAGCGACGCCAGGTCGTCGTTGGTGCCGAGGTCCTCGCGCACCCGCCGGTAGTCGGCCACCGCGTACCCGCCGTCGCTGTCGCCCTCGCGGGGCTGCAGCAGCGGCATCAGGTGCAGGTAGGTGACGCCGAGGTCGCGCAGGTGTTCCAGCCGCTCCTCGACGCCGCGCAGCGTGCCGCCGAACCGGTCGGCGTAGCAGGCGTAGCCGAACATCCGCGGCTGCTGGATCCAGTCCGGCTCGAGCAGCCGGCGCTCGTCGAGGTCGTGCAGCTCCTCGCTGCGCGCGGCGAACCCGGCGGCCGCGATCTCCACGGCACGCGCCGCGACCTCCTCGGCCCGGCCGGGGTAGACCGTCTCGAGCCCGGCCAGCAGGTCGGGTCCGTAGCGCTCCAGACGGCGGGCGAAGGTCGCGCGCCGGTGGGTGGGCAGGTCGGGGTGGTCGGCGAAGGTGGCGTCAGCAGCGCTGGTGACGCCGGCGGGGAGCGGCACCGGTCACTCCTAGCTCTCGGTGTCCTTCTCGGCGTTGCGGCGCCAGCGGATGCCAGCCTCGAGGAAGCCGTCGATCTCGCCGTCGAAGACCGGCTGCGGGTTGCCCGACTCGAAGCCGGTGCGCAGGTCCTTCACGATCTGGTAGGGGTTGAGCACGTAGTTGCGCATCTGGTCGCCCCAGCTGGCGGCGACGTCGCCCTTGAGGTCCTTCTTCAGCGCCGCCTCCTCGGCCTTCTTCAGCGCGAGCAGCTTGGCCTTGAGCACGACCATCGCCGAGGCCTTGTTCTGCAGCTGGCTCTTCTCGTTCTGGCAGCTGACGACGATGCCGGTGGGCAGGTGCGTGAGGCGCACCGCGGAGTCGGTGGTGTTCACCGACTGGCCGCCCGGGCCGCCGGAGCGGAAGACGTCGACGCGGATGTCGTTCTCGTCCACCTCGACCTCGTCGGTCTGCTCGAGCACGGGCACGACCTCGACGGCAGCGAAGGAGGTCTGGCGGCGGCCCTGGTTGTCGAAGGGGCTGATGCGCACCAGCCGGTGGGTGCCGACCTCGACCGAGAGGGTGCCGTAGGTGAAGGGGCCCTTGATCGCGAACTCGGCGGACTTGATGCCCGCCTCCTCGGCGTAGGAGACGTCGTAGACCTCGACGGGGTACTTGTTGCGCTCGGCCCAGCGCGTGTACATGCGCATGAGCATCTCGGCGAAGTCGGCGGCGTCGACGCCACCGGCGCCGGCGCGGATGCTGACGATGGCCTCGCGCTCGTCGTACTCCCCCGACAGCAGGGTGCGGACCTCGAGGGCGTCGATGGACTTCTTCAGCGAGGCCAGCTCGCGGTCGGCCTCGGCGAGGGTGTCGGCGTCGGCCTCGTCCTGGGCGAGCTCGACGAGCACCGCGAGGTCGTCGATGCGGCTCAGCAGGCCCTCGTAGCGCTCCAGCTGACCCTGCAACAGGGAGAGGCGGCCGGTCACCCGCGTGGCGTTGGCCTGGTCGTCCCAGAGGTCGGGCGCCGCCACCTGCTCGCCGAGGTCGGCGATCTCGGTGCGCATCTGCTCCAGGTCGAGCACCTGGCCGATGGTGCTCATCGTCGCCTGGAGCTGCTTGATCTGCGTGTCGTAATCGGGGCCAGCCACAATCCCTCAGCCTACGGCCCGGGCCGAGGGTGCCGCGAACCCTGGTTCGGCGCGGGGGCGGACGGGGAACAGCACCGGTCATGGACATCGCCGCCACGACGCCGCCGGAGGTCACCGTGCGCGGGGCCGCCGAGCTGTTCCGCACCGCCGAGCGCGCCACGGTCACCGTCACCCTCGGCTTCGAGGGGCCCGACCGCGAGCCGGTGCTCAGCCGCACCACCCGCGGCACCGCCGCCCTGGTGGCGGGGCTGCACGACCGCCACTCCCCCGAGGACCCCGCCGCCGGCCCGGTCACGTGGTTCTCCTCCGACCGGCTGCGCACCTGGGTCACCCGACCCACCGACCGCGACGGGCGCCGGCTCGACCCCGTGCACCACGCCTCCACGCTCACCCGCGCCCGGTTCCGTGACGTCGCGGCCCTCGCCGCGTGGGTGGAGGGCGCCGCGGGGTATCCGGGGGTGTCGATCGACGGCATCGCGTGGAGCCTCACCGCCCCCACCCGCACCGAGCTGACGCGCGTGGCCCGGGCGGCCGCGGTGGCCGACGCGGTGGACAAGGCGCGCGCCTACGTCGAGCCGCTCGGGTTCGTCGACGTCGTGTGCACCGCGATCGCCGACCCCGGCATGCTGCTGCCGGGCACGTCGGCCGGCTCGGGCGGGCCGCCGCCGTTCGCGGGCCGGGCGGCGGGTGCCCCGGCCGGTGGGGGCGGTGGTGAACGCCGGCTGGAGTTCACCCCGCCCGACATCGGCGCCTCCGCGGCGGTCGAGGCCCGCTTCGTCGCGGTGGCAGGCTCGGCGCCATGACCTCGACACCCGTCACCCCCGACCCCGCGACCGGGTCCGCAACCGGTTCCACGACCGGTGCCGCGACCGGACCGGTGGAGATCACCGTGCGCGGGCACGCCCGCCGTCGTCAGGCACCGGAGCTGGCCACGGTGCTGGTCGAGGCCGCCGCCGACGGCGAGGACCGCGACGCCGTGCTGGCGCAGGTCACCCGGGCCTGCGCGGCGGTGGCGCAGGACCTCGGCCGGCTCGGCGACGTCGTGACGGCGTGGTCGGCCGATCAGGTGCAGGTGTGGTCCAGCACCCCGGTCGACTCCCTCGACCGGCCGATCCGGCAGCAGCACCACGCCTCCGCGCTGACCCGCGCGACCTTCCGCGCCGACGCCGCCGTCGGGTCGCTGGTGCAGTCGCTGCTGCGCCATCGCGACATCCGCGTGCAGGGGCTCACCTGGGAGCTCAGCGACCCGACGCACACCGCGCTGCTCGACACCGTGCACACCGAGGCGGTGGCCGACGCCGTCGCCCGCGCCGGGCGGTACGCCGCCGCGCTGGGGCTGGGCGAGGTGCGCTGCGTGGCGGTGGCCGACGAGGGGCTGCTCGGCGCGGGGCCCACCGGCGGCGGGGGCGGGATGATGCTGGCCAAGGCGCGCTTCGCCGACCACGGCCCCGACGGCGGGCTGGTGTTCACCCCGGCCGAGATCGAGGTCGCCGGCACGGTCGACGCGCGGTTCTCCGCCCGCTGACCTGGGGCGCGTCGGCTCGGACCTGCGCCGGGTCCGGATCAGGCGCGGGTGCCGAAGACCTGCGCGACGTACCAGACGCCGTCGCGCTGCACCGCGCCGATGCCCTCGAGCCGGAACTGGGGGCGCAGCAGGTTGCGGCGGTGTCCCGGGGAGTCCATCCAGCCGCGCACGACCGCGAGGCCGTCGGGGAAGCCGTAGGCGACGTTCTCCCCCACCCAGCCCATGCCGCAGCGGCGCTGGACGCCGGCGAGGTCCTGGTGGAACAGCTCGCCGCGGCCGGCCATGGCCTGGGCCTGGCGCAGCGCGAGGGTGGTGAGGCACTGGTGGCGGCCCAGGGCCGCGACGCCGCGCGTGGTGCGCTGGCGGTTGGTGGCGACGTGGGCGTCGGCGGCGTAGTCGAGCGCGGCGCTGCGGGCGGCGGCCGGGCCGGGCCGGTCCGCGGGCGCGGCGTCGGCGCGCGGGAGGCCGGCGGCCAGGGACAGCGCCGAGGCCAGCACGGCGACGGAGGCGAGGAAGCGGCGCGCATGCATGCCCCACAGGGTATGACCATCGCGGCCCGCGCGCACCGGAATCGCCGATCCACCTATCCTCGCGGGCATGGACGGGCGGGCTGACGGGCGGCGGCTGCTGCTCGCGGTCGACGCCCCCTCGCTGCTGCACCGCCACCACCATGCGCGCAAGCACACCCGGCACCGCGACCGGTCGGGGCGGCCGGCGTGGGCGCTGCACGGGATGGTGCGCCAGATCCTGGAGTCGATCGACGCCTTCGCCCCCGACGCGGTGATCTTCGGCCTCGACGATCGCACCGCCTCGCTGCGCCGCGACTTCTACCCCGACTACAAGGCCGGCCGGGCCGAGAAGGACCCCGAGCTGGTGGAGCAGCTCGAGCGCACCGGTGCGCTGCTGGACGCGCTCGGACTCGCCACGGTGACCCCACCGGGCCTGGAGGCCGACGACGTCAACGCCTCGGCGGCCGTGTGGGCCGAGCAGCACGGCTGGCGGTGCGTGCTCATCACCTCCGACCGCGACTCCTTCGCCCACATCTCCGAGGCCACCTCGGTGCTGCGCCTCATCGACGGCGGCATCCACGGCTCACCGCTGCTCACCCCGCCCCGGATCGAAGCGATGTACGGCGTGCCGGCGGCGCGCTACCTCGAGTTCGCCGCACTGCGCGGCGACGCCAGCGACAACCTGCCCGGCGTCGCCGGGATCGGGGAGAAGTACGCCGCCGCCCTGCTCTCCCACGTGGGGCCGATGGAGGCGGTGTGGGCCGACCTCGACGCCGACGAGGGGCGTTCGATCGTGGCCGCGCTGGACTCCTGGGCGGCCGAGACCGGCGGACGGCGGATCGGCAGCGCGGTGCGCGACCGGCTCGCCGCCCCCGGCGCCCGCGAGCGCTACGAGTTCAACCTGACCCTGATGACCGCCCGCACCGACCTGCCGCTGGGCCTGACCCCCGACGTCCCGGGCACCCCCGGCCTGCTGCCGCTGGACCCGCTGCGCGTCCAGCGCGTCGTGGGCCACCTCGACCTGCAGGCCACCACCGACCTCGCCGTCCGGGTGCTCTCCACCGACCCCGCCTCCACCCGCTGACGCGCGCCTCCGACCCCGGCCGGACGCGCAGCGGACGCCGCCGTCAGCCGGTGACGATCTCCAGCGGCACGCCGTACCCGTCGTGGGTGTTGATCCACTCCTCCAGCGCCGCCCGACCGGCGGAGGGCACCGTGACGCGCAGCAGCGCGCGGCCGGCCTCCGCGCCCTCGCACGGCGTCTGCAACTCCACCGACGTCCCCGGCGCGACCTCGGCGAGCCGCCGCGTCACGTCCTGGTGCTCCTCCAGCGCGGCGACGACGTCGGCCCGCACCGGCAGCGACTCGCACGGCGGCCGCGCCGTGTCGGACCCCACCCACGACGGCGTCCACCCCCGCACGAACGCCACCGCGGCCAGCACCAGTGCCAGCACCAGCACCCCCGACCCCCACGCCATCACCTTCGACATCCGCCCACTCCTCCCAGTTCCGACACCGTGCTCACTCGGCACCGTGTCGACTCGACCGTAGGAGCGCGGCACCTCACCGCACCTCGGCCTCAGGTACCGGCCCGCGGCACCAGGGGACCGATCAGAGGAGTCGACGGTCGTGGCGTCCTTCCCTACGCGGGCTCCCCGTCGGCTCGGCCGAGTCCTCCGTCAGCGGCCCGATCGAGGTGCTCCGACGCCGTGACCCAGTCCGAGCCGAGAGAGAGGTCGGTGTCCGGGTCGCAGTAGTCGTCGAAGATGCAGTCGTTCCAGGCACTGTTGGTCGCGATGTAGATGGCGATGGCGGCTTCCATCTCCTCGTAGGCCGCGCAGGAGTTCGCCTCGACGACGTCGGAGTCGATCTGGTCGAACAGCACCTGCGCGTCGCCGACGAAGCCGCCGAAATCGCTCTGAGTCACCCCGACGTCGAGACGGGAGTCCAGCTCGCTCAGGGAGTCGTAGGACTCCTGGAGCTCGTCCTCGCACACCTCGAGCCGCGTCGCCTCGGCGGCCTCCGCGGCCGCCTCAGCGCGCTCGGCCCGATCCCGGGCACGCGCGTCGGCAATCGGACCGGTGTACGCCCAGATCCCGACGGCGAGGGCGACGAGGACGACCGCCGCGATCGGCACCAGCACCGCGGGCGATCGCAGCGCCGATCGGGCACGCGTCGAGGATCTCCCGGGAGGCTGGACGAACGGGTGGGGCGGAGGCGGAGGTGGCGGGATCGGAGTCGACGGCTGACCACGGTCACCCTCTCCGACAGCCGGACCATCGGCCAGGGGCGCACCGGTGTACGGATCGAACCGCGGCCGCATCGGGCGACCGTCCTCGCCCAGCGGGGCACCGGTGACGGGAACGAACCGGGGCACCGGGTCCACCGTTGGAGCGGTGTGCGGACCAGCCGCGATCGGGCCGTCGACACCTCCCTCGCCCGCGTGCGGCGCACCGCGGTCCTCGTGCGTCCCCTCGTCATCAGGTGTGGTCACCGTCGTCTCCTCGGTCAGGTATGGCCGGGAGCGACGTCCGCCTCCGGCCGGTGCCGGAGGCTAGTGACGGGGTCCGAGTCAGCACCGGGATCGCCGGTGCCCGCGCACGCGAGGGCGGAGTCCGCCGGCCCGCGCGGTCGGATCTCACTCCGGGCGCACCAGCGCGACACCCGTGGCCGCGACGCGGCCGGTGACGTCGAGGCCGGGGAAGGTGAGCGGGAGGTCGGCGGGGGCGGAGAGCCGGACCTCGACCCGGTCGCCGCTGACCCGCACCTGGGAGGCGAGGCCGGGGTGGTCGGCGACGGCACCGGTGGCGCGCAGGTACTGCGCCACCCCGGCCCGCGCGGCGGAGGCGGTCTGCTCCAGCGGTGCGTCGGTGACCCCGCGGAGGTAGACCTCGCGGCCCTGGGCGCCGGCGTCGGCGGCCCACAGTGCGGCGCCCTCGGCCAGCGTCGTCAGCGACTGCCGTTGGCGGTACGCGGCGCTGCCGTCCACCACCGCCACGACCAGGGCGAGCAGCACCCCGGCGAAGCCGATCACCAGGACCGTCGTCGCCCCACGCTCGTCGCGTGGGCGCCGCCGGAGCCGGTTCATCCGGGGCTCCCGACCGCGACGTAGCGCCCGATCGGCACGGTGTGTCGACTGCTCACGGCGACCGCCGCCGCACCGTCGCCGAGGAGCACCGGCACGAGCGGCAGGTCCACCTCGGCCTCGATGCGGACGGTGATCACCGACGCACCCTGGTGGCACTGCCCGGGGTCGGGGGTGCAGCTGATCGCGACCCGTACCGGCACCTCGGCCAGGCCCTGGTCGCGCAGCGCCTGCGCCGCCGCGGCCCGGGCCGCACGCTCACCGGAGGCGTCGTCGGGGGCCAGGGCGTAGGCGCGTCCCGCGGCCCGGGCGGCGGTGTCGGCGGCGAAGGCACCCGCCTGCACCCGCATGAGGGTGGCGGCAAGATAGACCAGCGGCACGAGCAGGAGCAGGCCCAGCCACACGAACTCCACCACCGCGGTGCCGCGGTCGTCGCGCGGCCGCGGCACGGGTCGCGACCTCACGGCGCCGGCTCGACGACGGCGTGGCCCACGGCCTCGACGGTGAACGCCGGGCCGCCCAGCCCGAGGGCGGGGACCTCGGCCCGCACGGTGATCTCGATCATCGGCTGCCCGCCGACCTGCACGCGTCGCACCGCGATGTCGCGGGCGAAGCGGGCGGCGATCGCGTCGCGGACCTGGTCGCGGGTGCGGGCGACCGCTCCCTCGGCCGTGCCGCCCTGCACCGCCGCTGCACGGGCGCCCTCGGCGGCCGCGGAGGCCAGCGTCGCGCGCACGTGCATGACCAGCACGGTCTGGGCGATGCCGAGCACGAGCGGGATCAGGATCACCAGCACGAGGACGATGTCGACGACCGCCGAGCCGCGGTCGTCGCGCCGCCTCCCACCGCTCGACCTCACGTGACCTGGCGCAGCACGCGCTGCAGCAGCGCCCTCAACTCGTCCTCGGCGACCTGACCGATGGCCACGACCAGACCGGCGCTCATCGCGGTGACCAGCACCCAGCCCGGCACGTCGCCGCGATCGTCGCGGCCTCCGCGGCGGCCGCCCGCGACCACGCGGGTGAGGCCGGCGATCAGCGCGAGGTGGAGCGCGACGCTGAGCGCGAGCAACCGCGAGGGGCGTGCCGCCGGGGCGTCGGCGGGGAGGGGATCGCGCAGGACGGGGTCGTGGTGCATGGTCGTGCCTTTCCGAGAGGGGTGCATCAGGTGGTGAGCGAGAGACCGAACACGCCGGGGTAGAAGGCGAAGAGCACGGTCACGGGCAGGATCAGGAACACGATCGGGACCATGTTCGACCCGGCGGTTTTTCTAGGAGCACCGATGATCACGACGCCTAAGAAGGCCGTCGCCACCAAGACGCCCGCCGCGCGGAAGCCCTCCCCCATAAGCAGGCGGCAACGAAGGCCATGCCCGAGCAGCATGTGCGCGGGTCGCTCGGGACATTCACGCCGAAGGGCACCGACGGCGAAACGCACAAGTGTTCGGAAACGTGCGGCCTGCGCCTGCCAGTGCGTAAGTCCGCTACGACGAAGGCCGCGGGTGTGCGGGTGGCGGAGTGCCGGTCATGCCGTGACACGCGCACCGAGGCGCCGGCGAAGGCGAAGCGCGAGAGTGGTGCGAAGTGATGTCGACGTGGAGTGTTGCCCCGGGTAGCGAGGTGGCGACGTGCGGGCCGGACATGGTGATCGTGGACGGAGCCGTGTTCGCGACCGTCTCGGCGATCCGGTCGGACGTGGGCGGCGTGCGGGTGTCGATCGACTGGGCTGAGGACGTGTTCAACGGCATCGAGCGGTTAGAGGACATGTCGACGACCCATGCGGTCGCCCTGGCGGATGCTCGTTGCACAGTCGCGAGAACCCTGCCCGCGGACTAAGGCCAGTTCGGCGGCTCGGGGA
Source organism: Nocardioides sp. (assembly GCF_964228225.1). Lineage (GTDB taxonomy): Bacteria > Actinomycetota > Actinomycetes > Propionibacteriales > Nocardioidaceae > Nocardioides. Next base: position 28,309 of record NZ_CAXQZB010000001.1, read on the forward strand.
TGTCGGCGGCTCGCCCTAGACTCGGCGCGTGTTGACCGCGTACGCCGACTCCCCGCCCTCCAACCTCCAGATTGGAACGCCGTGAGCGGCGTTCAGAACAACCCTGCGTTGTTCGACTTCCATCCGACGGCGGCTAAGGCTCGATCGACAACCACGTTCGTCGACAACATGCGGTTGCCGGTGCACGGATGGTTCCGGTACTCGGCTGGGTTCTCCGCTCAGTGGGCAGCCGACCTAATCCGCGAGAGTGACGCGAGCCGAGTTCTCGACCCGTTTGCAGGGTCCGGCACCACGGTGGTAGCCGCTGAGGAGTGCGGTGTTCGTGGCATCGGGGTAGATGTGCACCCGTTCGTCAGTCGAATCGGTCGCGCGAAACTCGCATGGAGGGCGGACGTCGACGGCTACGTCACCCGCGCTAACGCGGTGTTGGCTCGGGTCGAGCTTGAGAGGCCGGTGACACTTCCCAAGGCACCCTTGATCGCGAAGTGCTTTCCTGACGAGCACTCCCTGACCGACCTGCTTCGGGTTCGCGATGCCATCGAGGAACTGCGGGTGGGCGACGACATCGACGAGCTGTTGTGGCTCACGTTTGTAAGCATCATTCGAGCGTGTTCTCCGGCTGGCACCGCGCAGTGGCAGTACGTCCTGCCAAACAAGACGAAGAGCAGGGTGGCAGAGCCATACAGCGCCTTCAGTGCTCGTGCGGCGATCTTCGCGGCAGATATGCGAGCGATGCAGTCGGCTGCTCATTCCTCTCCGGAGGGGGTCTACATCGAAGGGGATGCACGGACCCTGGACGGCGTCCCCGACGGATGGGCTGACCTGATCGTCACGTCGCCCCCATACGCCAACAACTTCGACTATGCAGATGCGACAAGACTTGAGCAATCGTTCCTGGGAGAGATCGATGGCTGGGGCGACCTTCGGCCGCTGCGAAAGAAGTTGATGAAGTCGGCGACACAGCACATGGGGGGCTGGGACCCGAGTGAGTCCCTCGACTCAGACCTGGTCGAACCCATCCGTGACGAACTGACCGCGGTGTTCGGGAGGCTGAACGCCATGCGGAAGGAGAAAGCCGGCAACAAGGCCTATGACCTTATGATCGCGGGCTACTTCCTGGACTCTGCGCAGATCTGGCATGCGTTACGCCGTGCCTCGGGCGACGGCGTCAAGGTCTGCTACGTCGTTGGTGACTCAGCCCCTTACGGCATCCATGTACCGGTCGAGCGCTGGCTCGGCGACCTGGCCGTCAGTGCTGGGTTCAAGTCCTGGTCCTTCGAAAAGGTCCGCGACCGGAACACCAAGTGGAAGAATCGCAAGCACACGCACCCTCTACACGAGGGACGACTCTGGATTGAGGGTTAATGGCTAAGTCCCCGGCGCACTCGCTTGGACAAATCATCGGGTATGCGTTGGAGCAGAGCATCCTTCCGCTGCTGCGCGACGTCGCTGACGCGTTCGATCTCTACCTCGACGTACAGGAGCCGAGGCCAGCCCGGAACGGGCGGAAGCACCTCAAGTGGATCGACGAGGCGGGCAACGGTCACAACCTCGACTTCGTGCTCGAGCGAGGGGGCAGTCGGGCATCCGTCGGAATCCCGGTCGCCTTCATCGAGTCGGCGTGGCGGCGATACACCAAGCACTCGGTCAACAAGGCCGGCGAGATGGCCAACGCCCTGATCCCGCTACGCCAGACCCACGCCCGCACACGTCCGTTCCTGGCGGCCGTCGTGGCCGGGGTGTGGACAGAAGGGGGCTTGCAACACCTGCGTTCCCAAGGCATCGAGGTTCTGTACGTCCCGCTAACGCACATTGTGCAAGCCTTCGCCCGCTTCGACATCGACGTCAACTTCGACGAGGGGACACCGCTCGACCACCTGCAGCGGCAGGTCGATGCATGGGACGCTCTCTCCGATTCCGACCGACGTGAGTTGACGACGGCGCTCATGGCGCAGTGTGCCGACGATTACGCAGCCTTCAGGCAGGCACTTGTGAACCATCTGGAGCGGAAGATCACGCGAGTCGTTGTTCTGCCGCTCTACGGTGCGGAGCTCTACTTCGATGACGCCGAGTCGGCCGCCTCTGCGCTAATGACAATGAACCATCAGGGCACGCCAGGGGACCTTGGAACACTCCATCGTGTCGAGGTTCAGCTCCGATTCTCGAATGGCGACCGAATCGAAGGCGCCTTTACCGAGGCGAGTGACGCCGCAACCTGGCTTCAGGCTCAGATGTAGATGTAGATGCGGCCCCACCCCCCGTGCGTTGGGGACGGGGCCACTGGCGGGCGCTGGTGGGTCTGGGCGGGCCCCATCATGGTGTGTCCCGGGCTCCACGGCGTCTGGGTTTCTGGATTCTGGTGCCTGACACCACGAGGTTCAGATGGGACGACCGGGCTACCCGGCGGAGTTCCGACGCAGGGTTCTCGACCTGCTCGCGGACGGCAGGAGCGTGGCCAGCATCGCGCACGATCTCGAGATCAGCGACCAGACGATCTACACCTGGCGTCGCCAGGACCGTATCGACCGCGGCGAGCAACCCGGTCTGACCACGGCTGAGAAGGGCGAGCTCTTCGCAGCGAAGAGAAGACCATGCCCGGAATTGACGCCGACGCCTCTGCCGCGAAGGCCATGATCGACCGCTGCCGGACCACCCTAATCAAACGGTGTGGAGCGGGCTACCCCACGTCGAACTTGGTACTCGCCAGCTGCACGAGCACCAAGGGCGAAGGGCTCGGCTGGGCCGACGTACTCGCAGCCGACTCGGCTGCTGGCACGTTCGAGTTCTGGGCGGTGCTCTCTCCGTCTGTCGTCGTCAAGCACAAGGTCACGGGCGTGCTCTACAAGGTGCTGATCGACCCGAGCAGCACCGAGTGGGCCACCGTCGCTCAGCCGACGCGAACCGCCTACGACAAGGAGAAGGCGCTCCTCACCGCCAACGCGGGCAAGTCGTGGGTGCCGAGCTGGACCGCCTTCGACTCCTACAGGGTGATGGCACTCAGCGAGTACACGCTGCTCTACACGCTCGGCTCGCGCTACAGCCAGAGCAACAACCCGCTCGCCACCAGTCCGGACATCAGCCAGTACCTCAGCACCGACGAGGTGGGGAGCATGCTCACGTCGGGCGTCAACCTCTCGGTGGCCTGCCTCGGGCGGAACACCTCCGGAAGGCTCGTGCTTCTGAATGGGTGCGCGGGGTCCAGTAGTAGCTCCTCGCTGAATCGGCCCGTGCCACAAGCCGTATGGTGTCGAACGACGAGACCCGCAGTTCCAGGTGACGTTCAAACACCAGGAACTGCGGGTCTCTCTTGTTGGCCCACTTCAGTGAGCAGACTGGATCAGGCCCAGTCCTCGATCGTGCCGCCACCGGCAATCAGCCGAGCGCAGTTGATCGCGTTCACCTTCGCCGGGTAGGTCTCGCTGTGCGCGAGCGTGAGCCCGTTGCTGGCGACGACGCGGACGAAGAACTGGCCGTTGGTGGCCTTACGGATCTGACAAGTCATCGAATTCACCTCCTCTCCAATTGCTCGGCGCGCCTACTTCCCCTCAGGCCCGCTTCCGTGGGTAACTACACGTTTGTAGTTTCCCCTGGTCCTCTCCAGTGTGAGGAGGGAAACCGGTGAGTGCAAGGGATTGCTAGCCGCCGTGTCTAGCGATTGTGAGCCATGTCACAGTCCCAGCTCACATCGGTCACTTTGGCCCCACATAAGCCTCGCGCGGCCCGTTACTGTGAGTAGGTGGAGTCGGGCAGCTGGGCAGACTGGGTGGCCGCGATCGCGACGGTTCTCGGTTTCGGCGGGGCTCTATTCCAACTCCGCTTGAGCTACAACGACTCGAAACGGGCGCGCGAGCAGGAACAGCAAGCCGAGCTCGACCGCCAGCAGGCGATGGCCCGCGCCGTCGGCGTGAAGGTGGAATGGCAGGCCAACGACCGGGGCGGCGTGCCGGACGGCTACGACGGCAAGATGCCCGTCGAGGTCGAGGTAGTGAACACCGGCCCGTACCCGATCGACGGCGCGGTGCTGAAGGTGTGCACCGACCACGAGCAGTACCCGATGGAGATCGTCTACGGCACTCTCCTGCCGGGAGATCGCCTCGTAAACACGCACCTGGTCGACCGGACCGACGTCGCGTTCGCCGAGCTCACCTCCGGCGCGAGTCTCGTGTTCACCGACGCATACGGGAACCACTGGGAGCGTTCGCCGCACGGCATCGAGAAGCTCGACCAGGCCGCTCGGATCTGCTGACGAACGTCCTAGTTACGTAGCGGCTTGGGTGGACCCGGCGACCAGGATGTTGGGACCCGCCCGCACCGAGGCCTCCAGGAACGAGGCCGCGCGCGGGCTCAGGCTCCCCAGACCCACCAGGTCCTCCAACCGGTGGGCGCGGGCCACGAACTTGCGGATGTTGACCGCGCTGAACCCGCGCGGGATGCCGTCGAGCACGACGTGCAGCCGGTGCCCGCCCGGCAGCATCGCATCGACGGACGGGGTGGACAGGTCCAACCGCCGCCCGCTGGCCTGCAGCATCCTCTCGACGAGCTCGGCGACCTGCTCGGCGCTGAGCACCACCGACGTCAGCTCGTAACGGCCCCGCCGCGCCACGAACACCCGCGAGGGCTCGTTGATCCAGACCTCCTCGACGTCGGGATCGTCCAGCAGCGGCTGCAACGCACCGAACCCCGCGACCCGCGACACCAGCTCCGCGACCGTGGCCGAGGGATCGGGCAGCCCCGCGACCACGCCCGTCAGGCTGCGGTCCTGGTGGCGCGCCACCGCGGCGTCGGCCAACCGGCGCACCACCTCGACCTCACGCTGCGGGTCGACGCCGTCGCGCCGCACCCACTCCCGCACCTGCTGCTCCAACAGCAGCAGTGCCGCACTCTCCCCCGTGTCCGGGGCGGGCGTCGTCAAGGTCACCGCGGACGCACCCCCTTCCCGAGATGTCGCGAGGCGTCGCAGCGCGCCCACGATAAATCCGGAGTCACCGACCTGACCAGAGTCGGATCGGAGGACTGGGGATAACCCTCGACCCGGCTCAGACCGCCGAGGCGGAGGGACGGAGCAGGCGCGCCCGCAACCAGCGCTGCGCCGGGGCCTCCACGTGCGCGTGCACCCACGCGGCCAGCAGGACCAGCGCCACGAGGAACGCGGCGAGGAAGAGCGGGCTCCCCGCGGGGACGGTCCGGTCCCACGTCGCGAACGCCGCCATCACCGCCAGCTGCAGCGGCACGTGGAGCAGGTACATGCCGTAGGTGCAGGCGCCGGCCCGCTCGGCCCACCGGCGCAGCGAGCCCGTCCGCCGCACGCGCGGTGCCAGCGAGGCGCTCAGGATCAGTGCGGCGAAGGCGGCCACGACCAGCAGCCGCGTCCCCCCGAGCAGGTCGGTGCCCCGCGCGGGATCGCGCCCGAGGAGCACCGCGACCGCGAGGCCCACCGTCGCCGCCGCGGCGAGGTGCAGGCCGGTCCGATGCGACGGCGTCGCCCGGCGTCGTACCTCGGTGAGGACGCCGCCGAGGAGGAAGAGCGCCACGCACTCGACGAGGGTCACGTGGGGCAGGTCGTCGGCGACCGCGACCAGCGCCGACACCGCCAGGACGGCGAGCGTCGCGAACCACACCCCACGCCGCCCCGGCGTGCGCCGACACCAACGGAAGGTGGTGACGGCGAGGAGGAAGAACAGCAGGTAGGCGAGCAGCTCGAGGGAGACCGACCAGATCGGACCGTTGTAGTCGAAGGCGGTCTGCCGGACCTGCCAGCCCGACGTCATCGTGAGCTGGTCGGGTAGGCCCTGCGGCGGCGTCGGATAGATCAGCTCCTCCCCCGCGCGGTAGTGGTAGCGCGCGGCGGCCCCGACCGCCTGCACCCACTGCTGCAGGGCGATCACGATCAGCAGGGTGAGCAGGTGGAGCGGGTAGAGCCGGCTGAAGCGCCGCACCGCGAACCGCCACGCACCGACCACGCCGTCCGCGACCGGCTCCAGGTACCGCGTGAAGAACACGAAGCCCGAGAGCAGCCAGAAGAACTGCACTCCCATCGCCCCGTAGAGGTAGACGGGCCGCAGCAGCGCCGCGCCCGGCTGCCCGAGCAGGTCCGCCGGCCGCCCGGCCGGCGCGAAGTGCTGGTGGTGCCACAGCACGACCGCCAGCGCCGCGCCGAACCGCAGCGCCTCGAGCGCGGCCAACCGCTGTCGCGTCTCCATCACCGGCCCGTCGTCCCGGGCCCGGACGGCCCTCGCGTGCGCAGCCTAGGGCCGGCGGACCGCTCGGGGAACGGTCATCAGCGGGTCACGACGACGGTGTCGACGAGGTGGTCCGCCAGGGTCCGGCGCCGCGGGTCGACGAGGGCGGCCAGCCAGCCGAGCATCAGGGTGAGGCTGTTGAGCATCTGGGCCAGCGCGCGCCCGGCGGCCCGCGGCGCCCCGAGCGGCTGGAGGTCGGCCACCCGCACCAGCGTGATCCCCAGGACGGCCTTGCCGAAGCTCTGGCCGGTCGGGCCCTGCACGAGGATCTGGTTCCACACCCAGCACAGCACCGAGAGACCGCCCAGGCCGGCGGCGATCAGCACGGCGAGCATCGTCGGCTCGTCCTCGGGACGGTTCGAGGCCGAGAGCCAGAGCACGAACCGCGCGAGCAGCACGAGCAGGAGCGGGCCCGCGGCGTCGAGCAGCGTGGCGGCCACCCTGCGCCCGAAGCCGGCGTAGACGGGGACGGTCGTGGTGGCGGGGCTGGTGGCGGGCATCGTGGTGCTTCGTCGGCGGGCCGGGCCACGGCCTCCTTCCCCGCGCGCGGATCCGGACACGCCCCGTGCCCGGGAATCCGCACCGGATCCTGGCCATCCCGGCGATGACCCGTGTTCATCCGCCGTTCGGTTTCGCGCGGAGATCGGCACGGTAGACCGGTGGAGTCCGTTCACATCTCACTCGGGAGACACCATGACGACGACCCTCACCCGCCATGCCGCCACGCTCGCCGCCGCGGGCCTGACCACCGCACTCACCGCCGGCCTGCTCCTCGGGCCCGGCTCCACGCCGGCCCAGGCCGCCCCCGGCGACTGCCGGCTCACCAAGACGCTCTCCACCGGCACCGTCAGCTGCGCCGCCGGCACCCCGGGCTACATCCAGGTGATCATCAGCTGCACCGGCAACTCGCTGAACACCCTGGGCCCGAAGGTGATCGCCTCCGGCGGGACGTCGCGCAAGAGCTGCCCGTCGGGCACCAACGTCGACTACGTGTCGTACAACTACTACGCCTGACCCCCGGCGAGCGCCCGCACCGGACGCCCTCGGAGCCCCGGCTCCGAGGGCGTCCTGTCGTGTCGGGCGAGGACCGCCCGGTCCCGATGACCGCGGATCGTCCCCAGCCCGGCCGGCGGACGCCGTCGTCCCCAGCCGGGTGCGGTGCGGATCCGGACTGTCGGTGGCTCCGGATTGCATGGCCACATGAAGATGGCCACCCGATCCGAGCCCCACGGCGTCCGGGAGTCGCTGAGCGTCGCCGACGCGGCACTCCGCGACCCCGGCGACGTGTGGCGCCTCGGCACGGCGGAGGTGGCGGCGGCGCTGGTCGAGCTGACCGGCCTCGAGGCCCGGACAGCGGCGCTGAAGGCCCAGTTGCTGGTGCAGGCCGAGCAGGCGGGCGTGGACCGGGAGTCCGGCTGCCCCTCGGTGGCGGTCTGGCTGGCCGAGGCCACCCGCACGACCCGGCGGTCCTCCCACCGGGCGGTGCGGGTGGCGCAGGCGCTCGCTGAGTGCCCCGACGTCGCCCACGGCCTCGCGGCGGGACGGCTGATGCCCGACCAGGCCGAGGTGATCGCGCTCGCCGTCACCGACATCCCGCGCGAGGACGAGGCGGTGGTCCCACGCATCGGACCGCCCACGGCGCAGGAGGCGGCCGCGGGTGCCACGCCGACGACCCCGGTCCCGGTACGGCACCTCGCCACCGACTACCTGCTCGACCAGGCGCGCCACCACGACGCCGGTGCGCTGCGCCGGCTCGCCTCCCGGTTCTGGGAGATCGTCGACCCCGTCGCCGCCGACGCCCGCGAGTGCGCCGCCCTGGAGGAGCAGGAGAAGCGGGCCGAACGGAAGCTGCGCTTCTCGATGGTCGACCACGGCGACGGCACCATGGAGGGCTGGTTCCGCATCCCCACGCGCCACGGCGCCGCACTGCGCACGATGCTCATCGCCCTGGCAGCACCCAAGGCGCAGCGGGCCCGCCACGGCCGGGGCGGCTACGACCCCACCCTGCGCTCGCCGCACCGGTCGGGTCGGTCCTTCTGCGACCTCATCGACCGGGTGACGGACAGCGACCTGCCCGACCGCGGCGGCTGCGGGGCCACCGTGGTCGTCACCATGACGGTCGAGAGCCTCACCGGCCAGCTGGAGCAGGCCGGCCTGCTCGACACCGGCGAGCGGATCAGCGCCACCGAGGCCCGACGACTGGCGGCGCGGGCCGGGATCATCCCGGCCGTGCTCGACGGCGTCGGCATGGTGCTCGACTGGGGCCGCACCAGACGGTTCCACACCAAGGCCCAGCGCCTCGCGATCGCGACCATGCGCCGCACCTGCGTGGACCGTGGCTGCGACGTGCCCGCCACCTGGTGCGAGATCGACCACGACCCGCCGTGGGCCGACGGCGGCGGCACCGACCTCACCGGCGCGCCGCGCTGCCCCTTCCACCACCGGGCACGACATCGGCAGCAGGGCCAGGACCCTCCGCGCTGCTGAGTCCGGCGGCCCGCCTGGTCTCGACGACGGGGCCGAGTCACACGGAACTTACGTGCGGTGACCGAACCGGTGTTCTGTTCGGAACCAGCCTGAAACATCCGGGGGGTCGACTGGAGTCATGCCCGCCACCCATCACGACGCCCACCGGCACCTCGGTCGGCTGCCGGCCTACGGCTTCTACGGAGGCCCGCCGATCAGTCCCGACACCGCCTCGGTGGCGAGCGTGGGCGAGCTGATCGCCGCCCTCGACGCCGAGGGCACCGAGCGGGCGCTGGTGCTGCCGAACTACGGCGTGCCGGACCCCGACGTCTCCTACGCCTTCAACCCGCTGGTGGTCGAGGCCGCGCAGCGCGACGACCGCATCACCGCCGGGCTCTGGGTCTCGCCGAAGGAGTCCGACGCCGCCCGCAACGACGCCGCGTTCGCCCTCGCCGGAGAGGCCGGCGTCGGCGCGCTCAAGACCAGCTTCCTGCTCGGCGGCGGAGTGGACGACCCCACCTGCCAGGTCGAGCTCGACCGCATCTTCGCCACCGCCCGCACCCACGACCTCGTGGTGCACGTGCACACCAGCCCCGGCGCGGCCAGCGACGTCGACCAGGTCGGGCAGCTCGTGGAGCGCTACGCCGACGACGTCGCGATCCACCTGGTGCACCTCGGCGGCGGGATGAGCGGACACCTCAAGCTCATCGGCGGCCGGTTCTTCGACTGGATCGAGGCCGGCAAGCGCGTCTACACCGACTGCTCGTGGGCCATCGGCTTCGCCCCCACCTGGCTGATGGCCGAGATCGAGCGCCGCGGCGTCGGCCACGACCGCGTCGTGTTCGCCACCGACACCCCCTGGGGCGACTTCGAGGGCGAGCACGCCCGGCTCGCGGCGGCCGCCGGCGACGGCGAGCTCGGCCGGCTGGTGTTCGCCGAGAACTTCACCGCCCTCTACGGCCGCTAGGCCCCACCCCCCGAGACACCCCACGGACCCGGCAACGACGCCGCAGCACCACCCCAGCAGCACCCCTCACCCCGCCGCAGCACACACCAGGAGCAGAGCATGGCCCTCTTCGACGACGAGATCATGGCGAACATCGCCACCTCCCTGGGCGAGGTGCCCCACCCCTCACAGGCCAAGGGCACCAACCTCTACGGCTCGACCAAGATCTTCCCCGACTACCAGGCCAGCGAGGGCCAGAGCTACTTCACCCTCGTGCACGGCATCCCGCACGAGTCCTCGGTGACGTTCGTGGCGATCCTGCAGGCCACCCGCGCGCTGCGGAAGGGCTTCGAGTCCGCCATCTACTTCTACGGCCCCGGCGCCCTGGCCTGCATGGACACCCGCGGCTTCCCCACCACCGGCGACGTCGCGTTCCCGGGCAACCAGAACGTCAACGACGCGATCAAGACCTTCATCGGCGAGGGCGGCACCGTGTTCTGCTGCCGCTTCGGCATGGCGCTGCACGGCTGCCGCGAGGAGGACCTGATCGCCGGCGTGATCCCCAGCCACCCGCTGGACGTGCAGGACGCGGTGATCCACTTCGCCAACAAGGGCGCCATCATCAACAGCGTCTACAACCTCTGAGGGCCGGACGATGACCGCGCCCACGCCCTCGACCCGCGTCGACGTCGCCATCCGGGGCATCCGGCTGGCCGACGCCCCGGTGGCCCGCCGCGCCGGGGCGGGACCCTCCGACGACGGCCACGTGCTGCTCGACCTCGGCGACGGGGCCGTGGGCGCGGCCATCCCCCTCAACCCCCGCAGCCCCTACAGCGTGCGCGGCGGCAAGCTGCTGCTCGACGGCGCCGACACCGGCCTGGGTGTCGAGACGATCTCGCGCCCACGCTTCTACGACCTCGTGACCGCCGACGGCGTGCCGTACGAGCAGATCGCCCGGCTGCACTCCGACCGCGTGCTCGCCACGACCGTGGTGCAGACCTGCGTGCGCTACGCCGAGGACCAGCGCTGCCGGTTCTGCGCGATCGAGGAGTCGCTGGCCCAGGGCTCCACCGTGGCGGTGAAGAGCCCCGCGCAGATCGCCGAGGTCGCGCTGGCGGCCCACCGGCTCGACGGCATCACGCAGATGGTGATGACCACCGGCACCAGCAACGGCCGCGACCGCGGCGCCACCCACCTGGCCCGCTGCGTGCGGGCGGTGCGCGACGTGCTGCCCGACCTGCCCATCCAGGTGCAGTGCGAGCCGCCCGGCGACCTCGCCACGATCCAGGAGCTGTACGACGCCGGCGCCCGCTCGATCGGCATCCACGTCGAGGCCCTCGACGACGCCGTCCGCCGGCGCTGGATGCCGGGCAAGGGCAGCGTGCCGATGGCCGAGTACGAGGCCGCCTGGGACGAGGCGGTGCGGGTGTTCGGCTGGAACCAGGTGTCCACCTATCTGCTGGTCGGCCTCGGCGAGGACGCCGACGAGCTGATCGCCGGCGCCCGCGGCCTCATCGCCCGCGGCGTGTACCCCTTCGTGGTGCCGTTCCGACCGCTGGCCGGCACCCTGGCCACCGACGTCGACGGCGCCGCCGCCCCCGACCCCGCCCACGTCGCCCGCATCACGACCGCCGTGGCCGCTGCGCTGCGCGAGGCCGGGATGCTCGGCGCGGACCAGGCCGCGGGCTGTGCCGCCTGCGGCGCCTGCTCCGCCCTGTCGTGCGAGGGGGCGTGATGATGCTCCCCGATCCCGGCGGCCCCCTGGTGAGCGACGTCGTGCTCGCCGGCGGTCGCCCCGGCCCCACCCGGGTGCCGGGCTTCACCGTGCGCCGCGCCGACCCCGCCGACGGGGCCGGCGAGGGGAGCGACCTCGCCGCGTACCGTCGCCTGCGTCGCGCGGTGTTCGTGAGCGAACAGGGCCTGTTCACCGGGTCCGACCACGACGACGTCGACGACGACCCGCGCACGATCGTGCTCGTGGCCCGCACCCCCGACGGCGAGGTGCTCGGCGGGGTGCGGGTGGCGCCGTCGCACCACCCCGCGATGCCGACCTCCAGCCGCGACCTGGGCTGGTGGACCGGCAGTCGGCTCGTGGTCGCACCCGGGTCGCGGCTGCTGCTCGGCGTCGGCGCCGCCCTGGTGCGCGCCGCGTGCGCCGAGGTCGAGTCCCGCGGCGCGCTGCGCTTCGACGCCCTCGTGCAGGCCCCGAACGAGGGGCTGTTCCGGCGCCTGGGCTGGACCTCCCGGGCGCTCGTTCACGCCCACGGCCGCCCCCACGTGGAGATGACCTGGCCCATCGACCGCGCCGCCCGGCTGGCCCACGACACGAAGTCGGCGCTGGGCGAGCTGCTGCTCGGGGTGTCCACCGGCGCCCCCGCCGGGTTCGTCGGCGACGACGGCGCCCCGGTGCCGGGCAGCGACCTCATCGCCGCGTGCGACGCGATCCTGCCCTCGATGGTCGAGCGCGACCCCACCTGGGCCGGGTGGTGCGCGGTGCTGGTGAACCTCAACGACCTGCACGCGATGGGCGCCCGGCCGGTCGGGATCCTCGACGCCGTCGCCGCCCGCGACGCCTCCTTCGCCCGCCGCATCCTGGCCGGGCTCGCCGAGGCCGCCGCCGCCTACGGCGTGCCGGTGCTCGGTGGCCACACCCAGCTCGGCGTGCCCGCCGCGCTCTCGGTGACCGCGCTGGGACGCACCTCCACCCCGGTACCCGGCGGCGGCGCCCGCCCCGGCGAGACGCTGCGGCTCACCGCCGACCTCGGCGGAGACTGGCGCCCCGGCTACACCGGCACCCAGTGGGACTCCACCACCCGCAGGCGCAGCCCCGAGCTGCGTGCCCTGGCCGCCGTCGTCCCGACGCTGGCCCCTACCGCCGCGAAGGACGTGAGCATGGCCGGGATCATCGGCACCGTCGGGATGCTGGCCGAAGCCAGCGGTGTGCGCGCCGAGCTCGACGTCGCCGCCGTGCCGACCCCCTCGGCGGCCAGCGCCGGAGACTGGCTCACCTGCTTCCCCGGCTTCGCGATCGTGTCCACCGAGACGGCGGCCGGGGCCGGAACCGCGCTGCCCGGCTTCCTCACCAGCGCCGCGTGCGGCCGTACCACCGCCGGCCACGGCGTGGGCCTGCGCTGGCCCGACGACGTCGTCACCGAGGCCGTCGACACCGTGACCGGACTGGGGGCGGCATGAGCACGACGGACCCGATCAGCATGCCGACGAGCGGCCCGGGCGGCCCGGGCGGCCCGGGCCTGGGGATCGGCGCGGTGTGCGCGAACTTCGGCCGCGACCTGGAGGAGAACCTCGGCCAGATCGGAGCCCTGCTCACCGAGGCCCGCGCCCGTGGCGCCCGGCTGCTCGTGCTGCCCGAGGCCAGCCTCGGCGGCTACCTCTCGGTGCTCGGCCGCGGCCGCGACGGCAGCCACGACAACGCCCCCGAGTCGCTGCCCCCGGTGCTCGACGCCGACGGTCCGCAGGTCCGCCGGATCGCCGCGCTGGCGCGCGAGATCACCGTGGTGGTCGGGATGTGCGAGGCCGACGGCACCCAGCGCTACAACAGCGCGGTCGTGGTGAGCGGCGACGGTGTGCACGGGGTGCACCGCAAGGTGCACCAACCCCTCGGCGAGGGCCTGCACTACGACGCCGGCTCCCACCTCGGTGCGATCGACACCCCGGTCGGTCGGCTCGGCGCGCTGATCTGTTACGACAAGGCCTTCCCCGAGGCCGCCCGCGCCCTGGCGCTGGACGGCGCGGAGGTGATCGCCTGCATCTCGGCCTGGCCCGCGTCACGCACCGCCACCGCCGAGGACGTCGCCGAGGACCGCTGGCGCCACCGCTTCGACCTCTTCGACCGCGCCCGCGGCCTCGAGAACCAGGTGGTGTGGGTGGCCTCCAACCAGTGCGGCACCTTCGGCTCGCTGCGGTTCGTGGGCTCGGCCAAGGTCGTGGGCCCCGGCGGCGACGTGCTGGCCGCCACCGGCACCGGCCCCGGCGTGGCCTGGGCACGCGTCGACGTCGCCGAGACCCTGCACGCCGCGCGCCGCGCGATGTTCCACCTCGGCGACCGCCGTCCCGAGGTCTACCGGGAGATGACCCATGCCTGAGATGACCATGACCGTGCGCTGGCCCGACGGCCGCGAGCAGGAGTGCTACTCCCCCTCGCTGGTGCTGCACGACTACCTCGCCCCCGGGAGCTACCCGGTGGCGGAGTTCGAGCGGCGCTCGCTGCAGGCCCTGGAGGTGGCGAGCGCGCGGGTGAAGGAGAAGTTCGGCTTCGCCTGCACCTCCGCGGCCGCCACCGCCGCCCAGATCCGCCACGCGGCGGCCCGCTACGCCCCGGCCGACGCCGTCACCGTGGTGCGGCTCTGGCCGCCGCTGCCGGGAGCCGCGCGATGACCGGCCCCCGGAACGGCCCCCCGGGCGGACCTGCGCCGGTGCGCCACACCGACGTCGTCGTCGTCGGTGGCGGGCAGGCCGGTCTGGCGATGAGCTGGTGCCTGGGCCGCGACGGCGTCGACCACGTGGTGCTGGAGGCCGAGACCGCCGCCCACTCCTGGGCCGACACCCGCTGGGACGCCTTCACCCTCGTGACGCCGAACTGGCACTGCCGGCTGCCGGGCTACGCCTACACCGGCCCCGAGCCCGACGGGTTCATGACGCGCGACGAGGTGGTGGCCTGGCTGGCCGGCTACCGCGCCAGCTTCGACCCGCCGCTGCGCGAGCACACCTCCGCGACCGCGCTGTACCAGCGCGAGGGCGGCGGCTTCGAGCTCACCGCGCAGGGCCCCGAGGGCGAGGAGGTGTGGCACTGCGAGCACGTCGTCGTCGCCACCGGCGGCTACCAGGTGCCGATCATGCCGCCGTGGGCGCACGCGCTCGACACCGACGTGGTGCAGCTGGAGTCGGCGCACTACCGCTCCCCCGACGCGCTCCCGCCCGGTGCCGTGCTGGTGGTGGGCACCGGCCAGTCCGGCACCCAGATCGCGGAGGACCTCCACCTCGCCGGGCGTCAGGTGCACCTCGCACTCGGCGACGCACCGCGGGTGGCGCGCACCTACCGTGGCAAGGACGTGATGACGTGGCTGGCCGAGATGGGCCTGTACGACATCGGCGTCGCGGAGTACCCCGGCGGCCGCGCGGCGCGGGAGAAGACCAACCACTACGTCACCGGCCGCGACGGCGGGCGCGACATCGACCTGCGCGCCTTCGCGCTCGAGGGGATGCGGCTCTACGGGATGCTGGAGTCGGGTCGCGGCGACCGCCTCACCTTCGCCCCCACCCTCACCCAAGCCCTCGACGACGCCGACGCGGTGTACAACTCCATCTGCGCCGACATCGACCGCTACCTGGAGCAGCACCCCCACCTGTCCCCCGGCCGGCCCTCAGGATCCGGCGGCCCGGACCTGCCGCCGCCGTCGCGCTACACCCCGGTCTGGACGCCGCCGGAGGAGCCGCGCGAGCTCGACCTCAGCGACGCCGGGGTCAGCGCGATCATCTGGGCCA
This sequence comes from Nocardioides sp., assembly GCF_964228225.1. Taxonomy (GTDB): domain Bacteria; phylum Actinomycetota; class Actinomycetes; order Propionibacteriales; family Nocardioidaceae; genus Nocardioides. Next base: position 43,462 of record NZ_CAXQZB010000001.1, read on the forward strand.
TCGGCTACCGCGCCGACTACCGCTGGATCGGGGTCGGCGTCTTCGACGGCCACGGCCGACCCGTGCACAACCGCGGGGTCAGCCCGGTGCCCGGGCTGATGTTCCTGGGCCTGCCCTGGCAGCACACCTGGGGCTCGGGCCGCTTCCACGGCCTGGCCCGCGACGCCGAGCACCTCGCCGCGCAGGTCCTGCGCAGCGGCCGCACCCGCGCGACGTCGTGGGTGCGGGTGGTGTCCTGACCCCGGCCACCCCGGGGAGCGAGGCAGGAGGGGCGACGGCGTGGGCGAGGTGACGATCGGGGCGGTGGCCGCCCACTTCGGGCGCGACCTCGAGCGGGGCGTGGCCAAGGTGGTGGCGATCATCGAGGACGCCCGCACCGCCGGCTGCGACCTGCTGGTGCTGCCCGACGGCACGCTCGGCGGCTACCTCGGCGACCTGCGCTCCCCCGACCCGGGCTCGGTGCCGCCGGCCCTGGACGCCCACGGCCCCGAGCTGGCGGCCGTACGCCGGGCCGCGGGGGCGATGGTGGTGTGCGTGGGGTTCGCCGAGGCCTGCCCCGAGGGCAGCGGTCGGGTGTTCAACGCTGCGGTATGCCTCAGCGGCGACGGCCTGCTCGGGCGCCACCGCAAGGTGCACCTGCCCGCCGGCGAGGCCGCCGTCTACGCCCCCGGCGAGGTCTTCGAGGCCTTCGACACCCCGCTGGGACCGATGGGCATGCTCATCGACTACGACAAGACCTTCCCCGAGGCCGCCCGCACCCTGGCCCTGGACGGCGCCACGCTGCTCACCTGCCTCTCGGCCTGGCCCGCCTCGGTCACCGACCGCGCGTCCCGGCTGCCGCAGGACCGCCAGTCGCGCCTGTTCGACCTCTACGACTGCGCGCGGGCCGCGGAGAACCAGGTGGTGTGGGCCAGCGCCAACCAGACCGGCATCACCGGCGGCCTGCGGTTCCTCGGCCAGGCCAAGGTCGTGGGCCCCGGGGGCGACGTGCTGGCCCGCACCACCGAGCGCGGCGGACTGGCGGTGACCACCCTCGACGTCGCCGCCGAGGTGGCCCGCGCCCGCCGCGTGCTGCACCACCTGGCCGAGCTCGAGACCCCGGCCTACCGGCGTCCGGGAGCCCCGGCATGACTGGCCCCGGGCTGCGGATCGCCCTGCTCACCTACTCCACCCGCCCCCGCGGTGGGGTGGTGCACACGCTCGCCCTCGCCGAGGCGCTGGCCCGCGCCGGGGCCCGGGTGAGCGTGTGGACCCTGGGCCGCGGCGGCGACGCCGCCTTCTTCCGTCCGGTCGATCCGGCGGTGCGCGTGCACGCCGTGCCGTTCCCCGACCCGCCGGAGGGCGTGGAGGAGCCCGTGGGGGCGCGGATCCTGCGCTCGATCGAGGTCCTCGGCACCGCCCTGCGCGCCCACGTGGCCCGCCACCCCGGCGCCTACGACGTCGTGCACGCCCAGGACTGCATCAGCGCCAACGCCGTCACCGCGGGGCTCCCGGACGTGCACCTGGTGCGCACCATCCACCACCTCGACCACTTCACCACCCCCGAGCTCGCCGCCTGCCATGAGCGCGCCGTCGTGCAGCCGCGGGTACGGGTGTGCGTCTCGGCGTCGGTGGCGGCCGAGGTGCGCGCCGGCTGGGGCCTGGACCCGGTGGTGATCCCCAACGGTGTGGACGCCGCCCGCTTCGCCGCCGGTGCCGCCGACGCCGCCGGCCGCGCCCGCTGGGCGCGGCGGCTGGGGCCCTACGTCCTCGCGTTGGGCGGCATCGAGCCGCGCAAGGGCACCATCGACCTGCTGGAGGCCTACGCCCGCCTCGGCCCGCAGGGGCGGGGGCGCCGGCTCGTGCTCGCCGGGGGCGAGACGCTGTTCGACTACCGCGACTACCGGGCCGCCTTCGACGCCCGCGCCGCCGCCCTCGGCGTGACCCCCGAGCTGCTCGGCGTCGTGCCCGACGCCGAGCTGCCGAGCCTGGTGGCGCAGGCCGACGCGCTGGCCTTCGTCTCCACCCAGGAGGGCTTCGGACTCGCCGCGATGGAGGCCCTGGCCGCGGGCGTGCCCGTGGTCGCCCGCGACCTCCCGGTGCTGCGCGAGGTCTTCGACGGCGCGGTCACCTTCGCCGCCCTCGGCGCCGACGGCATCCGCGACGCCCTGGCCGCGGTGCTGGACTCGCCCCCGGACCCCACCCCCGGGCTGGCCCTGGCGGCCGGCTGCACCTGGGACGCCGCGGCCGCCGCCCACCTGCGGCTCTACCGCGACCTCGTGGGCTGAGGGGGCTGAGGGGGCTGAGGGGAGCTGAGGGGGCCTGCGGCCGTCCGACTCAGCGGCGTGGCACCCGCAACCGCAGGGCCGCCTGCTCCGGCAGCAGCTCGGCGCGCCCTCCGACGGCCTCCAGCACCGGCGCGACGACGGTCTCCACGGCCTCGGTGAGGCAGCCCGCCTCGCGGGTGCAGTGCAGCGCGACCTCCACCGAGGTCTCCTCGCCGCGCCACACCATCCGGACCGGACCCTGGCAGGCCGCGCGCACGTGGGCCAGGAGGAGGTCCAGCGCCTGCTCCAGCGGCCCCGGGGTCACGGTCGCACCGCCCTCCCCCTGCACCGACCAGCCGAACCCGCGGCCGTCGCCGGCCAACGTCGTCGACCAGCGCGCCCCCACGTCCTGGGCGAGCCGGGTGAGCGGCACCACCGCGCCGCTGACGAGCGGGTCGCGGGCGGCGAGGTCCACCAGCTCGGCGACGACCTCGCTGAGGCGGCCCACGCTGCGCAGCGCCTCCAGGGCCACCTCCCGCGCGTCGGGGCTGGAGGCCGGGTCGGCCAGGGTGTCCTCCAGCCGGAGCCGGAGCCCGGTGAGGGGCGTGCGCAGCTGGTGCGAGGCGGTCTGGGTGAACTTGCGCTCCCGCTCGAGCCGGCACCGCAGCTCCTGCGCGCTCCCGGCCAGCGCGTCGGCGATCGCGCGCGCCTCGGGGATCGTGGTGGCGGGCAGGTCCAGGTCGAGCCGACCGCGTCCCAGCGCCGCGGCGGCGACCGCGAGCCGCCGGAAGGGAGCGCTGAGCCAGCGCGCCATGAGGAAGCCGATCAGCGCTGCGAGGGTGACCAGCACCAGCAGCAGGGGTGCGGTCACCTGCCAGTCACCGCCCCACTGGGTGCTGATCGGCGGCGGCGTGCGCTCCACCAGCAGGGTGGCGTCGCCGTCGAGGACCGTGGCGCTCGCCGTGCCGCCGCGGCCCGCGTCGAACTCGGCGCCGCTCAGGACGACCGGCGCGGCGCCCGGCCGGGAGTAGGTCAGCCGGACCCGCGGGCCGGCGTAGGGGGCGAGGTACTCCTCGTCCACGACGGCGCCAGTCTCGCGGGCGTGCGCCAGGGCGCGGGCCAGCCGCGGCGCCTCCAGGGCCACGAAGTCCTGGGCGACCTCCTCCAGCTGCCCCGACAGCGTGATGGCACGCACGGTGCCGGCACCCGCGACGACCAGGAGGGCGAGGGCGATGAACGCGACGACCAGGCGGTCACGCATCGGGCGCGGGAGCCTCCAGGCGGAACCCCACACCCCGCACCGCGACCACCCGCTCGGTCACGCCGACGCCCTCGAGCTTCTGCCGCAGGCGCCCGATCGTGACATCGAGGGTCTTGGTGGAGCCATACCAGTTCTCGTCCCACACGTCGGCCATCAGCCGGCCGCGCGAGACCACCTTGTCGCGGTGCGCGGCCAGGATCGCCAGGACGTCGAACTCCTTGCCGGTGAGCGCGACCTCGGTGTCGCCGGCGTACACGCGGCGGGCGTCGACGTCGATGCGCAGCAGGCCGTCGGGCGCCGCCGGACCCGCCAGCGAGGCGCCTCCGGTGCGGCGCAGCAGGGCGCGCACCCGGGCCTGCAGCTCGGCGAGGCCGAAGGGCTTGGCGAGGTAGTCGTCGGCGCCGTAGTCGAGCCCGACGACGCGGTCGAGCTCACCGGCCCGGGCGGTGACGATCATGATGGCGCCCTCGTAGCCGGCGGCCCGGGCCTGCTTGCAGACCTCCAGACCGTCCATGTCGGGCAGGCCGAGGTCGAGGATGACGACCTCCGGCTTGCGCGTGGCCACCGTGGCGAGCGCCTGCTCGCCGCTGTCGACCCAGGACACCTCGTAGCCCTCGCGCTCCAGGGTCCGCACGAGGGGGAACGCGATGTCCTCCTCGTCCTCGACCACGAGAACCCGATGCGCCATAGGCGCAGCATAGGGGTCAGGGGGTCCGGTCCGCGGTCTCGCACGCTGGATGGAAGGCGCCCGCGCCCGGTCGGTCGGTGCGGGTCACTCCTCGGCCGTGAAGGCGTCCCCCGCGGCGGCCACCCGGGCGAGGGCGGCGGCGGGGTCGGGCGGGGTGAGGGCGAGGGGGTCGGCGGCGAGGTCGACGACCTCGGCCCAGGTGATCGGCATCGCGACCGTGGGCCGGTCCCGCCCCCGCAGGGAGTAGGGCGCCACGGTGGTCTTCGAGGCGGCGTTCTGCGACCAGTCGAGGAACACCTTGCCGCTGCGCCGGGCCCGCGTCATGGTGGCCGTGACCTGCCGGGGCCGGTCGCGCTGCAGGGCCTCCGCGATCCCCTGGGCCAGCGCCGAGGTCTCCACCGCCGGCCGCGGCCGCGGCAGGAGGGCGTACAGGTGCAGCCCCTTGCTCCCGCTGAGCACCGGGCGCGCGGCGAGCCCGACGTCGCCGAGCCGCTCCCGGACGGCGAGGGCGACCTCGGCGCACTCCCCCAGCCCGGCGGGCTCGCCGGGATCGAGGTCGATCACGAGCCGGTCGGGGTCCCGCGGCCGGCCGGTGGGCCCGACGCGCCACTGGTGCACGTGCAGCTCCAGCGCCGCGAGGTTGGCCAGCCAGGTGAGCGTGGCGAGGTCGTCGACCACCGGGAACACCAGGTGGTCGCCGTGGCGCGAGGCGCCGCGGGACCCGGAGGTCGGCACGCGGGCGGTGCGCACCCAGGCCGGCGTGCCGGGCGGGGTGTTCTTCTCGTAGAAGCTCGCCCCGTCCACCCCGTGGGGCCACCGGATCCGGGTGACCGCGCGGTCGCGCAGCTGCGGCAGCAGCACCGGCGCGATCCGGGCGTAGTAGTCGAGCACCTCGGCCTTGGTGGTGCCGGTGGCCGGGTAGAGCACCTTCTCCAGGTTGGTCAGCCGCAGGGTGCGACCCTCGACCTCCACCCGCACCTCGCTGCCCGGCTCAGGCATCGTCGTCCCTCCCGAGCGCCGCCGGGTCCAGGTCGGGGCGCACCCCCACGAACGAGGGCTGCCGCAGCCGGTCGTAGTCCCCGCCCCCGACCCGGTGGGAGTCGACCTCGACCACCAGCAGCGGCTCCAGCCAGTGCGTGCCGCGGGCGTCGATCCGCGGCACGTCGTCGACGAACGGCGAGGCGGGGCGCGCCAGGTCGGCCACCAGGGCGCGCAGCTGCCGCGACTGGCGCGGGCCGATGCCGCTGCCCACCCGGCCGCGGTAGCGCAGCCCCTCCGGCGTCGGCTCCCCCACCAGGAGCGCCGCCAACCGGTCCTGCGACCCCTCCTGTGCCCGCCACCCGCCGACGACGAGGCTCGCGCGATGCCGGTGGGCGCGCTTGAGCCAGTCGGGACTGCGCTCCCCCGGCCGGTAGCGCGAGTCGCGCCGCTTGCTCACGATCCCCTCCAACCCCTGCACGGCCGTGGCCTCGAGCAGCATCGCGCCGTCGTCGAAGGGGTCGGGGGTCTGCCACGACGTGCCGGCCAGGGCGTCCTCGAGCAGGGTGCGACGTCGTTCCAGCGGCTCCTCCAGCAGCCAGCGGCCGTCCAGGCGCAGCAGGTCGAAGGCCATGAACGTGACCGGGCGGCGGACCCGACCCCGGGCGGCCGCGGCGGCCGAGCGCACGTGCATCCGCTCCTGCAGCGCACGGAAGTCGGGGCGGCCGGCGTCGTTGAGGGCGATGATCTCGCCGTCCACCAGCAGGTCGCGGCCGCCGGAGTGGGGCGGCTGCGCCACCTCGGGCCACGACACCGTGACGTCGTTGCCGGCGCGGCTGGTCAGGCGCACCCGGTCGGCCCCGGGCACGGCGTCGGCGAGGATCCGCATGCCGTCCCACTTCACCTCGTGCCACCACTCCCCGCCGGGCGGGACGTGGTCGGCCTTGGTGGCCAGCATGGGGCGCAGGACGCGGCCGGCGGGGTTCACCCGCCCCATCCTGCCCATCCGGGCCCGGTTGTGGGCAGACTGGTCCCTCCAGCACCACGGCAGCACCACGGCAGCACCACGAGCGAGGGGACCACGCACCATGCGGGCGATCTGGAAGGGCGCGGTGTCCTTCGGGCTGGTCAACGTGCCGGTCAAGCTGTACTCCGCCACCGAGAGCCACGACGTCAGCTTCCGGCAGGTGCACGTCACCGACGGCGGCCGCATCCGCTACCAGCGGGTGTGCGCGCTGGACGGCGAGGAGGTGCCGTACGCCGCGATCGCCAAGGGGTACGAGACCGAGGACGGCGAGATGGTCGTGCTCACCGACGACGACATGGCCGCCCTGCCGCTGGCCTCCTCCCGCGAGATCGCGGTGGAGAAGTTCGTGCCCAGCGACCAGATCGACCCGATGCTGTTCGAGAAGTCCTACTACCTCGAGCCCGAGGCCAGCGGCGCGAAGCCCTACGCCCTGCTGCGCCAGGCGCTGCAGGAGTCCGACCGCGTCGCGGTGGTGACGGTGGCGCTGCGCCAGCGCACCACCGTCGCCCTGCTGCGGGTCCGGCCCACCGAGGCCGGCGACGTCATCGTGCTGCAGACCCTGATGTGGCCCGACGAGGTCCGCACCCCCGACTTCTCGGTGGAGGTCGGGGAGGTCAAGGACGCCGAGGTCGCGATGGCCCGGATGCTGGTGGAGACCCTCGCCGGCGACTTCGACCCCGCCGAGTTCTCCGACGACTACGCCGAGGCCGTGCAGGCGCTGGTGACCGCCAAGATCGAGGGCGGCGACCTCCAGCGCACCCCCACCTCCACCAAGACCTCCGGTGAGGTCGTCGACCTGCTCGCCGCCCTCCAGCGCTCGGTCGCCGCCGCCCGCACCGCCCGCGGCGAGGACCCCGGGGACGCCGGGGACCCGGGGGACACCGCGCCCCCGACGAAGACCACCGCGAAGAAGACCACCGCCAAGAAGACCACCGCCAAGAAGTCCCCCGCGAAGAAGACGGCGACGAAGAAGACGGCCGCGACGAAGGCACCGGCGAAGAAGACGGCCCGCAAGAGCGCCTGACCGGGCCCGCCCGGGATGAACCGATCGGCCGGCGGCTCCGTATCACCGGGTGTCCGAGGTACCTCGCACACCCACCGATCAGGAGCACACCCATGACGACGACGTCCCTGCGCCCCTCCTCCCGCCCCGCGCGCCGTGCGGCCCGTGCCGCGGCCGCGCTGGCGGTCGCGGCCACCGCCGCCACCGCCGTGGTGGCCCCCGGCTCGGCCGCCCCCTCAGATCGCACCGCCCTCAGCCCGCGCCCCGCCCAGCCGCTGCAGGTGGCCTACGGCCTGGCCGGCGACACCCTGGTCGAGTTCCGGCTCGGCGCCCCCGGGGCGGCCCGCGTGGTCGGCGAGATCCGCGGCCTGCGCGACGAGCGACTGGTCGGTGTCGACGTCCGGCCCGCGAACGGCCGCCTCTACGGCGTCGGCCGCCGCGGCGGGCTGTACGTGATCGACACCGACGACGCGCGCGCCGAGCGGGTGCAGCGCCTCACCGTCCGCCTGCGCGGCGGTGCGTGGGACATCGACTGGAACCCGGCGGCCGACGCGCTGCGGATCGTGTCGAACCGCGGCCAGAACCTGCGGCACGTGCCGGCCGACCGCGAGACCTTCGCCGACGCCCAGCTCAACGTGCCCGACACCGACCCGCGGGTCACGGGCATCACCGGGGCGGCCTACACCAACAACGACACGTCCGAGACCAGCGGCACCGCGCTCTACGTGATCAACACCGGGGCCGACAACGTCGCCCTGCAGGTGCCCGCGAACGCCGGCATCATCACCGGCCAGGGCGCCCTGAGCCGCAAGGTCCAGGGCGACGTCGGGTTCGACATCCACAGCACCCGCACGGTCGGCGGCACGACCCGCACGAACGAGGCGCTCGTGGTGACCCGCGCAGGCGGCACCAGCACCCTGTGGCAGCTCGACGTGCAGACCGGCGACCTGAGCCGCGTGGGCGACTTCCCGGCCCGCTTCGCCGTCACCGACCTGGCGATCGCGGACTGATCGCGGCCACGACGGCCAGGTGCTCGCTGCCCGGCACGTCGAGGGTCTCGACCTCGGTGACCGTGGCCCGTTCCCCGACCATGATGTGGTCCAGCGCCACCGCGGGGAACGGCCACGGTCCCAGGCCGTCGTGGGCCGGCCAGGTCGGCTGCAGGCCGGCGTTGCCGAGCTCGGCGGCGTCGCGCCACCCGGCGGCGACCAGCGCGCGCAGCGGGTCGTGGTCGATCGTGGCGTTGGCGTTGCCCAGCACCAGGTCGACGTCCTCGGCCTGCGCCGCGGCGCGGGCGGCCTCCAGGTCGCCGCGCCACGCGGCGACGTCGCTCGGCGGGGCGGCGTGCAGCGCCAGCACCCGCAGGCCGGCGGCGTCGACGACCACCGAGGGGAAGGTCGTGGCCGGGGCCGCGACCTCCCGCAGCGGGGTGCGGCTCAGCACCAGGCTGCCGGGGCCGGGGGCGCCGGCGCGATAGGGCAGCGCCGTCGCGAGCCCGGCCGCGTCCAGGCGCGCCAGGGTGTCGACGTCGGTCTCGGAGACGGCGAGCACGTCGACGTCGAGCGCCGCCACCTCCGCGACCACGACGGCGGGGTCGACCTGCGGGCCGAGGTCGGCGGCGATCATCACCACCACCGGCGTGGAGCCGGCCACGGGCGGGGGGACCTCCCCCAGGGCCAGCGGCCCGAGCCACCACACGTGCACCAGCACCCCGCCCAGCGCGACCGGGGTGAGGATCAGCTCGAGCACCCGGCGTCGCCCGCGCACGAGCGCGGCGCCGCACACGAGCAGCATCGCGGCATAGAGCGGCAGCGCCACCGGGGTGAGCGCGACCGCCTCCACGGCCAGGGTCGTGTCGGGCTGCAGCGCCCGCAGCAGCGTGAGCAGCAGCGCCGGCAGCCCGAGCACCGCGAGCAGCACCGGCGGTGCCACGGCACCCACGACCTTCCCGACCCGCCCGAGCCGGCCCGGCCGTGCCCCGGGGCCGGCGCCGTCCGGGGTCACCGCAGCACGAGGTCGTCGCGGTGCACGCCCTCGCGGGCGTAGCCGGCGCCCAGCCGCTTCTCCAGCTCGGCCGAGGACAGCCCGAGCAGGTCGGGCAGCTCCTCGGCGTCGAAGTTCACCAGCCCGCGGGCCACGCACACGCCGTCGGGGCCGACGAGGTCCACGGGGTCGCCGGCGACGAAGCGACCGGTCACCCCGGTGACCCCCGCCGCGAGCAGCGAGGCGCCGCGCTGCCCGACCGCGGCCACCGCGCCGGCGTCGAGCTGCAGCTCGCCGAGGCCCTCGGTGGCGTGGGCGATCCACAGCTGACGGGCGCGCGTGCGCTTGGCCGCGGGATGGAAGAGCGTGCCGACCGGCTCGCCGCGCAGGGCCTCCCCGGCGCGGGCGGCGGCCGTGAGGACCACCGGGATGCCGCCGCCGGTCGCGATCCGTGCCGCCTGCACCTTGGTGCGCATCCCGCCGGTGCCCACCCCGGCGGCGCCGGTGGAGCCGATGCTCACCCCGGCGAGGTCGTCGTCGTCGCGCACCTCGGGGATGAGCGAGGTGCCCGGGCGGGCGGGGTCGCCGTCGTAGAGGCCGTCGACGTCGGAGAGCAGCACCAGCAGGTCGGCCTGCACGAGGTGGGCCACCAGCGCCGCCAGCCGGTCGTTGTCGCCGAACCGGATCTCGGTGGTGGCCACCGTGTCGGTCTCGTTGACGATCGGCAGCACCCCCAGCTCGAGCAGGGCGGCGAAGGTGCGCGAGGCGTTGCGGTAGTGGCTGCGGCGGGTCACGTCGTCGAGGGTGAGCAGCACCTGCCCGGCCACGAGGCCGTGGCGGGCGAAGGCGTCGGTGTAGCGGTGCACGAGCAGGCCCTGCCCCACGGCTGCGGCGGCCTGCTGGCGCGCGAGGCGCTTGGGACGGCGGGTGAGCCCCAGCGGCGCGAGGCCGGCCGCGATCGCGCCGGAGGAGACGAGCACCACCTCCGCGCCCCGCTCCCGGAGGGCCGCCACGTGGCCCACCAGCGCCTCGAGACGGTCGGGGTCGAGTCCGCCCGCGGCGGTGGTGAGGGAGGAGGACCCGACCTTCACCACGACCCGGCGTGCGCCGGTGACCTCGGGACGGGTCGCGCTCATGCCGAGGTCCCGGGGTCGTCCTCCGCCCAGTCCGGGTCGTCGGCGCCGCCGATCTCGTACGAGGTGGGGCCGTAGTACTCCACCTCGGGCCCGCCCCGGTCCAGCCGCCGGGCGACGTCGGCCCGGGTCTCGCCCTCGGCGCGGTCGGGCAGCTGCTCCTCGATGGCGCGACGACGCCGCGCGGCGGGCCGCTGCTCCTCGAAGCGCTGGTCCTCCCCGCGCCGGGAGAGGTTCTCGGCCCCGGCGTCGATGCCGGGCTTGAAGTCGAAGACCACCGCGTTCTCGGCGGGACCGATGAGCACGGCGTCGCCCTCGACGGCGCCGAGCTCGACCAGCCGGGTCTCGACCCCGAGCCGGTTGAGGCGGTCGGCGAGGAAGCCCACGGCCTCGTCGTTGCTGAAGTCGGTCTGGCGCACCCAGCGCTCGGGCTTGGTGCCGCGCACCTGCCAGCCGTCCGGGGTCTCGGTGACGGTGAAGTCGTCGCCGCCCACGGCGCTCGGTGGGCGCAGGATGATCCGCTGCGCCACCGCCACCTCGCGGGCCGCGCGGGCGGCGAGCACGATCTCGGCCATCGCGAAGATCAGCTCGCGAGTGCCCTCCCCCGAGGCCGCGGAGACCGGGAAGACCCTCAGCCCGCGGGCGCGGAGGTCCTCGACGGTGAAGTCGGCGATGTCGCGGCCGTCGGGCACGTCGACCTTGTTCAGCGCCACCAGACGCGGCCGGTCCTCCAGCCCGCCGTAGCGGGCCAGCTCGCGCTCGATGACGTCGAGGTCGTCCACCGGGTTGCGCCCCGGCTCGAGGGTGGCGGTGTCGAGCACGTGCACGATCGCGGCGCAGCGCTCGATGTGGCGCAGGAAGTCGTGGCCCAGACCGCGGCCGTCGCTGGCGCCCTCGATCAGGCCGGGCACGTCGGCGACCGTGAACACGGTGTCGCCGGCCGTGACGACGCCGAGGTTGGGCACCAGGGTCGTGAAGGGGTAGTCGGCGATCTTGGGACGCGCCCGGGAGATCGAGGCGATCAGGCTGGACTTGCCGGCGCTGGGGAAGCCCACCAGGCCGACGTCGGCCACCACCTTGAGCTCGAGGACGACCTCCAGCTCGTCGCCCGGCTCGCCCAGCAGCGCGAAGCCCGGTGCCTTGCGCTTGGCGCTGGCCAGGGCGGCGTTGCCCAGCCCGCCGCGCCCGCCCTGGGCCACGACGAGCTCGGTGCCGGCGCCCACCAGGTCGGCGAGCACCTCCCCGGAGCGGGTGGAGACCACGGTGCCGTCGGGCACCGGGAGCACGAGATCGGCGCCGTGGCCGCCGTTGCGGTGGGCGCCGGCGCCGTGGCCTCCGTGCTCGGCCCGACGACGCGGGCTGTGGTGGTAGTCCAGCAGCGTGGTGACGTCGGGGTCGACGCGCAGGATCACCGACCCGCCGGGGCCCCCGTTGCCGCCGTCGGGGCCCCCGAGGGGCTTGAACTTCTCGCGGTGCACGGACGCCACGCCGTTGCCGCCTCGGCCGGCGGCCACGTGCAGGGTGACGCGGTCGACGAAGGTCGGGACGGCCATGGGAGGTGCTCCTCGCGGGAGTGGATGGGCGGGCGGAGAGGGCGGAGAACACGAAAGGGCGCCCCTGGCGGGACGCCCTTCGCGGTGGTTCAGGGGTGGGTGAGCGTCAGATCACTCGCCCGGGACGATGTTCACGACGCGGCGACCACGCTTGGTGCCGAACTGCACCGCACCCGCCTCGAGGGCGAACAGGGTGTCGTCGCCACCGCGGCCGACGTTGGAGCCGGGGTGGAAGTGCGTGCCGCGCTGGCGGACGATGATCTCGCCGGCGTTGACCAGCTGGCCGCCGAAGCGCTTGACGCCCAGGCGCTGGGCGTTGGAGTCGCGGCCGTTCTTGGTGGACGCCGCACCCTTCTTGTGTGCCATCTCTCGATCCTTCGTGTGTGACCCGGTGACCCGCGGAGCGCGTGTCAGAGGGAGATGTCGGTGACCTTGACCTGGGTGTACTTCTGGCGGTGACCCTGGCGCTTCTTGTAGCCGGTCTTGTTCTTGTACTTCTGGATCACGATCTTGGGACCCTTGGCACCGCCGAGCACCTCCACGGTGACCGCGGCCTTGTCGAGGCCGGTGGTGGTGACGGACTCGCCGTCGACCGCCATCACGACCGGCAGGGTCAGGGTGTCGCCGACCGGCGTCGAGACCAGGTCGATCTCGATGACGTCGCCGACAGCGACCTTCTGCTGCTTCGCGCCTGCGCGCACGATCGCGTACACCGCGGTCTCCTTCGTCACATTGCTACATCCGGGGCCTGCGGCACGACCGGATCCGGGTCGGATCCGGGTGCCAGGCAGAGAACGGCACGCCGGAACGCACCGAGGTGCCATGTTACGCGGAGGTCTCCCCGCGGAGCAAAACGCGCCCGCGGGGAGACCCCGGCTCACTCCTGCCGACTCACTCCGGAGCCGGGTCCGCGGCCGGACGACGGCGTCCGCCCCCGCGGCTGCGGGTGGTCACCGTGACCGTCGGCGCGGGCGCCTCGGGCAGCGGGGTCGGCGCCGCGGCGGCCTCCACCACGATCGGGCCCACCGGCTCGGCCGGCGCCGTCGCCACCCGGCGTGAGGCGCCGCGACGGGTCCGGGTCGACACGGTGGTCGTGCCGGCCGCAGGCTCGGGGGTCTCCGGGGTCTCGGGGGTCTCCGGGGTCTCGGGGGTCACGTCCTCGCCGACGGGCTCCTCGACGACCGGCTCCTCGACGACCGGCTCCTCGGCCGGCTCCTCGGCCGGCTCAGTGGCCGACGGCTCCTCCGCCACCGGCGCGGCGGCCGCCGGAGCGGACGTGCGACGCGACCGACGGGCCGGACGCGTGGTCACCGTGGGCGCGGCGGCCTCCTCCACCTCGGCCACCGGCGCCTCGGCCGCAGTCTCGGCCGCAGTCTCGGCCGGGGTCTCGGCGGGCGCCTCGGTCTCCTCGGCGTGCTTGGCCATGGCGGCGAAGGCGGCCGGGCTCGGCTTGTTCACCACCGGCTCGGCGGGCGCCTCGGGCGCCTCGGCGTTGCGTCCGCGGCCGCCGCGACGACGTCCGCTGCGACGACCCTCGTCCTCGCCGCCGTTGCCGCCGCTGTTGCCGCCGCCCCCGTTGCCGCCGCCCCCGTTGCCGCCGCCCGAGCGCTTGGGCTCCACGGGCATGTCGTGCACGGTGAGCCCGCGGCCGTGGCAGTGCTCGCAGTTCTCGCTGAACGCCTCGAGCAGGCCGGTGCCGATCCGCTTGCGGGTCATCTGCACGAGGCCGAGCGAGGTCACCTCGGCCACCTGGTGGCGGGTGCGGTCGCGACCCAGGCACTCCACGAGGCGGCGCAGCACCAGGTCGCGGTTGGACTCCAGGACCATGTCGATGAAGTCGACCACGATGATCCCGCCGATGTCGCGCAGCCGCAGCTGGCGCACGACCTCCTCGGCGGCCTCGAGGTTGTTGCGGGTGACCGTCTCCTCCAGGTTGCCCCCGGAGCCGGTGAACTTGCCGGTGTTGACGTCCACGACCGTCATCGCCTCGGTGCGGTCGATGATCAGCGAGCCCCCCGAGGGCAGCCAGACCTTGCGGTCCAGGGCCTTCGCGATCTGCTCGTCCACCCGGTAGGCGCTGAACAGGTCGACGCCGTCGTGGTCGGCCGGCTCGTAGCGCTCCAGGCGCTCCTCGAGGTCGGGGGCCATGTGCTCGACGTAGGGCTGGACGGTGTTCCAGGCGTCCTCGCCCTGCACGACCAGGCGGCTGAAGTCCTCGGTGAACAGGTCGCGCACGACCTTGAGCGTCAGGTCGGGCTCGCCGTAGAGCAGCGTGGGGGCGCCGCCGGACTTGATCCGGCCCTCGATGTCCTCCCAGCGGGCCTTGAGCCGCTCGACGTCGCGGGTGAGCTCCTCCTCGCTGGCGCCCTCGGCCGCGGTGCGCACGATGACGCCGGCGGTGTCGGGGACGATCTCCTTGAGCAGGGTCTTCAGGCGGGTGCGCTCGGTGTCGGGCAGCTTGCGCGAGATGCCGCTGGTGGTGCCGTCGGGCACGTAGACCAGGAACCGGCCGGGGAGGCTGATCTGGCTGGTGAGGCGGGCGCCCTTGTGGCCGATGGGGTCCTTCGACACCTGCACGAGCACCGTCTGCCCCGAGGACAGCACCGACTCGATCTTGCGGGGCTGGCCGTCCTTGTGGCCCAGCGCCGACCAGTTGACCTCACCGGCGTACAACACCGCGTTGCGGCCCTTGCCGATGTCGATGAACGCGGCCTCCATCGAGGGCAGCACGTTCTGCACCCGACCGAGGTAGATGTTGCCGATCAGCGAGGTCTGCGACTCCCGGGCGACGTAGTGCTCGACCAGCACCTTGTCCTCCAGGACCCCGATCTGGGTGAGGTCGGCACGCTGTCGGACGACCATCACCCGGTCCACGGACTCGCGGCGGGCCAGGAACTCGGCCTCGCTCACGATCGGCGCGCGCCGGCGACCGGCCTCGCGGCCCTCCCGACGACGCTGCTTCTTGGCCTCCAGGCGGGTCGATCCCGACACCGCGGTGATCTCGTCCTCGGGCGAGCGCGCCTTGCGCACCCGGGTGGTCGTGGCGCCGTCGCCGGCCTCGCCGGAGTCGGCGTCGCCCTCGCGACGACGACGACGGCGACGGCGCGAGCCGGTGCCCTCCGACGCCTCGCCGCCCTCCGCGGAGTCGCCCGCGGCGGACTCGCCGGACTCGGCGGACTCGGCGTCACCCTCGGCGGCCGCACCGGCGGCGGCGTCCTCCTCGCCCGCCTCGTCGTCGGCGTCCTCGGCCTCACCACCGGCGCCCGAGCCGCCACGACGACGACGGCGGCCCCCGCGGCGGCGACGACGACGCGGCGCACCGCCGGCGTCGTCCCCGTCCTCGGCGTCCCCGTCCTCGGCGTCCTCGGACCCGGCCTCCGCGTCCTCGGCGGCCTCGGTGCTCTCCTCCGCGCTGGCCTCCACGTCCTCGTCGGCACCGACCTCGGCGACCTCGAGGGTCTCCTCCTCGGTCTCGTCGGCGTCCTCCGCGGGCTCGACGACCGGGGCGGGCGCAGCGGCCTTCTTGCTGGTCCGGCGGCTCCGGGACGCCGGGGCGGGGGCCTGGAACAGCACGGCCACCTCGGGGGTGCCCGCCTCGTCGGTCGTGGCGCCCTCGACGGCCGGCTCGACGGCCGGCTCGTCGGCGGCCGCGGTCTTCTTCGCCGCCGTCTTCTTGGCCGCCGTCTTCGTGGCCGTCGTCTTCTTCGCCGTCGTCTTCTTCGCCGTCGTCTTCTTCGCCGCCGTCTTCTTCGCCGCCGTCTTCTTCGCTGCGGACGTGGTGGCCGGCGCCTCGGCCTCGGCGGTCGTCGCCTCCGCGACCGGGGCCGGGGCCGCGTCGTCGGTGGCCGCGGCGCTCTCGGCCGGAGCAGCGGCGGACGTCGTCGCCGCGGTCCGCTTCGCCGGCGCCTTGCGGGTGCGCGGTGCGGCCGGCGCCTCGGGCGCCTGCTCGGGGGCCTGCTCCGCGGACTTCGCGGCGGCCGTCTTCCGGGTCGTCGTCCTCGTCGCCGCGGTCGTGCCGGTGGCGGTCTTCTTCGCCGCCGTCTTCTTCGCCGCCGTCTTCGTGGCGGCGGTCTTCTTCGCCGCGGTCCGCTTGGCCGCGGCCTTCTTCGCGGTCCCGGCGGCCGCAGCCTCCGGGACGTCCGACTCGGCCTGCGGGTTCTGGTCCTGCGTCATGGGTGCTGCTCTCTGCCCGGGCGCACGCGCCGGACGGGTCGGCGTGTCCCGCGCGCGTCGTGGTTCCCGGCGCGTGCGGTCACGCGAAGCCTTCAGTGCGGCGACACCCTCCGCAGGTGCGTCACTGGGAGTGATCGGACGCGCCGCCGCGGTCGCCCAGCGCGCGGATCGCTGTCACCGATCCGGGCCGCGTCGCGGTCAGGTCGTCCGAGATTCCCACCGTGTCGGAGCCCCGCGAGCGGAGCACCGACGAGAACGTCGTCGGGTCGAGCCCCTGCGCGGCCGGGTGGTCGTGAGGAGATCGTCCGAGGTCAGTATCGCACGTCACGCCGTGGGCGCGGGTGCCAACGGGTCGCCGACCTCGCCGGACGCCTCGTCGAGCGGCCCCTGGGCCAGCCGCGTGAGCAGCGCTCCCGGCGTGCCGAGGGCGAGGTCGCCGACCGCGGCCAGGCCGGTGAGGACGTCGTCGGGACGCACCGCCGGCTCGGCGTGTCGCACCACCAGGTCCAGCCCGCCCGGGCCCTGCGGGCCGTCGGGCACGACGGCGAGCCGCACGACCGCGGATCGGCAGTCGAACTCGCGCAGGCCCTTCTTCGTCATCCGCTGCACGGTGACCTCGGGGGCGGCGAGGAACGCCGCGACGGCGGCGGGCAGCGCGGCGGCGGCGTCGGCGGGGAGCACGACCCGCCAGTGGCTGGCCTCGAGCCGGTCGGACAGACCGCCCGGCACCTGCGCGGCGTCGACGACGGTGAGCACGTCCAGCCCCGGGGGCAGCGACTCGTCGAGCAGCGCCCGCACCGCCTCGGGGTCGAGCTGCTCGGCGAGGCCGATCTCCACGTACTCCGCCTCGCTCGCCGCACCCGTGGGGGCCGCGTTGGCGTAGGAGATGCGCGGATGCGGGTGGAATCCCGAGGAGTAGGCCATCGGCACCCGCGCACGCACCAGCGCCCGCTCGAAGGCCCGCGAGAAGTCGCGGTGGCTGGTGAAGCGCAGCCGACCCCGCTTGGCGTAGCGGAGCCGGAGACGCTGGACCGGGGGCGCCTGCTGCTCAGGCTGCTGTCGACTCATGGCGCCAGCAGGGTACCGAGGACATCAGGTGCCGGTGCCCGCGCGGGCGGCCTTCATGGCCGGTGAGGGGTAGACGGTGCCGACGACGGTGCCGTCCAGCCACGCGGTGAGCCGCTCGGCCTCGGCCGACACGGCGCGGCGCGCCTCGGCCGAGACGGGCACGAGCAGGTCCGGGCGCACGGCGCCGTCGGCGTCCTGCACCCAGCAGCCGACCGCGCGGCCGTCCACCCACACCGACGTGCCGGCGTTGCCGTTGCGGTCGAACAGGGCGGGCGCGAGGTCGCCCAGGTACCAGTCGCGGGCCTTCCAGCCCATGATCGTGGGGTCCAGCACCGGCAACAGCGCCACGGCGGGCCCGGTGTCGACGACGTCGTCCCACGACACCGGCGCGACGTCGTCGGGCAACAGCCAGCCGGTGGCGCCGGCGTCGAGGGAGACCGGGACGGCCTCGAGCGCGGCGAGCGCGGCGCGGACCGCGCCCTTGGTGCCACCCAGCCACCACACGAGGTCGTCCTCGGTGCCGGGGCCGAACCGGGCCAGCCAGGTGCGCACCAGCGCGGCGTAGCCCGCGGCCTCGGGCAGCGGCTCCGGCACCTCCCCGAGCCACCGGTCCATCAGCGTCCACCGCGGTCGCGAGAGCCGCCAGTGCTGGGTGTTCACGCCCCGCACGATCGTGGCGTCCAGGCCGAGGTTGGTGAGCAGCCGGCCGTGGTTCCACACCGCGGTGGGCGAGAGCGCCACCGGCTCCGCGAGGTCGGGCAGCTGCTCGCGCACCTGCGCCGCGGTGAGCCCGTCGGGCGAGGCGGCGATGGCGGCGGTGATCCGCGAACGGGCATCGGCCAGCCAGGCCGCGCCGTCGCCGCCGAAGCGGTCCGCCAGGCCGGTGGCCCCCACCTCGAGCGCGATGCGCCGCGACTCCGCCCCGTGCACCCGCGCGGAGGCGCTGCCCCAGGCCGCGGGCAGCAGGTCGCGGGGGAAGACGAACAGCGTGCGGCGCATCGCCAGCTGCTTGACCATCGAGCGGTCGCGGTACAGCGCGGCGTCGACGTCCTCGACACCCAGCCCCGGCACTCGCGCCTGCAGGGTCAGGTAGACCGTGGCCGGCTCGGTCGCGTGCAGGACCCCGACGGCGTGGAGCGCGGCGAGGGCGTCGGCGGCCGCCGGTCCCCCGACGTGCTGGCGCAGCACCAGCCGCGCGCGTCGTTCGGCGTCGTCGACGTGCCGGGTGGTGGAGGAGGTCGGCACCATGCGTCGGATCGTGGCAGATTACGCTCGCGAGCGCGTCGGGTCGCGGCGCCGGAACGGAAGGCCGAGATGAGCAACCACGACGATCCCACCCAGGGCCCCACCCCGGGCGGCGTGCCGCTCGGGAAGCAGCCCGGTCCCGGCGACCCCGCCGCCCCGCTGCCGCCCACGGGCGACGTGCCGCCGCCGGCGCCCGTGTCGCCGCCCGTCCCGCCGCCCGGGTTCGGCGCCCCGCCGGCGTACGGACAGCCCGCGCCCTACGGCCAGCCGGCTCCCTACGGCCAGCCGTCGCCCTACGGCCAGCCGTCGCCGTACGGGCAGGTGGCGCCCACCCCGCCCACCAAGCTCGACACGGTCTCGATCGTCGGCCTGGTGCTGTCCTTCACCTGCTGCCTGTCCTTCATCGGCGCGATCCTGGGCCTGGTGGGCCTGCGGCGCACCAAGGGCGGGCAGCGGCGCGGCCGCTGGGCCGCGATCACGGCGATCATCGCCGGCGTGCTGCTCACGCTGGGCGCGATCGGCGGCATCTACGCCGCCACCCAGATCGACTTCCCCTACTCCGTCGGGACCGCCGACGTCGGCGACTGCGTGAACGTGGAGAAGGAGACCGCCACCGAGATCCAGCTCGTCGGACGCGACTGCGACGAGAGCCACGACGGCGAGATCGCCTACGCCGGCGTGCAGTCCGAGCTCGACGCCCTCTCGGCCTCCGACGACAACCAGGCCTGCGCCAGCCTGCTGTCGACGTCGGTGCTCGACCGCATCGACCCGACGGTGTACGAGTTCCTGGTCGTCACCGAGGACAGCAGCTTCTCGGCCGACGAGGACTTCGCCTGCCTCGTGCGCCGCAGCGACGGCGCGCCGATCACCGAGCCGCTGCTGTGAGCACGCCCACCACGCCCGCCGCATCGCCCGACCGCCCGGTTCCGCCCCGGAACCGGCGCGCGGCGCTGATCGCGGCGGGCGTGGTGGCGCTCATCGTCGCCGGGCTCCTCTACTTCGCCCTCGCCGGCCCCGACGACGACCAGGAGATCAGCGAGCGCAACGCCGCCCCCGGGCAGTGCGTCGACTTCGACGACCCCGACCTCGGCTACGACTTCACCCTCGCCACCTGCAAGGACCCCCACGACGCCGAGATCACCGTCGTCACGACCGCCGCCGACCTCGCCGCCCAGGACTTCCCCTCCTACTACGACGGCAACGACCGCTGCGCCAGCCTGCTCAGCGAGGAGCGGCTCGCCGCCCTCGACACCGTGCGCCCGCAGGTCGAGTTCGTGCTCCTCGCCGCCGGCGACGCCCCCGACGACACCGTCATCTGCCTCGCCGCCTCCCGCGACGGCCAGCTCACCGGCCCGCTACCCGCCGAATAGCGCCCGACGCGTCCCCTGCCGGGCACCGCACGGTCGTCGGGGAGCGAACGCGACGCCGCCTCCTGACTCGCCGCGTCTCGTGACGGCGCCGGGGCGCCTCCTCGACGAACGTGGGGGGACGGGGCGGGCGTCGTAGGGCACGGCACGGTCGTCATGGGACACGGCACGGTCGTCGAGGAGCGAGCCCCGGCGAGCGTCACGAGGCGCCCGCACCCGACCGACCGCCTGTGCCCGGCGCGGGCGTCGTCACCTGCGGAATGTGCAGAAGCGGGCCCTCGGGTCCGCGGCGCTGTCTGCACATTCCGCTGGTGACGACGGAAAGACGGGGACCCTCCGCAGGCCATTCGTGGCGGTGCCGCCTGCTCCTGGTTGCTGGCCGTGACGAGAGGCGCCGGCGACGAGGGCCGTGGGCCGCTGATATCGGCGCTCGGGTGCGGGTCGAGTCGACTGGGAACCCAGCCCGAAAACCTGCACTGGCCTGTGGAATCGCTCTGTTGTTCGAACACATGTTCGAGTAGAATCGAACCATGCCCGCCGCCCTCGCCGACATCGCGCCTCCGGACGTCGACGCGCGCGCTCTGACCGGGTTGAAGGAGCTGGCTGGTGACGCCGAAGCGGCGGAGCGGCGGTTCTTCGTCGGCGCTGCGGAGTTCGCGGTCGCGCATCCGTTCTTCCCCTGGACCGTTTCGGACGGGCGGCCCGAGACCATGGAGGAGGTCGCGGGGATCGATGAGTCCGCGGTGGCGGAGTTCGC
>NZ_CAXQZB010000002.1:0-39407 GCF_964228225.1 Nocardioides sp.
GCGACCACCGAGATCTACACGACCATTAACACTCTTTCCCTACACGACGCTCTTCCGATCTACCGAGCAAACTGCCCCCCTCGGTTCAGCGGGTGCCGAGCCCCCGGCCCAGCGCCTGGGCGATCTGTGCGATGGCGGCCGGCGAACGGCGTCCGACGCCGGTGAGGTTGAAGAACCCGTGGATCTGGTCGGGGAAGCGGTGCAGCTCGACCTCGACGCCGGCCTCCGACAGCGTGCGCGCGAAGGCCTCCCCCTCGTCGCGCAGCGGGTCGAACCCCGCCGTGCACAGGTAGGCCGGGGCCAGCCCGTCGGGCAGGTCCACCAGCGCCGGGGCCGCACGCGGGTCGCTGCGCTCGGCCACCACCGGCAGGTAGTTCTCGGTCGCGAGCTCCATGAACCCGGCCGTGAGGAAGAAGCCCTGCGAGAACAGCTCGGCGCTGCGGGTGTCGTGGGCGGTGGTGGTGGTCGGGTAGACCAGCAGCTGGAAGGCCAGCGGCAGGCCCGCGCGCGCGGCCTCCACCGCCACGCCGATCGCGAGGTGACCACCGGCGGAGTCGCCGCCGACGGCGTAGCGCTGCGGGTCGGCGTTGAGCTCGGCCGCGTGCTCCTGGGCCCACCGGTACGCCGCCACGCAGTCGTCGTAGGCCGCGGGGAACGGGTGCTCCGGCGCCAGGCGGTAGTCGACGGCGAGCACCTGCACGCCGGCCTGCTCGGCCAGCACCCGGCACGGGGCGTCGTGCGACTCCAGGCCGCCGTAGATGAACCCGCCGCCGTGGAGGAAGACCAGCAGCGGCGTGGGCGCCTGCGCCCCCACCAGCACCCGCGGCGTGTACAGCCGCACGGGGATGCCGGCGGCGTCGAGGTCGCGCACCGCCCCGATCGGCTGCTCGCCCCCGGCCATCACCGACTGCTGGTCCAGCTGCACCCGACCCTCCGGGATCGGCAGGGACTCGACCGGCTTCGTGGCCAGCTTCTGCAGCTTCAACATCAGCTGCGTCTCGGGGGCCAGGGTCTGCCCGTCGATCACGACGGGCTTGCCCGCCAGGAGCTGCTGGACGCGCTCGGGAAGGCCCATCGCGCCCTTGAGGACGCCGGCCTCGATGCGGTGCTGGAGGTTCACGGCCCCGAACCTACTCCGTCGCAGCGACGCAGCCCCGGGCCGTCCGGCCGGGCCGGCTCCGCGGACGTCACCGGACGTTCACCCGGCGGTGGGAGGATGGCGGAATGACGCTGGAGATGGTGCCGGACCCGAGTCGATTCCCGACGGGCACCGACGGCGCGCCCGACGACACCTACGAGATCGAGCTGCCCTACGAGCCCGACCACGAGCTGATGGCCGGGGTGGAGTCCTTCGGCGACCGGTTCCTGGACCGCGAGCTGTCGTGGCTGCGGTTCAACCAGCGGGTGCTGGAGCTGGCCGAGGACGAGTCGCTGCCGCTGCTGGAGCGGGCGCGCTTCCTGGCGATCTTCACCAGCAACCTCGACGAGTTCTTCATGGTGCGAGTCGCGGGCCTCAAGCGCCGGATCGTGGCGGGTGTGGCGGTGCGGGCGGCGTCGGGGCTGATGCCGCGCGAGGTGCTGGAGTCGATCTGGCGCACCACCCGCGAGCTGAGCCTGCGCCAGGCCCACCTGCTGCGCGACGTCATGGTGCCGGCCCTGCAGGCCGAGGGCATCGAGCTGGTGCGCTGGGACGACCTGGACAAGGACGAGCAGCGGGTGTGCAAGAAGCTGTTCAAGGACCGCGTCTTTCCGGTGCTGACCCCGCTCGCCGTGGACCCCGCCCACCCCTTCCCCTACATCTCCGGGCTCTCGCTCAACCTCGCGGTCGTGCTGCGCGACCCGCGCTCGGGCAAGGAGCACTTCGCGCGGGTGAAGGTCCCGCCCAGCTTCGACCGCTTCGTGCCGCTCGGCAACGCCCGGTTCGTGCCGCTGGAGGACGTCATCGGCGCCCACCTGCGCCGCCTGTTCCCCGGCATGGAGGTGCTGGAGGCGCACACCTTCCGCGTCACCCGCAACGAGGACCTCGAGGTCGAGGAGGACGACGCCGAGAACCTCCTCGCCGCGCTGGAGAAGGAGCTGCTGCGCCGACGCTTCGGCCCGCCGGTGCGGCTGGAGGTCGAGGAGTCGATCTCCTCCGGCGTGCTCGACCTGCTGGTCTCCGAGCTCGGCGTCAGCCCCGAGGAGGTCTTCCGGCTCCCCGGTCCGCTCGACCTGCGCGGGCTGCACGGCATCGCCGACCTCAACCGCGAGGAGCTGAAGTACCCGGCGTTCGTGCCGGCCACCCACAGCCGCCTCGCCGACGTCGAGTCCGCCGCGCCCGTGGACGTCTTCAAGGCCGTGCGGCGCCGCGACATCCTGCTGCACCACCCCTACGACTCCTTCGCCACCTCGGTGCAGCGCTTCATCGAGCAGGCCGCCGCCGACCCGCACGTGCTGGCGATCAAGCAGACGCTCTACCGCACCTCCGGCAACAGCCCGATCATCGACGCCCTCATCGACGCCGCGGAGGCCGGCAAGCAGGTCCTGGTGATCGTCGAGATCAAGGCCCGCTTCGACGAGCAGGCCAACATCCGCTGGGCCCGCAAGCTCGAGCAGGCCGGCTGCCACGTCGTCTACGGGATCGTCGGGCTCAAGACCCACTGCAAGCTCGCCATGGTCGTGCGCGACGAGCCCGAGGGCATCCGCCGCTACACCCACCTCGGCACCGGCAACTACAACTCCAAGACCGCACGCCTGTACGAGGACCTCGGGCTGCTCACCTGCCACGACGGCATCGGCGACGACGTCGCCCAGCTGTTCAACCACCTCTCCGGCTGGTCGCGCAACGCCGAGTACGAGCACCTGCTCGTGGCCCCCGACAGCGTCCGCAGCGGGCTCATCGACCAGATCCACGGCGAGATCGCGCACGCCCGCGCCGGCCGCCCGGCCCGGATCCGGCTCAAGGCCAACTCGGTGGTCGACGAGGCCATCATCGACGCCCTCTACCTCGCCTCCCAGGAGGGCGTGGACGTCGACCTGCTGGTGCGCGGCATCTGCGCGCTGCGGCCCGGGGTGCCGGGGCTCTCCGAGCGCATCCGGGTGCGCTCGGTGCTGGGTCGGTTCCTCGAGCACAGCCGGGTCTTCGACTTCGAGAACGGCGGCGACCCGGTGACCTGGATCGGCTCGGCCGACATGATGCACCGCAACCTCGACCGGCGCGTGGAGGTGCTGGTGCGGCTGCCGCAGGAGGAGTCGCGGGCCGAGGTCCGGCGCATGCTCGACACCGCCTTCGACGACGCCACCGACGCCTGGGTGCTCGACCGCGAGGGCGACTGGACCCGTCACGTCGGACCGCAGCACCTGCAGGAGCTGTTCATCGAGCAGCAGCGCCGCCGACGCCACGGCTGAGGACCGCCGCCGTGCGGCGGTGCTGGCGCGCGCCTGTTCACCTTGACCCTCTACGCTGACGCGCGTTCCCGTCCTGTTCACCGTCGGTCCGGTTCCGTCCGCCGCCGCCATCCGGAGGAGTACTGACGTGCGGCTGCGCTTCCGCCCGGTCGACAGCGCCTTCTACGACCTGTTCGCCGAGTCGGCGCACCACCTGGTCGTGGGGGCCGGTCTGCTCGCGGAGATGCTCGGGGAGTCCGCCGACCGCGAGGACGTCGCGCAGCGGATGCGCGCGGCCGAGCACGAGGCCGACGAGACCACCCACGCCATCGTGCGCCGGGTGCGCACCGCGTTCGTGACCCCCTTCGACCGCGAGGACGTGCACCGCCTGGCCGCCGCCCTCGACGACGTCATGGACCGGATGGACGAGGTCGTCGACCTGCTGCTGCTCCACGACCCGCCCTCGCTGCCCGCCGACCTGTCCCAGCAGGTGGCGGTGCTGCAGCGCTGCGCCGAGCTCACGGCGGCCGCGATGCCGCGGCTGCCGTCCCTGGCGTCGCTGGAGGAGTACTGGATCGAGATCAACCGCCTCGAGAACACCGGGGCGCGCACCCACCGCCGCATCCTGGCAGCGCTGCACTCCGGGGAGTACCGGGCGCTGGAGGTGCTGCGCCTGCGCGACGTCGTCGACGCACTGGAGGCCGCCATCAAGGGGTTCGAGACGGTCGCGCTGACCATCGAGCAGATCGCGGTCAAGGAGAGCTGACCCCGGTGTCCCTCACGTTGGGGCTGGTGCTGGCCGTCACCCTGCTCGCGACCTGCTTCGCCGCCAGCAACGGCTTCCACGACGCCTCCAACGCCGTCGCGACCTCGATCGCCACCCGCGCGCTGACCCCGCGCATCGCTCTGGTGCTCGCCACGGTGATGAACTTCGCCGGCGCCTTCCTCGGCACCGAGGTGGGGCGCACCGTGCAGGAGACGATCACCCCGGCCCGCGCCGACCACGGCCTGGCCATCCTGGTCGCGGCACTGGTGGGGGCGCTGGCGTGGAACGTGATCACGTGGTGGTGGGGCTGCCCGTCGTCCTCCACCTACGCCCTGGTGGGCGGTCTGGTGGGGGCCGCGGTCGTCGGGGACGCCGACGTCGCCTGGAGCCACCTCGGCCTGGTGGTCCTGGTCCCGCTGGTGCTGGTGCCGGTCGGCGGGTTCGTGCTCGCGGTGCTGATGATGACCGCCGTGCAGTGGTCCTTCCGGCGCCAGCCGGTGGGCCGGATGCACCGCGGGTTCACCGCGGCCCAGACGGTGTCGGCGGCGGCGATGGCGCTGGGCCACGGCCTGCAGGACGCGCAGAAGTCGATGGCGGTGGTCGTGCTGGCGCTGGTCACCGCCGGCTACGCCGACGCCGACGACGCCGTGCCGTGGTGGGTGATCCTCGGCGCGGCCACCGCCATGGCGGCCGGCACGTGGGCGGGCGGCTGGCGCATCATCCGCACCCTCGGGGAGCGGATCACCGACCTCGACCCGCCCCGCGGGTTCACCGCCGAGTCCATCGGGTCGGCGGCGCTCTACGCCGGGGTGCTCTTCGACGCACCGGTGTCCTCCACCCATGCGATCACCAGCGCCGTGGCAGGAGCGGGGGCCACCCGCCGCCTCTCGGCGGTGCGCTGGGGTGCTGTGCGCTCGATCCTCGGCGTCTGGCTGGTCACGCTGCCCGCGGCGGCCGCCGTCGCCGCCGGCTGCTACGGACTGCTGGTGCTCCTCCTGCCGGTCTGAGACAGCCCTGATCGGGGCTGGGACCGGCCCGGGTCCTCACGCCACGAGGTGGCGCTCGAAGCTCAGCAGCCGGCGCTGACGCCGGTGCAGGACCAGCATCTCGCCGGGCTCGAGGGCCAGCGGCTCCAACCCGAGGGCGTCGAACACCCAGGGCAGGACGGGCCGGTGCGAGCACAGCAGCGAGGACGCCGGGCGCGCGAGCACCTCCTCCACGATCCGCTGCACCCCTGCGGCGTCGGCCCGCTCCTCGGCGAGCGGACGGCGCGTGAGGACGGGGGCGCGCAGCGCGTGCGCCAGCGGCGCCACGGTCTGCCGGCAGCGCGTGGCCGGGGAGGTGTAGACCTCGGTGACGCCGTAGGCCGCGAGCACCGGCACCAGGGCATGGGCCTGCCGGTGACCGGCGGCGAGCAGCGGCCGCTCGCGGTCCTCGCCGCGCCAGGTCGAGCGGCTGCGGGCCCGCGCGTGCCGCAGCACGATCAGCGCCGAGGTGCGCTGCCGCAGCTGCTGCGCGGCCGCCAGCGTCTCCCGGTCGTGGTCGTAGGTCAGCCACTGCGGCGCCTCGGCCAGGGGCACCCACCGCACCTGGTCGATCTCGTCGTTGGGGCGGTAGCCGGCGACGTCGTCGGAGCCGACGACGCGGCCGGTCCAGTACTGCACGGTCTTGTGGGTGGCCCGGCCCGCCGCGGCGGCGAGCGGGTAGCGCTGGTCGGGCAGCGGCTGGGTGAGCCGCACGTGCAGGCCGGTCTCCTCGGCGACCTCGCGCACGGCCGCGCCGGCGGGGTGCTCGCCGCGGTCGAGCTTGCCCTTGGGGAAGGACCAGTCGTCGTACTTGGGGCGGTGGACGAGCAGCACCTCGCGGCCGGGCCGGTGCACGACCACGCCGGCGGCGAGGATGTCGGGGACGCCGGGACCGGGGGAGGGGGTCACGCCGTTAGTCTCACACCATCCGTCGCCCGAGAGGAGCCCGACCCGTGCGGCTGACCCGCCGACCGCCCCGGCCGTCGACCCCTTCCTCGACACCCTCCCCGACCGCGCGGTCGCGCCGCTCCCTGCTCCTCGTCGCCGGCCTCGCGCTGGCGGTGCTGGTGGCCGGCGGCGTCGTCGGCTGGCGGCTGCTGGCGGGCGAGGACGACACCCGGCTGCAGGCGGCGCTGCGCCTGACCCCGGCGGCGGAGCGGGTCACCTGGACCGACTGGTCGGGGGTGCGGGCCGCCCTCGACGCCGACCTCGACGCCGGCTCGCCCGGCAGCGCCGTCCAGGCGATGCTCGACGCCGGCTTCGAGCGCGACCTCACCGCCACCTCGGCGCTGCTGAGCTCGGCCGAGACGATGCAGCGCGAGCTGGGGTTCTCCCCCGGCACCCTGGACTGGGAGGTGTTCTCACGCGCCGAGGGCTTCACCTCCCTCACGATGCGGCTGGGCCCCAGCGAGGACGTCGACCGCATCGGCGACGCCCTGCGGCGCGCCGGCTACTCCGACGACGGCGACGGGCGGTTCAGCTCGCCGGACGACATCCCGATCCTGGCCCGGGTCACCCCCGTGCTCGGCACGGTGCAGATCGACGCTGAGCGCCGACTGGTGATCGCCAGCGACACCACCGAGGCGCTGGACCGGGCGGTGGCCGCCGCACGGGCCGACGACGCCTCCCCCGTGCGCGAGGACGTCGTGCGCGCGCTGGGCGCTCCGATCACGGCCGCGCTGTTCGCGGGCGACCAGGTGTGCCGCGACCTGGCGATGGGCCAGGCCGACGCCACGTCCCAGGCCGAGGCGGCGCCCCTGCTCGCCGCCGCCGGGCGGGTCAACCCGCTCCAGGGCTTCGGGCTCGGTCTCGACGCCGACGGCGCCGCCCGCGTCGCGATGGCGCTGGAGTCCGCCGACCAGGCCCGCGCCAACGCCGACGTGCGGGCCACGCTCGCCTCCGGTCCGGCGCCCGGTCAGGGCGGCACGTTCCCGGAGCGCTTCACCCTCGACCGGGCGGTGGCCACCGGCGCGGTGGTCGTGTTCGACCTGACGCCGCAGCCGGGCGCCTACCTGCTCTCCGACCTCACCCGGGGCCCCGTGCTGTTCGCGACCTGCTGACCCGGTCGGACCTGCCGACCCGGCCGACCCGGCTCAGCCCTGCGCTGGCGTGACGCCGAGGATCCGGTCGATCTCGGCCGTGCTCAGCCGCTCGTCGGTCTCGCTGGCGGCGATGATGAGGTTCGTGGTGAGCTCGACCTCGCCGAGGAGGTCGACGTCCTCGAGGGTCACGTCGAACTGGTCGTACACCTGGTCCTCCCGGTCCCTGCTGTGCTCGTCGACGTGCAGGGGCGTCGTCCCCGTGGCCCGGGTGCCGCCCGATCGGCCCCCGTCATCGGATGGCTCCAGCCTACGTCGAGGCGCTGCGTCGAGGTCATGGTCAGATCGGGCCATTCCGGGGCCTCCCCGTGGGGCGCGCTCCTGCGTCCGGGCCGTGCGGGTCATGCGACTGCCTCCCGTGTCGTCGGTCGTCTGCTCCTCCCTCCGGTCTACCCGGCGGCGCGGCGCCGACACCCCGCGGGCCGATCCGACCGGCGTGGCCCCGCGCACATCCGCGCCGCTGAGCCCTCACACGCGGACGACCCCGCCACCGGGAGTCCGGTGACGGGGTCGTCGGGATGCGTCGATGCTGCTGAGACCAGGCTCAGAGCGGGCGCACGTTCTCGGCCTGCGGGCCCTTCTGGCCCTGGGTGACGTCGAACTCGACCTTCTGGTTCTCCTCCAGGCTCTTGTAGCCCTGGGCCTGGATCGCCGACCAGTGCACGAAGACGTCGTCGCCGCCCTCGTCCTGGGCGATGAAGCCGAAGCCCTTCTCGGCGTTGAACCACTTCACGGTGCCCTGAGCCATCTGCTCGTTACTCCTTCGTCGGGGCGAGAGTCGCCACCGCGGCGACCCGCTCAAGGTGCGGTGACACGTCGCTCCGACCCGTGATTGCGTGCTACGACCACAAACCAGGAACGCCAATGGCTCACGAACTCCCCCGGCGTCAGACCAGCAGAACTTGCACCTTCAGCGCTTCCGACACTACCAACCGCACCGCCCCGGAAAACCCCTGTGCGGGGGGTGGCGCGCCGGGCCCGGTGAACACTCGGCGTCCCCGGCGGCAACGCCCGGGGACGCCTCGGCCGTCGGACCCTGCCGCCTGCCCGCACCTCGCCGATCAGAGCGCCCGAACTCCCCGGCGACGAACTTTGTCAAGCCTTCCCCGGGCGAATTCACGTGATCGCCGTCTCGCGCACGCGATGTTGTCGCCGAACGGGCTGCTTTCATTCACCTTCCGTTCACCGATGACCGTCTCCCCGTCCACCTGGCCTCCCAACACTGCGGAGCGTCAGTTCTGGCACGTCATAGGAGACACCCCACGTGAACACCACTCTGCGCCGCGCCCTGGTGCCCGGCCTCGCCGCTCTCGTCCTCGCCATCACCGGCTGCTCCGCGGGCAACGACACCGGCTCCGACAGCAACGGCGGCGACGGTGGCTTCTCCGGCACCCTCAACGGCGGTGGCGCCTCCTCGCAGGAGAAGGCCCAGAACGCCTGGCGCGCCGGCTTCCAGACCGCCAACTCCGAGGTCACGGTCAACTACGACCCGGTCGGCTCCGGCGACGGCCGTGCGAACTTCATCAGCGGCGCCTTCGACTTCGCCGGCACCGACTCCGCCCTCGACGACGACGAGGGCGAGCTGAGCGCCGCGCAGGAGCGCTGCAGCAACGGCAACGTCATCCAGGTGCCGGCCTACGTCAGCCCGATCGCGGTGATCTTCAACCTCGGCGACATCACCTCGCTGAACCTGACGCCCGACACGATCGCCAACATCTTCAACGGCACCATCACCACCTGGGACGACCCGGCCATCGCCGCGACCAACCCCGACGCCGACCTCCCGGCCACCGCGATCTCCGTCGTGCACCGCGGCGACGACTCCGGCACCACCGAGAACTTCACCAAGTACCTGCAGGCCGCCGCCCCCGACGCCTGGACCTACGAGCCCGACGGCGTGTGGCCCGCGGAGCTCTCCGGCGCGGCCGGCGAGGGCACCTCCGGTCTGGTCGACCTCGTCACCGCGGGCGACGGCACCATCGGCTACGCCGACGCCAGCGCCGCCGGCGACCTCGGCGTCGTCTCGGTGGGTGTGGGTGCGGAGTTCAACGCCCCGTCGGCCGAGGGCGCCGCCCAGGTCGTGGCCAACTCCCCCCGCCTCGAGGGCGCCCCGGAGACCGACATGGCCGTGGACCTGCAGCGCGACACCACCGAGTCCGGCTCCTACCCGGTCGTCCTGGTGTCCTACCTGATCGCCTGCGAGACCTACGAGGACGCCGCGACCGCCGAGCTGGTCCAGGGCTACCTCGACTACGTCCTCTCCCCCGAGGGCCAGCAGGCCGCGCAGGGCGAGGCCGGCTCCGCGCCGCTCGACAGCGCCCTCGCCGAGGAGGCCCAGGGTCTCGTCGCGAACATCTCGGGCTGACCACCACGGCTTCGGCCCACTAGCGTGGGGGGCGGTCCGGACCTCCGGACCGCCCCCCGTCGCTGCTGGCGGACCCCCGGTCCCACCCCGCACGACCCCTGCTCGACCCCAGCTCGACCCCTGATCGACAACCGTCGCCTCCCAGGAGCACACATTGGCCACGACGACGCCGCCACCCGACGCCGTGAAGCCCGATGACGACGCCACGACCTGGCGCGCCACCGGCCGCGGCGGGGACGCCATCTTCCTCGGCCTGAGCCGACTGGCCGCGTTCACCATCATGCTGGCGCTGGCAGGCGTCGGCGTCTTCTTGTTCCTCGAGGGCTTCGACGCCTTCAGCCTCGAGCCCGAGGCCTACGCCGAGGGCGGTGGCGCGACCACCTTCCTGGGCTACGTCGGCCCGCTGGTGTTCGGCACCGCGCTCGCCGCCGTCGTCGCCCTGATCATCGCCGTGCCGCTGGCGATCGGCATCGCGCTGTTCATCAGCCACTACGCCCCCAAGCGGCTGGCCGGCCCCATCGCGTACGTGATGGACCTGCTCGCCGCCGTGCCCAGCGTCGTCTACGGCCTGTGGGGCGGCAGCGCCCTGGCCGGCGCGCTCAAGCCGGTGATCATCTGGCTGGGCGACCACCTCAACTGGCTGCCGTTCTTCTCCGCCGACAAGGTCGCGGTCAACGGCCGCACCATGCTCACCGCGGGCATCGTGCTGGCCGTCATGATCCTGCCGATCATCGCCGCGATCTGCCGCGAGGTCTTCAGCCGCACCCCGCGCCTGCACGAGGAGGCCGCACTGGCCCTCGGGGCCACGCGCTGGGAGATGATCCGCTACGCCGTCTTCCCCTACTCCCGCTCGGGCGTGGTGTCGGCGGTCATGCTCGGCCTGGGTCGTGCGCTGGGCGAGACCATGGCGGTGGCCATGGTGCTGCCCTCGACCTTCGTGGTGACCCTGAGCCTGATCGGGGAGTCCAGCCCGCGCACGATCGCGGCCAACATCGCCTCCAACTACAAGGAGAGCACCCCGCAGACCCAGTCGCTGCTGATCGCGACCGGTCTGGTGCTGTTCGCCTTCACCTTCGCCGTGAACTTCCTGGCGCGCTACATCGCCGGACGCAACGATCGGAAGCTCGCCCGATGACGACCCTCGAGAAGTCCGGCCCCGCGCCGATCGAGTCCCACCCCGACCTCGTCAAGGCCCGCCTGCCGCGCTGGGCGCCCAGCGTCGTCGGCCTGATCGCGGTGTCCTTCGCCGCGCTGTGCTGGCTGCTCGGCGCGAGCCTCGCCGGCGCCGTCGTGCTCGGCGCCCTGGGCTACGTGGTGGCCCTCACGAGCTGGTCGGCGATCGTCGAGGGGCGCCGCGGCGCCGTCGACCGCCTGGTCACCTCGCTGGTGTGGGGCTCCTTCGCCGTCGCGATGGTGCCGCTGGCCTGGCTGCTGGGCACCGCGGTGAGCCGCGGCGCCGACACCATCAACGTCGAGTTCCTCACCTACGAGATGCGCAACGTCATCGGCGACGCGCAGGGCGGCATCTACCACGCCCTGATCGGCACGCTGCTGGTCACGATCACCGCGGCGATCATCTCGGTGCCGATCGGGGTTTTCACCGCGATCTACGTGGTGGAGTACGGCAAGCGCAACCGCCTCGCGAAGGTCGTGACCTTCCTGGTCGACGTCATGACCGGCATCCCCTCGATCGTGGCCGGCCTGTTCGCGCTCGCGCTGTTCGTGCTGCTGGTCGACCCCGCCTACCGCTCGGGCTTCGCCGGCTCGGTGGCGCTCTCGCTGCTGATGATCCCCACGGTCGTGCGCTCCACCGAGGAGATGCTGCGCCTGGTGCCCGAGGACCTGCGAGAGGCCTCCTACGCACTCGGCGTGCCGAAGTGGCGCACGATCACCAAGGTCGTGCTGCCCACGTCCTTCGGCGGCATCGTCACCGGCGTCGTGCTGGCGATCTCGCGCGTGATCGGCGAGACCGCCCCGCTGCTGATCGTGGCCGGCGTCGCCGACTCGGTGAACACCAACGTCTTCTCCGAGCGCATGCAGACCCTGCCGGTGTTCATCTTCAACCAGTACAGCCTCGCCACCGACAAGAGCCGCGCCTACGCCTGGGGCGGCGCGCTCGTGCTCATCGTGCTGGTGATGGCGCTCAACCTCATCGCCCGGATCATCGGCCGCATCTTCGCCCCTGCCAAGGGCTGAGCGAGAACAAGGACCCCACCATGGCCAAGAGCATCGACGTCTCCGACCTCAACATCTACTACGGCGACTTCCTCGCCGTCGAGGGTGTGAACATGACGATCAAGGCGCGTTCGGTGACCGCCTTCATCGGCCCCTCCGGCTGCGGCAAGTCCACCTTCCTGCGGTCGCTGAACCGCATGCACGAGGTGATCCCCGGCGCCCGCGTCGAGGGCAAGGTCGTCGTGGACGGTCAGTCCCTCTACGACCCCGCGGTCGACCCGGTGGCCGTGCGTCGTCAGATCGGCATGGTCTTCCAGCGGCCCAACCCGTTCCCCACCATGTCGATCTACGACAACGTGCTGGCGGGCAACCGGCTCAACGCCAAGCGGATCAAGAAGGCCGAGGCCGATGAGATCGTCGAGCGCTCCCTCAAGGGCGCCAACCTGTGGAACGAGGTCAAGGACCGCCTCGGCAAGCCCGGCATGGGTCTCTCCGGCGGCCAGCAGCAGCGCCTGTGCATCGCCCGCGCGATCGCGGTGGAGCCGCAGGTGCTGCTGATGGACGAGCCCTGCTCGGCGCTCGACCCGATCTCCACCTCCGCGATCGAGGACCTCATCCACGAGCTGAAGTCGCAGTACACGATCGTGATCGTGACCCACAACATGCAGCAGGCGGCGCGGGTCTCCGACGACACCGGCTTCTTCAACCTCAAGGCGGCCGGCCAGCCCGGTCACCTGGTGGAGTTCAACTCCACCCAGAAGATGTTCGCCAACCCCGACGACCCCTCCACCGAGGCCTACATCTCCGGCCGCTTCGGCTGAGTCCGACCCCGACACCGACGGCCCCGATGTGCGTGCGCACATCGGGGCCGTCGCATTCCCAGGGCACGGGCCCATCGTTACCCGATGTGATCCGGGACACACTCGACGGCGGGAGGCGCACCGGCGCCCCCGACGCCCCGACCCCGTCCGCGCTCGGGGGATCCGGCGTCACCCCCGTGCGAAGGAGATCCAGCGATGACCGACGCGTTCGACTACGTGGTGATCGGAGCCGGCTCGGCCGGCGCCGCCGTCGCCGCCCGCCTGTCCGAGGACCCCGCCGTGCGCGTGGCCCTGATCGAGGCCGGCCCCGCCGACACCCACGAGGCGATCCACATCCCCGCCGCCTTCCCGGGCCTGTTCAAGACACCGCTGGACTGGGACTACGACACCGAGCCGGAGCCGGGCCTGGGCGGACGCCGCGCCTACCTGCCGCGCGGACGGATGCTCGGCGGCTGCAGCTCGATGAACGCCATGATCTACATCCGCGGCAACCGCGTGGACTACGACGACTGGGCCGCCGGCGGCGCCACCGGCTGGAGCTACGACGAGGTGCTGCCCGTCTTCCGGCGCTTCGAGGACAACGAGCGCGGCGCGAGCGAGTACCACGGCGCCGGCGGGCCGCTCACCGTCAGCGAGGGGCGCTCGCTGAACCCCCTGGGCGAGGCGTGGATCGAGGCCGCCGTCGCGGCGGGCCTGGAGCGCAACGACGACTTCAACGGCGCCACCCAGGAGGGCGTCGGCCGCTTCCAGATGACCCAGCGCAACGGCCTGCGCTGCAGCACGGCCGTGGCCTACCTCCACCCGGCCATGGACCGCCCCAACCTCACCATCCTCACCGGCGCGCTGGCCCACCGACTGCTGCTGGAGGGCTCCCGGGTCACCGGCGTCGAGATCAGCCGCGGCGGGGAGGTCGAGCAGGTCCGCGCCGACGTCGAGGTCGTGGTGTCGGCCGGCGCCTACGGCTCCGCGCAGCTGCTCATGCTGTCCGGGATCGGCCCGGCCGAGCACCTCGCGGCGCTGCAGATCCCGGTGGCGGCCGACCTGCCGGTGGGCCAGGGGCTGCAGGACCACTACATGTCGATGTTCAACTACCTCACCGACCACGAGACGCTGATGAGTGCGATGTCGGAGGAGAACGTGGCCCTGCTGCAGGAGCAGGGGCGCGGTCCGCTGACCTCGAACATCGGCGAGGCCGGCGGCTTCGTGCGCACCCGGCCCGACCTGACGGCACCGAACGTGCAGTTCCACCAGGCCCCGGTGCTCTTCTACGCCGACGGCACCGGCCCCGCCGTCGCCCACGGCTTCGCCTTCGGGCCGTGCGTGCTCAAGCCCACCAGCACCGGCACGGTGCTGCTGCGCAGCCCCGACCCGGCCACGGCCCCCCGGATCACGCACGGCTACCTCACCACGCCCGAGGACCGTCAGGCGATCCTCGACGGCATCCGGCTGGGGCAGGAGATCGCCCAGCAGCCCGCACTCAAGGACGTCATCACCGGCGAGTTCGAGGTGCCCCAGGGCAGCACGGACGCCGAGCTGCTCGCCTACGCGGCCCGCACCGGGCAGACGCTCTACCACCCGACGTCGACCTGCGCGATCGGTGCGGTGGTGGACCCGCAGCTGAAGGTGCACGGCTTCGACAACCTGCGCGTGGCCGACGCCTCGGTGATGCCGACCGTGGTGCGGGGCAACACCAACGCCCCGACCATCATGATCGGCGAGCGCGCCGCGGAGTTCATCGCCCGCGACCACGCCGCGCGCTGATCGCACCCGCTCCGGTCCCGGGGTCGGGCGGCGCCCGTCGGCGTCGTCCGGCCCCGTGCCCGTCGCGCCGGGCACGGTGGGCACGGTGGGCTGGTCGGGTCAGCCGTGGCCGAGCCGGACGGCCTGCAGCGCCAGGTGCAGCTCGGCGGCGTCGACGGGCCGGGAGCAGGCCCGCCCGGTGAGCTGTTCGATGCGCCGCAGCCGCTGGTGGATGGTGTTGCGGTGGAAGTGCTGCACGCGGGCGACGGCGGTGGCGGAGCCGTCGCAATCGAACCAGTGGCCGAGGGTGGCGAGCAGGGCGTCGCGGTCCTCGGCCGGGAGGTCGAGCACCGGGCCGAGCACGCTCCGGGCCAGCTCGTGGGCGCCCTCGGGGGCCCGGCTCAACAGCAACGCCGTGGGGCGGTCGCCGAAACGCACGACCTCGGCGCTGCCTGGCGGCGCGGTCTGCAGGGCGAGCTCGGCCTCCCGGCGGGCGCGCGGCGCGTCCTCCAGGGATACGAAGGGACGGCTCACCCCGACCCGGGCGGCCCCGGGCGCGGTCGCGAGTGCCGACAGGCCCGCGGCGACCCGGTCGGGCCGCTCGGCGACCGCGACCAGCCCGAGGTCGTGACGCACCTCCGCGCACCACGCCGAGCGGACGCCGTGGCGGGTGAGCGCCTGCTCCGCGCCGGCCGGGTCGGCGCCGTTGCCGGGGCGCTCCGCGCACACCACGACGTAGTGGTCGCGGGCCTCGAGCCGCAGCACCTGCAGGTGCTGCAGCAGCTCGGCGCGGTCGCGGGCCTCGCCCCAGACCAGCGCCCGCAGCGCACGCCGCCGCGCGGCGACGTCGTCGCGGGCGTGGGCGACGGTCGCCGCGGCGTAGGCCTCGGCGGCGGCCCCGGAGAGCTCGTCGATCACCGCCCAGGTGCGGGCCGCCAGCTCGGGCACGAGCATCGCCTCGGCGGGGTCGACCGCCTCGCTGCGGGCGGCGAGCTCCTCGGCCACGAGCCGACCCGCCAGTCGGAAGGCGTGCAGCAGCGCCGGCAGCGGCACCCCGCGCTCGGCCTTGAGCCGCCCGGCCATCGCGGCGGGGCGCCGGTCGAGCCGCGCGAGCCGGGTGCGGTCGTCGGCGTCGCCGAGCCCGGCGAGGATCGTGGCGAGGTTGTCGTGGCAGGCCTGGAGCAGCTCGACGGGGCTGAGCTTGGACGTCTCGGCGTAGGCGTAGTCGCTGGTGACGATCAGCTCGGCGAGCCGGTGGGCGAGCTCGGCGAGGTCGGCCGCCATGAGGACGACCGGCGCCGGCGATGCCGGGGGGAGTGTGAGGCCCGTCACGCCGTCCGACGCTAGCACCGCGACGGCCGCCACCCCAGGGCTGCGCCGGCACGACCACCGGGATGGGAGCATCGGAGGGACCCCGCCCCGGCCCGAGGAGCAGCAGTGCCCGACGACGCACCGCCGTCGACGCCCGATCCCGCCCTGCCCGCGGACCCTGCGACCGAGGACGGCGCGGCGCGCCCCGACCCCGCAGCCCCGGCCGCCCTGGCCGCCCGGCTCGCGCCGGTCCTGCGGGCCTGGCGCCGGGGACGGGGCCCGCTCGGGCGGTGGCTGGCGGCGGTGGTCGTGGCCGGCGTCGTCGTGCTGCCCCTGGCGGTGGAGCGCGGGATCGAGCACGCCCGCATCACCGACCGGGTGGGCACCCTGCCGGTGGAGATCGGGCTGGCCCACAACGGCTACACCACCCTCGACACCGGTCTGCTGGGGCAGGTGTACTGGCCGCGCACCGGGCCGGGCGGCTTCGGTGCGGTGCTGCGCTCCACCGGACCGCCGCTGGCCGGCGGCACCCTCGCCTCCTACGTCTCGCCCGCCTTCGTGCGCGCCAACACCCAGGTGCTCGACGACCCCGAGCGCCTCGCGGCCACCTACGGCCGCGAGCTGCGCGACGAGGTCGTGGCCGAGGCCGCGCGCCTCACGCTGCTGGGCGGCGTGCTCGGCGGCACGGTGCTCAGCGTCGGCTGGTCGTTGCTGCGCACCCGCCCGCGACGGCGCGCGACCGCGGTCGCTGTCGTGGCGGGGTGCCTGGTGGGCAGCAGCGCCGCGGCGGTGCTGGAGTTCCGGGCGTGGACCGGCAGCCAGCAGGTCGGTCGCTCCTTCGCGCTGCCGGGCGGCCTCGGGCTGTCGTTCAGCAGTCCGCAGACCCGCGAGATCGCCGAGCAGGTGCAGCCGTTCATCGAGAAGAACACCGACCGCATCCAGGAGGCCGCCGCGCGCTACCTCGACGCCGCGCGCACCTCGATCCAGCGCCAGCTCGGCGCCCGGGGAGCCGAGCTGGCCCCGCGCGAGGGCGAGACCGTGATCGTGGCCGAGGCCGATCCGCAGGGCAGCCGCGTCGGCACCGAGGTGCGCACCGCGCTGTACGCCGCGCTCGTCGACGCCCTGCCCGAGGGCGCGGTCGCGCTGCGCACCATCGCCGGCGACCTCACCTCCAACGGAACGGTCGCGGAGGCCGACTTCGTCGACGCCGAGGCCCAGGTGCTGCCCGACGTCCCGACGGTGGCGGCCAAGGGCGACCACGACACCGACGTCACCGTGCAGCAGCTGCTCGACGCCGACGTGGCGGTGCCCGACACCGCCTTCGCCGACGTCGACACCTCCGACGACCTGCCGGCGCTGCCCGTCGTGGCCGCACGGGACCCCGCCTTCAAGGCGCTGTTCGGGGGCCTGGTCACCAACGAGTCCGGCGTCAGCGAGGAGGAGACCGGCGCGGCCCTGCGGCAGGTGGTGGACGACGCCGACCCCGGCGCCGTGGCCGTCGTCCTGCACCAGCCGCGCGCGGTGACCGGCTACCTCGGGGTGCCGATCGACCAGGTGCAGCGGGCGGGCAGCCCGCTCACCGCCGCGGTGGACGACGGCATCCCGGACCTGCCGCCCGGCATCGTCACCTACGGCCACCTGCACGACGCCGCCGGGCCGTGGGTGGTGTGGAACACCGACACCGACGAGATCACCTGGACGGTCATCACGCAGCTCGGCACCGCCGGCGGCGTGGAGGAGAACCCGACGTTCAACCGCTTCTCCACCCCGTTCTCCGCGCCGCTCAAGCCGGTCTCGACGATGCTGCAGTACGTCGACGTCGCCACCGGCCTGCAGACCGGGTACGTCCCGATCACCCTCGGACTCGGGGGCGGGGTCCGGATCGGCGACCGGGTCGATCTCGGGCTGCCGCTGCCGGCGGCTCCCTAGGGTGGGTCCCATGCCCCCGGACCCAGCAGCCCCCGCAGCCCCTGCGGACGCCGAGCCTCCGGTCGAGCTGCGCCGCAGCGAGGAGCTGGACGCGGCCGACCGCGCCGCACTGCGCCTGCTGTGGGACCGGGCGTTCTCGGACTTCACCGACGACGACGCCGCGCACGCCGTGCACGACGGGGGCGGCCTGCACGCGCTCGTGCGACACGCCGGCGTGCCCGTGGCACACGCCAGCGTCGTGCCCCGCCGGCTCCGGTTCGGCGCCGGCCCCTGGCGCGAGGTCGGCTACGTCGAGGCGGTCGCGGTCGACCCCGACCACCAGCGGCGCGGACTCGGGCGGCGCGTGATGCTCGCCCTGCACCCCGCGATCGCCGCCCGCTGGCCGGTGGCCCTGCTCTCCACCGGCAAGTCCACCGGCTTCTACGCCCGACTGGGCTGGGAACGCTGGGGCGGGCTGTCGTTCACCCGGCTCGCCGACGGCACCGAGGTGGCCGACGACGAGCACGGCGGCCTGATGATCCTGCGCTGCGACCCCACCGTCGTGCCCGACCTGCGCGTCGACGTCACGTGCGAGGACCGCTCCGGCGACGCCTGGTGACCTCCCCGCGCCGCGCGACCGAGCGGCTCGGCCATACTGACCGTGGACGACGCGTCGTCCTGGGCCCCTAGCTCAATTGGCAGAGCTGAGGACTTTTAATCCTTAGGTTGTGGGTTCGAGTCCCACGGGGCCTACTCGCCGCCGTCTTGTCGGGATCCGGAGCAAAGTTCACCCATCAGGGTGAACCTGTGCCGGGCCCCGGGACTGCGCGATAGTGTGACGCCATGTTCGAGGAGCCCCTCGTCCTGCGCCGCGAGGGCGACGTCCTGGTGGTCGCGGGCAGCGTCGATGAGTTCGCGCTCGTCGGTCTGCGCGTGGCGATCGACGACATCGTCGAGCAGGCCCGCAAGGCGGTCGTCGACGTCAGCGAGGTGGCCTTCCTGCCCAGCGCGGCGGTCGGCGTGCTCGTGCAGGCCCGCGGGTTCGCGCGGCGTCAGGGCGGTGAGCTGATCATCGTGGCGGCCGACGGCAGCCCGGCCCAGCGCACGCTGTCACTCATGGGCGTGGACGCCGAGTTCAGCCGCCCCGAGGGCATCTGACCCCTCCCCCGCCGGCGCTCCCGCGAGGGCGCGCTCAGGACGCCGCGACGGTGGCGCTCACGACGGTGCCGCCGCGGATGTCGGTGACCACACCCCACTCACGGCTCAGCGCCGCGACCAGCGCGAGACCGCGGCCGCCGGCGGCGTCCTCCTCGGCCTGCTCCAGGTGCGGCACGCTC
Organism: Nocardioides sp.; assembly: GCF_964228225.1. GTDB lineage: Bacteria > Actinomycetota > Actinomycetes > Propionibacteriales > Nocardioidaceae > Nocardioides. Next base: position 18,914 of record NZ_CAXQZB010000002.1, read on the forward strand.
TGACCGCCTTGGTCGCGCACCTGCACGGTGACGGCGGCGTCGGAGGTGCGCCACCACGCGACCTGGATGAACCCGTCCTCGTCAGGAGTGCCGTGGATCAGGGCGTTCATCGCCAGCTCGGAGAGCACCATGACGGCGTCGTGGACGAAGCGGGCCGTGCCGGGCGAGAGGCCCGCGGGCGCGTCGTCCATCAGCGCCGAGGCGAAGCGTCGACGCAGGACGGTGATGGCGGTGACCTCGCACGGCACGTCGAGACGCTCGACCTCCCCCACGCGGGCAGGGTCGAGCGGGTCGGCGCCGTCGACGATCACCGCGTACTCCATGGGGCCATCATGGCGTCACCGCTGGCGATCGAGGTAGGTCACCACCCGATTGAACAAGGCGGTGACCTGGAGCGGGTCACCGGCCTGGTCGTCCACGCGGACGGCCAGCTCGGAGACCACGCCGCGGGCGCCCTCGACGCCCGACTCGTGGGCCGCGGTGGCGCACACCCGGGCGGCCTCGCGCACCGCGGTGGCGTCGACGGTCCACACCGCCTCGAAGCGGCGCTGCCACTCGGGCACGTCCACCTGGCCGGGCAGCTCCCACGCCACCAGCGCGGCGGGCAGGTCGGGGCTGTCGCACACCACCGCCCACTCCCGCGACATCGGGTGGTCGGCCGCGAGCGACACCAGGTGCGGCAACGAGCCGTCGTCGGTGTCGGGGGCGAAGTCGGCGAAGCAGAACGTGGAGGACGTCGTGCGGGCGAGGTCGCGCCAGCGACGCTCGGAGGCACGGTAGTTCCGCTCGGTCTGGAAGGCGCCGAACATGTGGGCACGGTGCGCGCGGCTGCAGAACTCGTCCTCGATGGCCCACGAGAGCGCCAGCAGGGTGCGCTTGCTCAGGGCCTGGGCCTGCAGGTGCGGGTGGGTGCGCCGCAGCCAGGAGTAGATGGAGGTCGAGCCCGGCATGGGCTCGACGCGCCGTGGCAGCGAGCGCACCGGGACCGGCGCCTCGGGACGGTTCAGCGCCTGGCTGATCGCCACGTCGAGGCGCACGCCCTCGTCGCGGCGCCGCACGACCTCGAGGACCACGTCGACCAGCCGCTCGTCGTAGCGGCGGTGGCCCGAGGCGCGGCGTTGGGGCACCGGGAACCCGTACCGGGTCTCCCAGACGCGCAACGTCGCTGCAGCCACACCGGTGCGATCGGCCAGTTCGCCGATCGTGAGCGTGGCGGTCACGACGTCATCCGAAGAGTTCGACATCGTGTTCACATCATCACCCTAGAGCGTCGCACCGGCGGGGGTACCCCCCGCCGGTGACGGGTTCGGAGAGCAGGTCAGCTGACCAGGGCGGGGGTGCCGGTGGCGTCCATGCCCCGGGCCAGACCCCACAGCACGGCCTGCGTGCGGCGCTCCACGCCCATCTTGCGGTAGGCGCTGCGGATGTAGGTCTTGACCGAGTTGATGCTCAGCGTGAGCGCGTCGCCGATCTCGCGGTTGCTCATGCCGGCCACGATCAGGGCCACGATCTCGGCCTCGCGCGGGGTCAGGCCCACGTCGGCGCCCGGGATCGAGGGCCGGGCGTCGACGGGCACCACGGGGGCCGGGGGCTCCTCGACGACGGGCTCGACGAAGCGACCGGTCGCGAGGTCCTCGACGGCGCGCACGAGCTGCGAGGCGGTCATCGACTTCGACAGGTGCGGGCTGGTGGACGGCACCTGGGCGCGGTCGGCCCAGCTGAACACCGCCGTGCGGGCGGCGCCGCCGGCGATGAGGTCGCGCAGCAGCGACTCACCCATGCCGGTCAGGCCCATCGGCTCGAACAGGACCACGGCGAGGTCGCCGGGGTGGGCGATCGCCGTGCGGTTGTCGACGACCTCCACCCGGTCGCCGTAGGGCGCGAGCAGGGTGTGCAACCCGGCGGTGGCCAGGTCGGAATCGTCGACAAGGGTGATGCGGAGCGGAGCCTGGGCGTTCATTGATCCTCCTGGTAGGAGCGAACCTCAACACGTTGTTGAAGAATCTACGCCGAACATCAACGCGTTGTCCAGAACTCACACCCGCCCGGGTGATAACGCAACGGGCCGGCACCGCACTCAGTGCGGTACCGGCCCGTTCCATCGGATCCTGCGGCGACGGCGGCGAGCGTCGTCAGCCCCCCGGCGTCACGAGGATCTTGGCGTGCACCTCGGGGTCCCCGAGGTCCTCGAAGGCCCCCGCCACCCCGTCCAGGCCGACCCGTCCGGTGATGAGCGCCTCGGGGCGCACGGCACCCTCGGCCATCAGGTGCAGCGCGGAGTGGAACTCCCCGGGCGTGTAGCCGAGCACGAAGCGCAGGTCGATCTCCTTGTTGATGCCCACCGAGGGCGCGATGCGGTCCTCCCCCATGCACACCCCCACCACGACGACCCGGGTGCGCAGGGGCGCGGCCGCCATCACCTGGGCCAGCACTCCGGGCACCCCCACGCACTCGAAGACCACCGGGCCCTGCGGGTCGGCCCCGGCCCACTCGGCGGCGGCGAAGATGCGGTGCCACGGCACCAGGGGCAGCGCCCGCAGCTTGTCCATCGAGTCCACGGCGAGCGCCAGCAGCTTCGGGGCGTCGAGGAAGCCCTTCGTGCGCGCCTCCCAGGGAGAGTCGACCGCCGGGTCGACGACGACGTCGGCGCCCATCGCCGTCGCGAGGGCCCGCCGCGCCGGCGAGAAGTCGCTCGCGACCACGGTGCGCACCCCGCGGGCCTTGAGCATGGCGATGACACCCAGTCCGATCGGCCCGCAGCCGATCACGATCGCGGTCTGGCCCTTGCCCACCTGACCGCGACGCACGGCGTGCAGCGCGACGGCCATCGGTTCGGTGAGTGCGGCGACGTCGGGGGCCAGGCCGTTGGGCACCTCGAAGGCCAGCGAGTCCTGGACCAGCACCTGCTCGGCGTAGCCGCCCGGCGCGGTGGTGGTGAGGCCGGTGAGGTGCACCCGCCCGTCGCGGCGCAGCAGGGGCATCGCCACCACGGGTCCGCGCACCTTGCGCCACCGGCCCGCCCCCGGGCCGACGTCGTCGATCTCCCCGCAGAACTCGTGGCCCATCACCACCGCGTCGGCGGGGCGCATCAGGTCGGGGTAGCCGGCGGTGGCGGCCGCGTCGGCCACGGCGTCGGCGTGGTGGCGGGCGTGCAGGTCCGAGCCGCAGATCCCGCAGGCCAGCACGCGCAGGCGAAGCTGCCCGCGACCCGGCACCGGCGTGGGGACGTCGCACACGTCCAGCGCGCCGTCCTGGCAGACCACGGCCCTCATCGGGCCCCCTCCGCGTCGACGTCGCGCATCTGGTCGAACAACGAAGGTGGCAGGTCGAACAGCGGCGGGCGGGTGAGCTCGTGGCGCGCCAGGGTGGTGAGGTGGGCCTCGTCGGGGCCGTCGAAGATGCGCATCGCACGGTGCCAGCCGTAGAGCATCGCCAGCGGGGTGGCGTCGCTGACCCCGGCCCCACCGTGCACCTGGATGGCCCGGTCGATCACCGCGCACACCGCGCGCGGCACGGCGACCTTGGCGGCCGCGATCGCGTGACGGGCCGCCTTGTTGCCCCGGGTGTCGACGATGTGGGCGGCCACGTGGCACAGCGCCCGGGCCTGCTCGAGCTCGATGCGCGACTCCGCGATCCGCTCGCGCACCGCCGACTGCTCCGCCAGCGGACCCCCGAAGGCGGTGCGCACCTGCACCCGCTGCACCATCATCGCCAGCGCCCGCTCGCCGGCCCCGAGCGCCCGCATCACGTGGTGGATGCGGCCCGGCCCCAGGCGCGCCTGGGCGGCGGCGAACCCGCCGCCCTCCTCGCCCAGGATGTTCGACACCGGCACCCGGACGTCGGTGAAGGAGACCTCGCAGTGGCCGTGCTGGTCCTGGCGGCCGAACACCGGGAGCGACCGCTCGATCCGCACGCCGGGGGTGTCGACCGGCACGATCACCATCGACTGCTGACGGTGCGTGACCGCCTCCGGGTCGGTCTTGCCCATCACGATCAGCACCGCGCACCGGGGGTCGGCGGCGCCGGAGATCCACCACTTGCGGCCGTTGACGACGTACTCGTCGCCGTCGCGCTCGATCCGGGTCTCGATGTTGGTGGCGTCGGAGGAGGCCACCCGAGGCTCGGTCATCGCGAAGGCGCTGCGGATCTCACCCGCCAGCAGCGGGCGCAGCCAGCGCTGCTGCTGCTCGGGGGTGCCGATGAGGTGCAGCAGCTCCATGTTGCCGGTGTCGGGGGCCTGGCAGTTGATCGCCTCCGGGGCCAGCTCGTTGCTCCAGCCCGACAGCTCCGCGATGGGCGCGTACTCCAGCTGGGTGAGCCCGCTCTCCGAGGGCAGGAAGAGGTTCCACAGCCCGCGTTCCCGGGCCTTCGCCTTGAGCTCCTCGATCACCGGCGGCACCGAGTGGTCCTGCTCGCCGGCGGCGTGCCGGTGCTCCTCGTAGGCACGCTCGGCGGGCAGGACCTCCTGCGCCATGAACGCGAGCATCGCCGCGTACAGCTCCCGCGCCCGCGGGCTCGGGGCGGCGTAGGCCGGGTACGGGTCGGGATGGGATTCGGGGGACACGCGTCTCGCCTCCTTGCGGGGCCCGGGCGGGCCCGTGACGACGGGCTGGATCGGGTCGGGCTGGATCGGGTGGGGCCGGATCGGGATCCACCCCGCGCCAGTCTGGCAGCCCGACGACGCCGCCCTCCCGCCGTCCGGCGCTCACCGACGGCGGGCCGCGGGGGCGCGCCGGCGTCGGGTCACGCTCGCGGTCCGGTGCACGCGTCACGAGACGCTCGCCGGCGCCCCCGTTCGTCGAGGAGGCGCCCCAGCGCCGTCACGAGACGCGGTGGGCCGGGGACGGGCGTCCTCTGACGTCCACCCCGCCGTCCCGCGCGGCGTGAGTTGACGAACCACCCCCCGCAGCGGTCGATCGCGCACTACCGTGGTCGCCATGTCGTCGCGGGAGTTCGACGATGGGGAGGATCGCGTCCGCGGCAGCGCGGCGCTGCAGCGTTCCCATCACCGGGAGGTGACCCCGCCGGAGGGGTCCTCACCCACCCCTGCCCGCACGACGCCGGGACCACTCGCCCGCCGCGCCGGCGAGCAGGTGCAGCGCACCGACTACACCGAGGCCGGGCGCGACGTGCTGCGTGCCCTCGGCATCGAACCCGAGGCGGCCCCCGCGCCCGCACCCGTCGCCCCCGTCGCACCGCCGCTGGCCCCGGTCCCGCCGCCGGGGCCCGACGCGGCGTCGCCCGAGGAGGACACCGCCCCGCCTCCGCGTCCGGAGTCCGCGGCACCGGAGCCCCTCCGACTGGTCGCGCCCGCCCCCGAGCCCGCCGACCCGGAGCCGCCCGCCTCCGCGCCGACGCGCACGATCCCGGGGCGGGTGTCCCGCGACCCCGAGACCGGCCCCGTGCCGGTCGTGCGCCCCGACCGGCGCGCCACCCGCAGCCGCGGACGCGGCGCTCGGGCGAAGCGCACGCGGCCGGCCCTGGCCCCGGTCGCGCCCGTCGCGCAGACGGCCGAGTCGATCGGGCTCTCGGTGCCGGCCCCCGTCGCGCCGCCGCCGAGCCGACGGGCCGAGCCGCCCGCACGCGGGCCCTCCACCGACGTGGTGTTCACCCCCCGCAGCGGGCTGCGCGCAGTGCTCGGCGTGCTCCTGCTGGCCTCGGCCGTCGCCACCGTGTTCGCCGCGATCGCGGCCTACGACCACCGCACCACCCTGGCCGTCGGCACCTGCGGCACGCTGCTCGGCGTCACCCTGGCCCTCTACGGCATCCGGGCCGGATCCAGCCCGGCGCGGCTCCGCATCCACGGCGGGCAGCTGGAGGTCGTGCGGGGCGCGGAGCGCGACGTCTTCGACCTCACCAGCCGCTACACCCGCATCCAGATCGTCGGCGAGCCCGGGCGCCGGGGCTGGAAGGTGCGCTTCGCCCGCTTCGGCCGCGACCCGCTCGTCATCGACGCCTCGATGGTCGACCCCCACGCGTTCCTCGCCGAGCTCAACCGCCACCGCCCCTCGGCCGAGCGCGGCTGAGCGCGGGTGAGCAGGCCGCCCCAACGGTCGACTCAGCCGACCGGCACCCAGTAGCGGCGCTTGCCGTCCAGGACGTCCTCGAGCACCCCGCCCGCACCCTCGATGGTGCGCCACGAGCCGACGTTGTCGTCGTCGCAGGTGACCAGCGCCTGCGACACGCCGACCTCGCCCAGCAGGGCCAGCCCGGCGCGCAGACCGGCGGCGGCGTGGCCCTCACGACGACGGGAGGGCCGCACGGCGTAGCCGATGTGCCCGCCGTCGCGGCGCAGTCCCTCGTTCAGCTCCAGCCGCACGTCGAGGAAGCCCACGACCTCGCCGTGGTCGTCGACCAGCCACCGGGTGTCGCTCGGCACCCACCGCTCGCCGTGACGACGGTCGTTGTGGGCCGCCAGCGCGGCCACGACGTCGGCGCAGCGCTCGGGGGGGGGCGGCGTCCAGACCTCGCGGGGCATCGACCACAGGGCGGCGCCCGGCACGTGCTCGGTGCCGTCGGCCAGGAACTCCTGGAGCGCGGCCGCCCAGGAGGCGGCGTAGCGGGTGTCGGGCTTGGCGGCGCGGGTCATGCCTGCAGCCGATCACATCGCCCCACGAGCGCTCCACCCGATTCCTGGCCCGAAAATAGAACGTGTTCTAGAGTGCGGGGCGTGGTGGACCTCGGCGGCTTCGTCCGCGACGACCTGACCGATGCCGAGATCGAGCGCGAGGCGGCCCTGTACGGACCCCTCACCGACGCCGTGCGCGGGCTGGTGGACGCCACGATCCGCACGACGGTCGACGACGACGAGATCCGCGCGGTGACGGCCGAGGTGGAGGCCCTCACCGCCCGCCTGCGCGCCCGACAGCTGCCGGGCGCGTTCGGCGTGCGCTACAACCCCGAGGGTCGCGGTCGCCCCTGGGGCAACAGCGTGGTGGGCCTGCGCAACCCGATCGCGCCGCCCGTGCGCACCGTGCACCACCCCGACCACACCGGGGAGATCTGGACGGAGTTCCACCTCGGCGCGGCCTACGAGGGCCCGCCCGGGCACGTGCACGGCGGCGTGCTCGCGCTGATCCTGGACCAGCTGCTCGGCGAGTCGGCGGGCTCGGGCCGGCGTCCCGGGATGACCGGCACGCTCACGATCCGCTACCACCGCGCGACGCCGTTGGGGGCGCTGCGCGGCGAGGCCCGCATCGAGCGCACCGAGGGCATCAAGACCTACGCCGTCGGCACCCTCGCCGACGCCGACGGCGTGACCGTCGAGGCCCAGGGCGTCTTCATCCTCCCGCGCTGGGCGCGCGAGCGGATGGAGCGCGACCCGGACGCCGAGAGCCCGCGCTACTTCGAGTAGCGCGGGCTCCCCGGGGACTCCGGATCCGACGTGACCGGCGGGGCTCAGCCGACCTTCACGCCGCGGGCGCCGGCGTCGGTGAGCCGGACCTCCTCGGCGGCCTGGGCCTCCAGCTGCGCGCGGCGGGCGGCCTCGGCGTCGGCGTCGTAGGCGCCGGGCGCGGAGACGAGGTCGGCGGTGCCGCCCTCGAGGCGGGAGAGGGCCGAGCGGGCGAAGATCTGCTGCTCGGTGGCGGTGCGCTCGGAGCGGCCGCGGCCCAGGAACGAGACGGCCCAGTGGCCCAGGGCGGTGACCCGGTTCTTGAAGCCGGTGATGTAGACCAGGTGCACGGCCAGCCACATCAGCCAGGCCAGGACGCCGGTGACGCGGATCTTGCCGATGCTGGCCACGGCCTGGAACCGGCTGATGGTGGCCATCGAGCCCTTGTCGAAGTAGGAGAACGGCGCCTGGGCGGGCTTGCCCTTCAGCCGGCGGTCGATCTCCTTGGCGGCGTACTTCGCGCCCTGGATCGCGACCTGCGCGACGCCGGGGAGGTTGTCGAGGGCGATCATGTCGCCGACCACGAAGACCTCCGGGTGGCCCGGGAGGGTGAGGTCGGGGTTGACGCCGATCCGGCCGGCGCGGTCCAGCGGCGCGCCGGTCTGCGCGGCGAGCAGCGCCGCGAGCGGGCTGGCCTGCACGCCGGCCGCCCACACCTTGGTGACGGCCTCGATGCGCTCGGTGCGCCCGTCCTTGAACTTCACGACCAGGCCGCGCTCGTCGACGTCGGTGACCATCGCGCCGAGCATGACCTCGACGTTGCGCTTCTCCAGCGCCTGCTTCGACCACAGCCCGAGCTTGTGCCCGAACGGCGGCAGCACCTGAGGGGCGGCGTCGATGAGCACGACGCGGGCGGTGCGGGTGTTGATGGCCCGGAAGTCGCGCTTGAGGGTGCGCTGGGCGAGCTCGGCGATCTGACCGGCCATCTCGACACCGGTGGGGCCGGCGCCGACGACGACGAAGGTGAGCAGGTGGTCGACGTCCTCGCCGCGCATGGCGCCGAGCTCGGCCAGCTCGAAGGCCCCGAAGATGCGACCGCGCAGCTCGAGGGCGTCGTCGATGTTCTTCATGCCGGGGGCGAACTCGGCGAAATGGTCGTTGCCGAAGTAGGACTGCCCGGCGCCGGCGGCCACGATGAGGGAGTCGTAGTGCGACACCGTCTCGCGCCCGAGCACGTGGGAGGTGACCGTGCGGGCCTCGAGGTCGATGTCGGTGACCTCGCCCAGCAGCACCTGCGCGTTGCGCTGGGAGGCCAGGATCTCGCGGGTCGGGGGCGCGATCTCGCCCTCGGACAGGATGCCGGTCGCCACCTGGTAGAGCAGCGGCTGGAAGAGGTGGTGGGTGGTCTTGGCGACCATCGTGACGTCGACGTCGGAGCGACGCAGCGCACGGGTGCCGAAGAGGCCACCGAAGCCGGAGCCGATCACGACCACGCGGTGACGGCCGGTCGGGCTCGCTCCCGTGGCGGCGTCGGTCGGGTTCGGGTTCTGGCTGGCCATGGTGGACTCCTGCAAACTCTCGTGGTCGGGGACGTTCGGCCCAACCTCCATTGTCCCCCGACCACAGGGGTGGTCTTCACCCTGAGCGAGTCGCCTGCGTCACGTCCACCCCTGCGGCAGAATGTGACCAGGCGTCGGGTTTGCCACGGGCTCGGGCGGGTAAGCGGGCGCTGACGGCTGTGCCGTCGATCCGCGTCACCCGCACCACCCCCTCAGTACCGTCTCGGAACCCGCCTCTGCCCCCCGTCGGAACCCGGAGAGACCCGTGCCATTGAGCAGGCCCGCCCTCACGCTGGGCCGTGGTCCGCGCGGAGCGCAGGACGCGCGCCGGTGGGTGGTCTCCACGTTCGAGGACATCGGGCGCCAGGACCTCGTGGAGTGCGCCGAGATGGCGGTCTCCGAGCTGGTCACCAACGCGGTGCTGCACGCCGAGCCGCCGATCGAGGTGCGGGTGCGGGGCACCGTCGCCCAGCCGCGCGTGGAGGTCCGCGACGGGTCCCCCGAGCCGCCGGCGCTGCCCTCCCAGCCGCAGCCGGGCAGTGAGGACGACCTCGACGACCTGCTGCTCACCTTCGGCCGCGGCCTCACGATCGTGGCGCGCGCCGCCGCCGCGTGGGGCGCGGTGCTCGAGGACGACGGCAAGGTCGTGTGGTTCGTGCCCGCCCCGGAGTTCAACGAGGGACCGGGCACCGTCGGGCTGGTCACCGGGGTCGATCCCGTGCCGGCCCTCGGCGCCCACGACGGCCTCGACGTCGCCCTGCACGACGTGCCCCTCGCGGAGTACCTCGACTTCCAGCGCCAGTTCCGCGAGCTGCGGCGCGAGGTGCGGCTGCTCGCCCTCACCGCCGACCAGCCGCGGGCCCGCGACCTCTCGGCCGCCTTCGACCTCCTCGGCCGCCCGCTCACCGAGGGCGCGGTGGCCCAGCAGCTGGACCGGGCGCTGGAGGAGCACCGCACCTCCCTGGACCTGCTCGTCCCGGTGCCGATGAGCAGCGCCGACCTCGCGCGGCTGCGCACCATGCTCGACGTCGCCGACGAGTTCTGCCGCCAGGAGAAGCTGCTCTCCCTGGCCCGCACCACCGAGCAGCGCGACTTCCAGGAGTGGCTGCTGGCCGCCCTCGAGCAGCAGGCGCGGCTCCTCGCGGCCGAGCGCGGCGCCCACGGCCACGCCCCGCCGGAGCGGCTCGCCCGGTGACCCCGTCGCGGCGCCTGCTCCTCGTCGTCGCGGCCGGAGGGGCGCTCGGCGCGCTGCTGCGCTGGGGGCTGGGCGAGTGGCGACCCGCCGACGGCGGGCTCGACGTCACCACCCTGGGCATCAACGTCACGGGGTGCTTCCTGCTCGCCCTCCTGCCCGCGTGGGAGCGGGTGCGCGGCTCCGAGCCGCTGCGGGTGTTCCTGGGGCCCGGCGTACTCGGCGGCTACACCACGTTCTCGGCCGTCTCGGAGCAGACCCGCGCCCATCTCGACGCCGGCGAGCCGATCACCGCACTGGCCACCCTGCTCGGCACGCTCCTCGCCTGCCTGGGCGCCGCGGCCCTCGGCGCGCGTCTGGCGGCCAGGTGAGCGCGCTGATCACCCCGCTCGCCGTCGCCCTCGGCGCGGCGCTGGGCGCCGTGCTCCGCCTCCTGATCGGCAGCCGCTACGACGCCGAGGTGCCGTGGGGCACGCTCGGGGTCAACGTGGTCGGCTCGGGGGTGCTGGGCCTGGCCGCCGGTCTCGGCCTGCACGGCGACACCCTCGCCCTGGTCGGCACCGGGTTCTGCGGCGGCCTCACCACCTACTCCTCCTTCGCGGTGCAGTCGGTCGGGCTCGGCCCACGGCGCGGGGCGGGGTACGCCGCGGCGTCGCTGGCGCTCGGCCTGCTCGCGGCGAGCCTCGGCTACATCGTCGGCCGGCCGCTCGGGTCCTGACCAGGGTCGCTCAGGCGTACCCGAGGTCGTGCAGGCGGTCGTCGTCGATGCCGAAGTGGTGGGCGATCTCGTGCACCACGGTGATCCGCACCTCCTCGACCAGGTGCTCCTCGTCGTCGCAGTAGTCGAGCAGCGGGTTGCGGAAGATGAAGATCCGGTCCGGCAGCAGCCCGCCGTCCATCACCGAGCGCTCGGTGAGCGCCACGCCGTCGTAGAGGCCGAGGAGGTCGTCGGGCTCGCCCTCGGGCGGTTCGTCCTCCACCAGCACCACGACGTTGTGCACGAGCGCGGCGATCTCGTCGGGGATCTCGTCCAACGCCCGGTCGACGAGGACCTCGAACCGCTCGCGCTCCATCTCCACCGGCACGACGCCAGTGTGCGGCAGGCGGCAAAACGCCGCAGGGCCCGGCATGACTGCCGGGCCCTGCGGACTGGCGACCCCGACGGGACTCGAACCCGCGGCCTCCGCCGTGACAGGGCGGCGCGCTAACCAACTGCGCTACGGGGCCAGTGCTCCACTGGTGGAGCGCGTGAACTGTAACGCACCACCGACCCCCGCGACCAAATCGGCACCCGCCGGGCGGCCGGACGACGACCGACCGCCGTGCGCGCCGTCGCGGCCTCCGGGTCAGCGACGCCCGTGCCGGCGTCCGACTACCTGCGCAGGTAGTCGCGGGACGCTCGGGCGGCGGACAGGATGGGATCCGTGAGGTGGACGCGCGAGAGGTCCGAGCAGGCGATGCTCGGGATCGGGGTGGGTGTCGGGATCGGTGCGATGGTGTCGCCGGAGGCGCTCCAACGAATGTTCGGGGTGCCGAGGAGCCAGGTGACAGCGGCGGGCGCGCTGGGGTGGCGGTTGTTCGCGGCGCGGAACCTGTACCTGGGCGCGCGGGCCCTCCGGGGTGACCGACAGGCGGTGGCGGCCTACGGGCACCTGCAGGTGATCGACCAGGCGGTGTTCTGGTCGGCGTTGTCCTCAGGCCGGATCCCGCGGCGCACCAGCGTCCTGGCGATCCTGACGTCGGGGGCGGTCGTGGCCCTGGACCGACACCGGCGTTCCGCCTGATCGGTGCCCGGCCGGCTCGGCACGGCACCACCCGTGGCGCTCACCCGTGGATGCGGCGTCGATTCGGCGTGGCTCGGGCGGGAGACGACAGTGGCCCCCTGACCTACGTTGCCGCAGGTCAGGGGCCACCGGCTCCTGGCACCCCCAACGGGATTCGAACCCGTGCTACCGCCGTGAAAGGGCGACGTCCTAGGCCGCTAGACGATGAGGGCGTGGTGCGCTCCCAATCGTAGAGCCAGGAAGTGCGACCGAACCCCCTGCCCCACCGCTCACGGGCCGGGTAGGTTGCCAGTGACCGCTGACCTCGGCCGCTGCGGCCACCGACAACCGGGCAGGAATCGACGATGATCGCGCTCACCAAGGGCACCAACGCCCCCCTCGACGTCCGCCAGGTCACGGTGACCGTGGACGTCAACGCCACCGCCGACCTCTCCGCGCTCCTGCTCGCCGCCGGCGGCAAGGTGCGTTCGGAGAGCGACTTCATCTTCTACAACGCCCCCACGGGCCCCGGCGTCACCTGCGTGTCGCCCGCCGGCGGTGCGGGCTGGCAGGTCAAGGTCGATCTCGACGCGGTGCCCGCCGACGTCGAGGTCGTGCGTTTGGTCACCTCCCTCGACGACGGCGGCAAGACGTTCGGGCAGGTGGGTCAGCCGCTCGCCCGGGTCAGCGACGCCGCGGGCACCCCGCTGGTGGAGTTCGCCATGACCGGGCTGAGCACCGAGGTCATCGTCATGCCGCTGGAGCTGTACCGCCGCAACGGCGCCTGGAAGGTGCGCGCGGTGGGCCAGGGCTACGCCGGTGGACTGGTGGCGCTGCTCGGCGACCACGGCATCGAGGCCAGCGACGGCCCCGCCCAGCCCGCGGCGGCCCCCGCCGCCCCCAGCACCCCGGTCCCGCCGCCGCCGGTGGCCGCCACCACGCCGCCGCCCCCGCCCCCGGCGCCCGCTGCCGCGCTCGGCTCGACGCCGCCGCCCCCGCCGGCCCCGCCCGCCCCCTCGATGGCGAGCACCCCGCCCCCGCCGGCCCCGCCGGCGCCCGCCGCTCCGGCCGCAGGCGGCGGGGTCAACCTCACCAAGGGCCGCCCGGTGAGCCTCGCCAAGGGCCAGACGGTGAACCTGGTCAAGGACGGCGGCCAGAAGCTCGGGCTGGTCCGCATGGGCCTGGGCTGGGACCCGATCAAGAAGGGCGGGCTGTTCGGCAGCCGGGAGGTCGACATCGACCTCGACGCCTCGGCGGTGATGTTCGCGGGCAGCACGCTCGCCGACATCGCCTTCTACAACCAGCTCACGTCCAAGGACGGCTCGATCCAGCACACCGGCGACAACCGCACCGGCGACGGCGACGGCGACGACGAGGTCGTGATGGTCGACCTCAACCGGGTGCCGGTGCACGTCGACTCGGTGATCTTCATCGTCACCAGCTACCAGGGGCAGACCTTCGAGCAGGTGTCCAACGCCTTCTGCCGCCTCGTCGACCAGACCGACGGCGAGCTCGCGCGCTTCACCCTGGCCGGCGGCATGCCGTTCACGGGCCTGGCGATGGCGCGGATGTACCGCCAGGGCGACATCTGGCAGTTCCAGGCGATCGGTGAGGGCCTGCAGGCCAAGACCCCGCTGGACGCCCTGCCGCACCTCGCCAAGTACGTCGGCGGCAAGCACTGATCCGGCGGCGCTCCGTATCCGCGCGATGACCGCCCTGCGCAGCGGCGAGAACCGGCCCTGGCCGCACCTGCGCTTCACGGCCTACCTCGACGGCGCCCGGGTGGCGGGACTGCTCCTGGGCGCCGACGGGCGCGCCGTCACGGCGAGGCCGTGGCTCCTGCCCGGCGTCGCCGTGCCCGGGGTGGACCTGCTGCCCGGGCCCCCGGCGGGGCTCAGCGCCGTGGTCGGGTCGATCCCGGCCGAGGTCGCCACCGTGCTCGTGATCGCCACCGGCTTCTCATCCGCGCCCACGGCGCACCTCGTGGCCGACGACGGCGCCGTGGTCGCCACCGTCACCCCCGCCTCGCTGGCGGGCGAGACCGCCCTGGTGATGGCGCAGCTCTACCGGCGCGACGGCGCCTGGAAGGTCCGGGCGCTCGCCCAGGGCTACCGCGGGGGACTGGCCGAGCTCTCCTCGGTGTACGGCGCTCCCGCACCGGACGCGAGCGCTCCCCCACCCCCGCCGCCGACCACGGCGGCGCCCGCTCCGATACCCACCCCGTCACCCACCCCGTCACCCGCTCCGTCAGCCGGGCCCGCGCCGGTGTCGGCCGTGCCCCCGGACCTCGACCCGGTGCGCCAGGTCTCGATGATCCTCGACGACGCCTCCCGCACCACCGCCTCGCGGGAGTCCACCGAGCGGTTCGCCCGCGAGCAGCTCGAACGCGACCTGGAGCGCATCGTCGGCGATCCCGCGCTGCGAGTGGGGCCCGCCGCCGACGCCGCCCGCGCGGCCGCCCAGCAGCAGCACGACCGGCTCGTCGGACAGGCACGCGACCGTCACGCCACCGACCTCGCCCAGCTCACCCGCGAGCTCGACGACCTCGAGCGCCGCCTCCCGGCGTCGCTGGCGGGCTGGGACTCACCCGCCTGGTCCGGCGGCGTCGTCGAGACCGAGCCGGCGTGGGCGGTGCGGGTCGGCGAGCTGGCGCCCGTCGCCAACCCCGCCTTCCGGCTGCCGATGGTCCGCACGGTGCCGTTCACCCCACCGCTGTGGATCGAGTTCGACGGCCACCGCACCACCGCCCCCGGCGCGATGCTCGTCTCCCTCGCGATCCGGGTGGCCCTGGCGTCCCCGCGCCCGCCCCACATCAGTGTCATCGACGTCGGCGGTCGTACTCCCCTGACCGGCCTCCCGGCGCGCACCACGGTGGCCACCGACGCCGCCACGGCCGCGGCCGTGCTCGAGGAGCACGTGCAGCACCTCGGGCTGGTCGACATGGCGCGCGGGTCGGGCGGCCTGGAGCACCTGCCCCCCGACCAGCGGCCCGGCCGGCTGCTGATCCTCACCGACCTCCCCGGGGTCCTGGACGAGTCCTCGGTGGCCCGGCTGCACCAGGTGCTGCTGCAGGGGCCCGGCCTCGGCACAGGACTCGTGCTCGCCGGCCGCGACCCCGCACCGCTCGGGCTGCCGGTGCTCGACGCGATGCGCCAGTCCTGCCTGCGGATCACCCCGACGCCCGGCGGCGACCTCACCGACGGCTTCGGCGGCGTCGACTGGATCTTCCACCCCGACCTCGGGCCGGCCGATCCCGACACCGCCACCCGGGTGCAGTCGACGCTGGCCGCCCGCACCACCGACCCCGGCCGTCCCGGCGGGTGACCACCCCGGGAACCGCCGTCGCCGAGGGGGGTGGATGCTGCACCGGTGAGGCGGCTGCGGTATGGTTGCGCGCGCTGGGGCAGGTAGCTCAGTTGGTACGAGCGTCCGCCTGAAAAGTGGAAGGTCGGCGGTTCGACCCCGCCCCTGCCCACCAGCATCGAAGGCCCCCACCGGTTCCGGTGGGGGCCTTCGGCGTTCGGGCGACCGGTGGCGGTCGCGGGGCACTCAGGCGACGACGAGGTCCTCGCGGCCGGCGGCGCGCAGGGTGTCGACGTAGAGCGGGAAGAGCTTCTTGCCCAGCGGGGCGAGCTTGAGCAGGCTGGCCACGTTGCCGTCGACCCGGATCCGCTGCCGGGCCATGGCCAACGGCAGGTTGACCTTGCCCTGCCAGTAGGCGCTGCCGGTGTCGGCGCTCATGTGCATCGTCGCGTCGGGGGCGGGCATGCCGGCGCCGTCGCCGATCTCCTGGCGCGCCATGTCCACGACCATCTCGGCGTCGGGCTCGGTGAAGGCGAAACGGACCACCAGACCGGTGGCCACCATGCGGGGGCCGATCTCGGGGTCGTCGAAGCCGGCGCGGAACACGCTGCCGATGAAGTGGCGGACCTCGTCGGCGTCCTGGAATCCCATGGGGGTCCTCTCGTCGGAGTGGGGTGGGGGGGTCAGAAGAGTCGGCGCATCAGCGCCTGGGCGCGCGGGCCGTAGGGCGGGTAGACGAGGGAGGGGTCGGGCCACTGCCGCTTGAGGGCCACCGCCTTGCGGTGGCTCATCGCCTGGAACCCCCACTCGCCGTGGTAGGCGCCCATGCCGCTGGCGCCGACGCCGCCGAAGGGCAGGCTGGGGATGAGGTAGTGGATGGCGCAGTGGTTCACCACCGCGCCACCGGCCGGGATCGCGGCGACGACCCGGTCGGCGAGCGCGGCGTCGCGGGTGAAGACGTAGAGGCCTAGCGGCGTGGGGCGGTCGTTCACCAGCGCGATCGCCGCCTCGACCGAGTCGATGCCGACCACGGGCAGGATCGGGCCGAAGATCTCCTCGGTCATCAGGGGCTCGTCGGGAGCGGGGTCCACGACGATGGTGGGCTCGAGTGTCAGCGCGGCGGCGTCACGACCACCACCGATGGCGACGGTGCCGCGGGTGGCGTCGAGCGCGGCGCCGAGCCGCTCGAACTGGCGGGCATTGACGATGCGCTTGCCGCCGGTCTCCTCGGCGGTGAACTCGGCGAACGTCGCGCGCAGCCGCTCGACCAGGGCGTCCTGCGCACGCCGCTCGACCAGCACGTAGTCGGGGGCGATGCAGGTCTGGCCGGAGTTCATCAGCTTCACCCACGAGATCCGGCGCGCGACGACGTCGAGGTCGCTGTCGGCGGTCACGATCGCGGGGCTCTTGCCGCCCAGCTCGAGAGTGACCGGGGTGAGCGTGGCGGCGGCGCCGGCCATGATCCGGCGCCCGATCTCGGTGCCGCCGGTGAAGAAGGCGTGGTCGAAGCCGGCGGCGAGCAGCTCCTGGGTGACGACGCCGTCGCCCCCCACCACCGCGACGGCGTCGGGGTCGAGGTAGGCGGGCAGCACGGTGGCGAGCAGCCGCGAGGTGGCGGGGGCCACCTCGGAGGGCTTGAGCACGACGGCGTTGCCCGCGGCGAGGGCCGCCACCATCGGCCCCAGGGACAGGTTGACGGGGTAGTTCCACGGCCCGATCACGAGCACGACGCCCAGCGGCTCGTACTGCACCCGGGCCCGTACAGGCCGTTGGGTGAGCGGCACGGGACGCCGCCGCGGGCGCATCCACCGGGCGAGGTGCTTGAGGGCCAGCTCGGCGTCGCCGGTGGGCGGGGCGACGTCGCCGAACCAGGCCTCGAAAGGGCTGCGCCCCAGGTCGGCGGCCAGCGCCTCGGCGATCTCGGACTCGCGCTCGCGCAGGAACGCCAGCAGGCCCTGCAGCTGGCTCCGGCGCCAGGCGGCGTCGCGGGTGCGGCCGCTGCGCACGGTGCCGCGCAGCCGGGCCACGAGGGAGTCGGGCGACTCCGCCAGGCGGGTGACGGGGGCCGTGGTGTCAGCGATGTGAGCGGTCTCAGGGGTCATGGGGGGCTCCGGGGAGAGGGTCGGCGTGAGGAGTCGGACTCAGGCGAGGGTGTAGGGGAGGGTCTTCACGGCGCGCACGAAGTTGCCGGTGAGGTAGTCGGGCTCGCCCAGCTGCAGGCCCGGCGCCCGGGTGAGCAGCTGGTGCACGAGCGCGCGCAGCTGCTTCTTGGCCACGAACGTGCCCAGGCAGTAGTGCGGACCGCCGCCGCCGAACCCGACGTGCGGGTTGGGCGAGCGGCTGAGGTCGAAGCGGTGGGGGTCGGCGAACACCTGCTCGTCGCGGTTGGCCGAGGAGTACATCAGCGCGATCCACTCGCCCTCGCGGATGCGCTCACCGCCGAGCTCGGTGTCCTGGGTGGCCGTGCGGCGGAAGGTCATCACCGGGGTGGCCCAGCGCACGAACTCCTCCAACGCGGTGGCGATGCGCGCGTCGTAGTCGGCGAGGAGCCAGTCCCGCTGGTCGGGGTGCTGCTGGAGGGCGCGCATGGTGAGGCTGATGGAGTTGCGGGTGGTGTCGTTGCCGGCCACTGAGAGCAGCACGAAGAACGAGCCGATCTCCTCGTCGGTGAGGCGGCGGCCCTCGACCTCGGCCTGCACGAGGTTGGTCATGAGGTCGTCGGCGGGGTGGCTGCGGCGCTCCTCGGCGAGCTCCAGACCCATCATCAGCAGCCCGACGAGCGCCTCGTTGAGGACCTCGCCGGGCTCGCGGCCGGCGGCGACGTCGGCGTCGTTCCACGACACCATGCCGTCGGCGTAGTGGGCGGCCAGGTCGCGCTTCTCGGGGTCCTCCAGCCCGACCATCTCGTAGATGGTCCACATGGGCAGCCGCTTGCTGACCTGCGCCACGAAGTCACCGGAGCCCCCACCCGCGAGCAGCTCGTCGACGATGAGCGCGGCCTGCCGCTCGATCTGGCCCTCCATCGCCGCGATCTGGCGCGGGGTGAACGCGGCGCTCACGAGCTTGCGGATGACGCCGTGCCGCGGGGCGTCCATGCCGAGGAAGCTGCCGGCGGCCTCGTTGACGTCCTCGGGCACCTCCTCCATCTGGAACCCCTGGCCGGAGCAGAACAGCTCGGGGTGGCGGCTGACGTGGCTCACGAGCTCGTGTGTGGTCACGGCCCACACGCCGTCGTTCTCCGGGGGCATCAGCGCACCCTCGATGGGCGGGTGCCAGCTGATCGGGGCCTGCGCGCGCAGCCGGGCGAAGGTCTCCTCGCGCTCCTCGGCGGTGAGCGCCCAGAAGGCCAGCGGGGAGATCGAGTCGGGGTGGAAGGCGCGCACGCCGCGCTCCCGTCCGGGAGGGGCACCGGGGTGCCGTGTGGGTCAGGTCACACCGCACCATAATGTGAGTTACGGGCTTCGTCCATGCTCGGTCGCGAGCGATCGATCCGAGTCGTTCGGATCCGAACGTTATGATCCCGGCATGCACGCCCTCGTCGTCGCCCACGATCACGTCTCCCCCGCGGGCCATGTCGGACAGGCCCTGCGCGAGCGCGGCTACGACCTCGTGCACCACCGGGTGGTGCCGGCCGACCGACACGCCCGCCCCGACGTCGAGACCGACTTCCCCGACTTCACCGCCGCCGACCTCGTGGTCCTGCTCGGCGCGCCGTGGTCGGTCTACGACCGCGACCGCATCGGGAACTGGCTGGCGCCCGAGCAGCAGCAGATCCGCGCCGCCGACGCCGCCGGCGTGCCGATCCTGGGCATCTGCTTCGGCGGCCAGCTGCTCGCCGACACCTTCGGCGGCAGCGTCGCCGCCTCCCCCGAGCCGGAGATCGGCTGGTCGGAGGTGGCCTCCGACGACGAGTCGATCGTGCCGGCGGGGCCGTGGTTCCAGTGGCACTCCGACCGCTGGACCCTGCCGCCCGGCGCCACCGAGATCGCCCGCAACCGCGCCGCCTCCCAGGCCTTCCGCCTCGGCCGCCACCTCGCCGTGCAGTTCCACCCCGAACTGACGGCGTCCGGACTGGAGGGCTGGATCGAGAACGGCGGACGGGCCGCCCTGCGCGAGCGCGGCCTCGACCCGGCCGAACTGGTGGCCCGGACCCGCGCCGTCGAGGAGCGCTCCCGAGCACGCACCGACCGGCTGGTCGGCGGGTTCCTCGCGCACCTGGAGGGGTAGACCCGACCCTCTCCCCGAGATATCGTTCGGATACAAACGATCTACGGAGAGTGACCCATGAGCCTCGCGCAGACGCCCCCCGGCCGGACCCGCGCCGACACCGAGACCGAGCTCGACCTCGTGGTCGAGCGCGTCGAGACGGTGGCCACCGACGTCGTCGAACTGGTGCTGCGCGCCGCCGACGGCGCCAGCCTCCCCCGCTGGGAGCCGGGCGCGCACCTGGACCTCGTCCTCGGCGAGAACCTGGTACGGCAGTACTCCCTGTGCGGCAACCCGGCCGAGGCCGGGCACTACCGCGTGGCGGTCCTGCGCGAGCCGGCCTCCCGCGGCGGCTCCGTGGCCGTGCATGCACTGCGCGCCGGTGACGCCCTCCGGGCGCGCGGCCCGCGCAACCACTTCCCCCTGCGCCCGGGCCACCACTACGTCTTCATCGCCGGCGGCATCGGCATCACCCCGATCCTGACCATGGTGGAGTCGGCCGAGGCCGCGGGCGCGTCCTGGGAGCTCCACTACGGCGGCCGGACGACGTCGTCGATGGCCTACGCCGAGCGGCTCGCGGCCCTCGGCGACCGGGTGCGGCTGGTGCCCCAGGACACCCACGGCCTGCTCGACCTCGACGCCGTGCTCGGCCTGGCGCGCCCGGACACCCTCGTGTACTGCTGCGGCCCCGAGCCGCTGCTGCAGGCCGTGGAGGAGCGGATGGCCCCCTGGCCGCCCCAGAGCCTGCACCTGGAGCGGTTCGTGGCCCGCGAGCGCGGCGCCGACGACGTCGACCGGCCCTTCGACCTCGTGCTCGAGCGCTCGGGCCTCACCCTGCGCGTGGAGCCCGGCGTCACCGCCTTCGAGGCCATGCGCGCCGCCGGCGTCGCGGTGCTCGGCTCGTGTCTGGAGGGCATCTGCGGCACCTGCGAGCAGGCCGTCGTCGAGGGCGAGGTGGACCACCGCGACTCCGTGCTCGACGCCGAGGAGCAGGCGGCCAACGACTGCCTCATGGTCTGCGTCTCCCGCGCCAAGGGCGACCGCCTGGTCCTCGACGCCTGACCGGGCCCCCGGGGGTACGTTGCAACTAGCGAAATTGGCAGGGCCTCCTGGGGGATACCCGGGCGGCCCGGCCAAT
>NZ_CAXQZB010000003.1:0-60186 GCF_964228225.1 Nocardioides sp.
AGCGGCGGAGCGGCGGTTCTTCGTCGGCGCTGCGGAGTTCGCGGTCGCGCATCCGTTCTTCCCCTGGACCGTTTCGGACGGGCGGCCCGAGACCATGGAGGAGGTCGCGGGGATCGATGAGTCCGCGGTGGCGGAGTTCGCGTGCGCGACCGGCCGGACCTACCAGTCGGGTCTGGGGTACCTGTCAGCCGCGAAGGAGTGCGCCACCCGCCTCCCGCGCCTGTGGGTGCGGGTGCTGGCTGGTGAGGTGTCGGTGTGGCGGGCCCGGCTGATCGCGGACCGCACCTACTGCCGCAACGCCGCCGTCGCCGAGTACGTCGACGCCCGTCTCGCCGCCTACGCCCACTCCTGTTCGTTCGCCCAGCTCGACCGCACCGTCGCCGCCGCGATCGCGGCCCACGACCCCGAACTCGCCGCCGAGCAGGCCAAGGCCGCGGCCGACGGGCGCCGGGTCCTGATCGGCACCACCACCGCCGGCGCCGACGGCGTGGTCGAACTCTTCGCGACCCTCGACGCCGCCGACGCCCTCGACCTCGACCGGGCCCTCGGCGAGGTCGCCGCCGACCTGAAGGCCGCCGGCAGCGAGGACACCCTCGACGTCCGCCGCTCCATGGCCCTCGGCGAGCTCGGCCGCAAACAGCTCGCCCTCGACTTCGGCGCCCCGAGCGAAGAGGACCGGGAGCCCAGGAACCGACGGGACCTCACCCTCTACGTCCACCTCTCCCAGGCCGCCCTCGAAGCCGGCACCGGGATCGGACGGTTGGAGAACACCCGGATCCCCGTGACCCTGCGCCAGATCAAGAGCTGGTGCGGCGTCGCGGGCACCAAGGTCGTCGTCCGCCCGGTCCTCGACACCGGCGCCGTGCGACACACCGACGCATACGAAGCCACCCCGATGATCCGCGAGGCCGTGATCGTGCGGGACGGGACCTGCGTCGCCCCCTACTGCACGCACTCCGCCCGCGGCGCCGACCTCGACCACATCGAACCCTTCGACCACGCCCACCCCGCCCGGGGCGGACCGACGTCGACCGAGAACCTCACCTGCCTCTGCAGACGCCACCACCGGCTCAAGACCCACCACGGCTGGACCTACGAACCCCTCACCACCCCCGACGGGGGGTCCTATCTGTGGACCCTGCCGTCGGGCAGCCGCTACCTCCGCGGCCCCACCGGCACCACCCCACTCCACTGAGGGCACCGGCCCAGCACCACCGCCCGGCGGCACCCACCCCGGGTGCCGCCTCCCGGTGCTGCTCCGTGCTGCCCGGACACGGTCCGGGGCAGGAGGGGCGGATGGTGAGCGAGGAGAAGGCGACCCTGCAGCACTACCTCCAGGGAGCGCGGGACACCCTTGCCTGGAAGGTGGAGCACGCGGGCCACGCCGACATCCTGCGCGAGCAGGTCGACGGGTCGGCCGGGCTGCTGCGCCACGTCAGCAAACTCCCGACCTCGATCGACTGGGCCGCCTCCACCGCGCGGCTCACCGCGATCGCCGATCGCAGCCCCGACTGAGCGACCTCAGACCACCGAGAGCGGCAGGAGCTTCTGCCCGGTGGGACCGACCTGGATCTCGGTGCCCATCTCGGGGCACACGCCGCAGTCGTAGCACGGCGTCCAGCGGCAGTCCTCGACCTCGATCTCGGCACCGTCGGCGACGGCGAGGGCGTCCTCCCAGTCGGCCCAGAGCCAGTCCTTGTCCAGACCGGAGTCGAGGTGGTCCCAGGGCAGCACCTCGTCGTAGCCGCGCTCGCGGGTGGTGAACCAGTCGACGTCGACGCCGGTGCCGGCCAGCGCCTGCTCGGCGCACGCCATCCAGCGGTCGTAGGAGAAGTGCTCGCTCCAGCCGTCGAACCTGCCGCCGTCGCGCCAGACCGCCTCGATGATGCGGCCCACGCGACGGTCGCCGCGCGAGAGCAGGCCCTCGACGACTCCGGGCTTGCCGTCGTGGTAGCGGAACCCGATGGCGCGGCCGTAGCGCTTGTCCGAGCGCACGGCCTCGCGCAGCTGGCGCAGCCGCTCGTCGGTGGTCTCGTGGTCCAGCTGCGCGGCCCACTGGAACGGGGTGTGCGGCTTGGGCACGAACCCGCCGATGGAGACGGTGCAGCGGATGTCGTTGCGCCCCGACACCTCGCGGCCGGTGGCGATCACCCGCTTGGCGAGCTCGGCGATCTGCAGCACGTCCTCGTCGGTCTCGGTGGGCAGACCGCACATGAAGTAGAGCTTCACCTGCCGCCAGCCGTGGGAGTACGCCGCCGCCACCGTGCGGATGAGGTCGTCCTCGCTGACCATCTTGTTGATGACCTTGCGCATCCGGTCGCTGCCACCCTCGGGCGCGAACGTCAGACCCGAGCGACGGCCGTTGCGGGAGAACTCGTTGGCCAGGGTGATGTTGAAGGCGTCCACCCGGGTGCTGGGCAGGCTGAGGGAGACGTTGGACCCCTCGTAGCGGTCGGCCAGACCGGTGGCGATGTCGCCGATCTCGGTGTGGTCGGCGCTGGAGAGGCTCAGCAGCCCGACCTCCTCGAAGCCGGACTTGCGGATGCCGTTCTCGACCATCGCCCCGACCGTCTCGATCGAGCGCTCCCGCACGGGGCGGGTGATCATGCCGGCCTGGCAGAACCGGCACCCGCGGGTGCAGCCGCGGAAGATCTCCACGCTGAACCGCTCGTGCACGGTCTCGGCCAGCGGCACCAGGGGCTTGGCGGGGTAGGGCCAGGCGTCGAGGTCCATCAGGGTGTGCTTGCGCACGCGGTGCGGGATGCCGGGCCGGTTCGGCTCGATCGCGACCAGCGCGCCGTCGTCGCCGTAGCGGGCGTCGTAGAAGCGCGGCACGTAGATGTTGCCGGTGACGGCGAGGCGCCGCAGCAGCTCCTCGCGCCCGCCGGGCCGGTCCTGGGCCTTCCACTCGCGCACGACCTCGGAGATCGCGAGCACGACCTCCTCGCCGTCGCCGAGCACCGCGGCGTCGACGAAGTCGGCGATCGGCTCGGGGTTGAACGCCGCGTGCCCGCCGGCGATCACCACGGGGTGGGTCTCGTCACGGTCGACGGCGTGCAGCGGGATGCCCGCGAGGTCGAGGGCGTTGAGCATGTTGGTGTAGCCCAGCTCGGTGGAGAAGCTGAGGCCGAAGAGGTCGAAGTCGCGCACGGACCGGTGCTGGTCGACGGTGAACTGCGGCACGCCCGACTCGCGCATGACCTTCTCCAGGTCCGGCCACACCGCGTAGGTGCGCTCGGCCACGATCCAGTCGCGCTCGTTGAGCACCTCGTACAGGATCGCCACGCCCTGGTTGGGCAGGCCGACCTCGTAGGCGTCGGGGTACATCAGCGCCCACCGCACCGTGGGGCCCTCCGGCGCGCAGTCCCAGTCCTTCAGGGTGGAGTTCAGCTCGCCGCCGACGTACTGGATCGGCTTGGACACCGAGGACAGCAGCGGCTCGAGCAGCGGGAACAGACTGGCCCCGGGGGCGTGCAGCGTGGGCGCGGACATGGCCACGATTCTAGGAGCCCGCCGCCCACCCGAGGGGATCGGCGCCGTCGTCGGCCCGCTCAGCGCCTCACACGTCACGCCGACGACGCTGCGTCGCCGCCCCGACACCGCCCGCGCCGGCCACGATCAGCAGGGTCGCCCCGCTGCCGAGGAACGCCCAGGTGCGGCCGGTGGCGAAGGCCATCTCACGGGCGCAGTGCGCCGCGTACACGACCTCCTGGTCCTGCGGGGAGGTCGCGATGTAGGTGACGGGCGAGACCACCGAGCCGCAGTCGACCAGGCTGTCCTCGTGGCCGCTCACCCCGCGCAGCACCCCCAGGGCGAGCAGGACGAGACCGATCAGGGACAGCAGCAGGCAGGTCGCACGGGGCACCGGCACCCTCTACCCCGTCCCCCTCCGATCAGTCCGCGCCGATCAGTCCGGGACCGGCCCGGCCGCGGCAGCGTCGGCGCGGGCGGCGGCCTGGGCTGAGACCTGGCGCAGCTCGACGGCCGGCAGGAACAGCAGCACGAGGAAGGCGATGCCCCCGGCGCCGGCGGCGAGCCGGAACACGTCGTCCATCGACTCCGCGAACCCGACCTTGATCGGGTGGGCGACGGCGTCGGGCAGCGTCTCGATCACCGAGGAGTCGTCCTCGACCCCGGCGATCCGCTCCTGCAGCGCCGGGTCGGCCAGCGCCTGCGCGACGACGGGGTCGTCGGCCTCGGCGGCGAAGGCGGAGGAGATGTTGCCGCCCACCTGGCCGAAGAGCACCGAGAGGAAGACCGCCACCCCGATCGTGCCGCCGATCTGGCGGAAGAACGTGGCCGACGACGTCGCCACCCCGATGTCGGTGGGCGGCACCGCGCTCTGCACGGTGAGCAGCAGCGGCTGCATGCACGAACCCAGCCCCAGACCGAGGACGAACATGGGGGCGAGCACGAGCCCGATCGCGGTGTCGGCGGTGCTGAACGAGAGCAGGACCAGCGCGACCAGGATGAGGACCGAGCCCACCTGGGGGAACCGCTGCACCTTCCCGGTGCGGGAGATGATCCGGCCCGACCCGATCGAGGCGGTCATCATGCCGGCGACCATCGGCAGCATGAGGAAGCCGGACTCGGTCGGCGAGGCGCCGTGCACGATCTGCATGTAGAGCGGGAGCAGCATGATGCCGCCGAACATCGCCACCCCGACCATCACGCTGGCGGCCACGGTGACCGCGGCGGCCCGGATCCGGAACAGCTTGGGCGGGATGAGGGCGTCCTCCCCCATCGCCCGCTCGGCGGCGATGAAGGCCAGCAGCCCGATCCCGCCGATCACGAAGCAGGCCACCGACCGACCGGAGGACCAGCCCCACTCGCGGCCCTGCTCGGCCACGGTGAGCAGCGGCACCAGGGCGACGACGAGCGAGGCCACGCCCCACCAGTCGATGCGGGCCCGGCGCGGGGTGTGGTGCACGTGCAGGGTGCGGGTGACCACCAGGAGCGCGCCGATGCCGATCGGCACGTTGACGAGGAACACCCAGCGCCACCCGGTGACGCCCAGGATCGAGTCGGCGCCCGCGAACGTGCCGCCGATGAGCGGGCCGAGCACGCTGGAGGTACCGAAGACGGCCATGAAGTAGCCGGTGTACCGCGCCCGCTCACGCGGGGACACGATGTCGCCGATGATCGCCAGGATCAGGGTGAACAGCCCGCCCGCGCCGAGGCCCTGGATCGCGCGGTAGATCGCCAGCGTGGTCATCGAGGTGGCGAACGAGCACAGCGCGGAGCCGACGATGAAGATCGTGATCGCGGTCATGAACAGCTTCTTGCGGCCGTAGAGGTCGCCGAGCTTGCCGTAGATCGGGGTCGTGAGGGTGGCGGTGATCAGGTACGCCGTCGTGACCCACGCCTGCAGCGACAGCCCCTGGAGGTCGTCGGCGATGGTGCGGATCGAGGTGCTGACGATCGTCTGGTCCAGCGCGCCGAGGAACATCCCGAGCATCAGCCCGGAGATGATCGCGAGGATCTGGCGGTGGGTGTACTCGCCCGTCTCGGCCGGGGCGGCGGCAGGTGTGGTTGACATCGGCAACGATCTTACGCCGCACAGCGGCCCACTAGGGTGGAATCCGTGGCAGGGACGACGACCGGACGCGGCAACTGGACGACGATCCTGCCGATGGGTGCCGCCGTCGTGCTCGCCCTCACCTGGGGGCGCGACCTGCCGACGGTCCTGATCGTCGCAGTGGCCGCGGTGCTGATCGGGGCCGTGCTGGCCGCGGTGCACCACGCCGAGGTGGTGGCCCACCGGGTCGGCGAGCCCTACGGCTCACTCGTGCTGGCGGTCGCGGTCACGATCATCGAGGTCGCCCTCATCGTCACGCTGATGGCCAGCGGCGGGAAGGACACCTCCACCCTGGCCCGCGACACCGTGTTCGCGGCCGTCATGATCACGCTCAACGGCATCGTCGGACTGGCGCTCGTGGTGGGCGCGCTGCGCCACCACCTCGCCCAGTTCAACCCCGAGGGCACCGGGTCCGCGCTCGGCACGGTCATCGCGCTGGCCGGTGTCACCCTCGTGCTGCCCACGGTCACCACCGCCGAGCCGGGCCCGCAGTTCAGCGGCTCGCAGCTGGCCTTCGCCGCCGTCGCCTCGCTCGTGCTCTACGGCCTGTTCGTGTTCACCCAGACCGTGCAGCACCGCGACTTCTTCCTGCCCGTGCCCACCGGCGAGCGCGGCCTGCACGACGAGGACGGCGACGGCCACGCCGATCCGCCCTCGGTGCGGGAGGCCTGGCTCAGCCTGGGCCTGCTGGTGGTGGCGCTGGTCGGCGTGGTGGGGCTGGCCAAGGTCTCCTCCCCCGCGATCGAGGACGCCGTCGCCGCCCTGGACTTCCCGGCCGGGTTCGTCGGGGTGGTGATCGCCCTCGTGGTGCTGCTGCCCGAGTCCATCGCCGCCACCCGGGCCGCGGCGCAGGACCGCGCACAGATCAGCCTCAACCTGGCCTACGGCTCGGCCATGGCCTCGATCGGCCTGACGATCCCCGCCATCGCGATCGCCTCGATCTGGCTCGACGGCCCGCTCACCCTCGGCCTGGAGCCCACCCAGATCGTGCTGCTCGTCATCACCGTCGCCGTCAGCATCCTCACCGTCGTGCCGGGCCGCGCCAAGCCGCTCAACGGCGGGGTGCACCTGGTGCTGCTGGCCGCCTACCTCTTCCTCGCCGCCAATCCCTGACCCCTGTCCTGACCCTCGCCTGGTCTGGACCAGAGCCCGTTCCCATGGTGCGGGCGGGGGTATCGGCGTACGGTGCGCACACCCGCCGCCCTCTCCCCAGCACGCCCCGTGGCCGCCGGCCGCGGATCCGCCGCCGGATCCGGACGCTGGAGCGGCTGCGGGGCGTTCCGGCGCCGGGCCGGTCAGGGCCGGCTCAGGACCGGCTCAGGGGACGACGACCTGCAGCCGCACGTCCGGGGCGGCGTCGGGCAGGAAGAACCGCACCCGCACGTCCCAGCGCCCCGGGCGCGGGAACGTCGTGAGCGCCAGGTAGGCGCCCACCCCGGTCTGGCGCAGCGTGACGACGCCGAGGTCGAGGTCGCCCGCGCGCACCCGCACCTCGGGCGGGGCCACCGGGGCCAGCGGCGCACCGGTGGGGTCCTGCAGGCGCAGCAGCAGCCGGGGGCCCGCGACACCGCCCTCCCCTCCGGAGTCGCCGCCGGAGTCGCCCCCGGAGTCGGTGGCGACGCCGGCCAGCACCCGGGCGTCGGGGGTGTCGACCCGGGTCACCGTGGGGGCGGCGACCAGCGCCGTCCTCTCCGCCGGACGCGGGGACAGGGTGGTGAGCACCCCGGCCACCAGCAGCACGCCCACGAGCACCCCGGCCTCCACGCGCACGCTGCGTGCCACCCGGTGGGCGGCGGCCTGCCGGTCGCGGTGGCCGACGCCGTCGACCACGCCGGGCAGCAGCCGCGTGTGGTTCCAGCCGGCCACGGCCGCGACGACGCCGACGAGCGCCACCTTGCCCAGCAGTACCCGGCCGTAGGCGGTGTCGAGCAGCGCCGACGGGGTCTCGAGGATGCGCCAGGCCATGAGGGTGCCGGTCACGGCCACGGTGCCGAGCGCGGTCGCGGCGGCCGCGGAGAACCGGGTCAGCACGGCGGCGGCGTCACGGGGCCGGCCGGCGAGGGCGCCGAGGGTGAGCACGAGACCGAGCAGCCCGCCGAACCACACCGTGCCGGCCGCGAGGTGGCCGAGGTCGGTGAGCACCACCAGCCAGACCGGCTCGATCGCCCGCGAGTGGCCCACCAGCGCGGGGGCGAACGCCGCGACGAGCGCCGGGCCGGCCACCCACGTACGCCCCGCGCCGCGCCGCAGCGCGTACAGGGCGCCCGCGAGTCCGCAGGCGATGAGGCCCAGCACCAGCAGGTGCTCGCCGATCACGGCCGGATCCACCGCCGCCCGCTCCCCGAGCGCGGTGGCCGGCAGACCGAGCTGGTAGGCGCCCTGCAGGGGGAGCCCGATGACGCCGGCGAGCAGCGCGATCCCGGCGGCCCACCCGGCGGCGAGTCCCAGCCGGGTGCGCAGCGCGTCGTCGACCCGCAGCCCCTGCAGCCCGACGGCGAGGAAGACCAGCAGGCCGGCGGCCGCGAGCAGCCCGAGGTAGCCCACGCCCTGTACGACCCCGAGGGCGGTGCGGACCTGCGCCGACTCGACCTGCACCGGCGGGGGCGCCACGACCCGTTCGCTCGGGGCCCCCACGGCGAAGGTGACGGTGCCGGCGATCGGGTGGCCGTCGCTGGAGGCGGCCCGGTACACCGCCACGTAGCTGCCCTCGGCGAGGGTCGCGTCGGGCCGTGCGGTGAGCAGGTCGCCCTCGGCCGTGACGGTGAGGGACACGGGGCGCCCCGCGGCGTCGTAGAGGCGCACGGCGTCGGGCCCGGTGCGCACCGCCTCGTCGAAGGTGAAGGTCAGCTGCGCGGGCGCGCTCGCGAGCACCGCGCCGTCGGCCGGGTCGGTGGCCACCAGCGAGGCGTGGGCGGCCGCGGGCGCGGCCGTCCCGGGACCCAGGGCGAGGAGCGGCCCGAGGAGCAGGGCGACGAGCAGCGCGAGCGGCGCACGACGCGGTGTCACGGAGGGCACTGCGTCATTGTGCGGTACGGGCGCGTGCCGCTCAGCGGCGGCGCTGGTCGCGGCGGGCGATCGAGAGCAGCAGACCCACCGCGATCATGCCGGCGAACATCGAGGACCCGCCGTAGGAGACGAACGGCAGCGGCACCCCGGTGACCGGCATGATCCCCAGGCACATGCCGATGTTCTGGAAGGACTGGAAGCCGAACCAGCAGGCGATGCCGGCCGCCGCCACCCGGCCGTAGAGGTCGCGGGCGCGCACCGCGATCACCAGGGCCCGCCAGAGCACCACCCCGAGCAGGGCGATGAGCACGCCGGCGCCGAGCAGCCCGAGCTCCTCCCCCGCCACCGTGAAGACGAAGTCGGTGTGCTGCTCGGGCACGAACCCGGCCCGGGTCTGGGAGCCGTGGAACAGGCCCTGCCCGAACAGCCCGCCGTTGCCGACCGCGATCCGCGCCTGCTCGACGTTGGAGCCGGCGCCGCGCGGGTCGCGGGCGGGGTCGAGGAAGGCCAGGAATCGGTCGAGCTGGTAGTCCTGCAGCACCCCGACGGCGAGCGCCGCGGTGGCGGTGGCGGCCCCGAGCACGCCCAGGCCGACCAGCCAGCGGCGGGGGGCACCCGAGGCCCCGAGCACGCCGAGCACGGTGGCGGTGAGCACCAGGGTGGTGCCGAGGTCGGGCTGGGCGAGGATCAGCACCGCCGGCACGGCGGCGACCAGCAGCATCAGCACGACGTCGACGTGCCCGATGCCTCGCCCCCACCGCCCCTCGGTGCGCTCGGCAGCCACCAGCGCCATCCCGACCACGACGGCGAGCTTGGCCAGCTCGGAGGGCTGCACGGACAGCGGGCCCGCCATCAGCCAGGACCGTGAGCCGTTGACGACGGTGCCGGCGAGGAGCACCAGCACGAGCCCCGCCAGGGCGGCGAGGTAGAGCAGCGGGGTGGCCAGGCGCACCCAGCGGTGGTCGCAGCGCGCGACCGCCACGAGCATCCCCAGCCCCAGGCCCAGGTTCAGCAGCTGACGGCGCAGGAAGGCGTCGGGATCGCCGCCGAGCAACTCGGCCCGCGCGCTGGTGGCCGACCACACGAGCAGGCAGCCCACCGTGGCCAGCGCGAGCACGGCCCCGATCAGCCACCAGTCCCACGCGCCCTCCCGGCGCTGCGAGGCCACCGGCCGGCGGGTGGAGCGCACGGGCTGCCCGGGCCGGCCGGGGCGCGCGGGACGCAACGGGCGGGGCGCCAGGGTGCTCATCGGCGCCGCCGGGGGTCGGGCGCGGGCGGCAGCACCGAGCCGTCGGCCCGGAACTGGGGCAGCTGCTCGGGCGGCACCACCCCGGGGATCGCGGCGTCGGCGGGCCGCACCTGCTCCCCGGTGATGCCGTAGAGGGCCTCCCAGATGCGGCGGACGGCCGGGCCGGAGGTGCCCGACCCGGTGCCGCCCTGGCTGACCATCATCACCACGACGTAGTCGTCGCTGTAGGAGGCCACCCACGAGGTCGACTGCTTGCCGTAGACCTCCGCGGAGCCGGTCTTGGAGCGGATGTCGACCTCGTCGAGGGGGAAGCCCCCCATCCGCCACGCCATCGTGCCGACCCGGGTGACGCCCTCGAGCGCGGTGTCGACGTAGCGCTGCACCGACGCCGGGAGGTCGACGCGGCCGACGACCTTGGGCGCGAAGCGACGCACGACGGTGCCGTCGGCGGCCACGATCGCCCGCGCCACGCGCGGGGCGTAGAGCGTGCCGCCGTTGGCGATCGCGGCGTAGCCGCGGGCCAGCTGGAGCGGGGTCACGATGGTGTCGCCCTGACCGATGGCGAAGTTGGCGGCGTCGCCGGCGCGGTAGGCGTAGCCGTCGATGCAGAACTCGGTGGCGAAGCGGTAGACGAAGTCGGAGGTCCGGGCGTCCTGGGGCTTGCGGGCGATCCCGCAGTAGTAGCCCTTCATCGAGCGGTAGTAGGCGCGCTTCCACCGGCGGTCGGCGATGCGGCCCGAGGCCTCGCCGGGCAGGTCGACCCCGGTCTCGGAGCCGAACCCGAACGCCTCGGCCTCGGCGACGAGCGGGTCCTTGGCGTCCACGTCGGACTCGTCCGAGCCGTAGCGGCGCCAGTAGTCGTAGCCCACGCGGTAGAAGAAGGTGTTGCAGGAGACCTCGAGGGCGCGTGCGAAGGTGATCATCCCGTAGGCGCCGGACTCGTAGTTCTTGAAGTCGCGGTTGCCGACGCGGAAGGAGGAGGAGCAGTCCAGCCGCGTGTCGGGCGAGTAGCCGTGGGTGAGCGCGGCGGCGGTCATGAACGGCTTCCAGGTCGAGCCCGGCGCGAACTGGCCCTGGGTGGCGCGCCCGAGCAGCGGGGTGCCGGCCTTCTCCGAGTACAGCCGGGCGAGCTGGCGCTTGGTGATGCCGCCCACCCACAGGCCGGGGTCGTAGGTCGGCTGGCTGGCCATCGCCACCACGCGGCCGGTGTCGGCCTCGAGCACCACGACGGCGCCGGAGTCGGCGACGTAGGGCCGGTCGGTCACGGGGTCGACGGTGGCCCGGGCGGTGCGGATGGTGGCGGCCAGCTGACGC
Organism: Nocardioides sp.; assembly: GCF_964228225.1. Classification (GTDB taxonomy): domain Bacteria; phylum Actinomycetota; class Actinomycetes; order Propionibacteriales; family Nocardioidaceae; genus Nocardioides. The sequence goes on from NZ_CAXQZB010000003.1 coordinate 11,148, forward strand.
TCGACCACGCTCTGCACCCGCGCGTCCAGCGAGGTCACCAGGGTGTCGCCCGGCTGGGCCTGCACCTCGCCGTCGTCGCCGAGCACCCGACCGCGGGAGTCGACCTTGACCTCGCGGTAGCCGGGTATGCCCCGCAGCCAGCGGTCGTACTCCTGCTCGATGCCGGCACGGCCCACGACGGAGGCGCCGTTGACCGACAGGTCGCCCGCGCTCTCGGCCGCGCTGAGCTCCTCGGAGGTGATCGGGCTGAGGTAGCCCAGCACGTGGGCGGCGTTGATGCCGAACGGACTCGGGTAGGCCCGCACGCTCTGCTGGTCGACCACCACCCCGGGGTAGTCCTCGGGCTGCTCCAGGATGCGCAGGGCCGCCTGCTCGGGCACGTCCTCCGCGATCGGCACGGGCTGGTAGGGCGAGCCGTTCCAGCACACGCCGGGCATGGCACCCTCGTCGCCGCAGGTCAGCAGCCGCTGCTCGATGCGCCGCGGGCGCAGCTCGACGGCGCGGCCCACGCGGGCCAGCAGCCGCTCGCGCTGGGTGTCGCTGAGGCGGTCGAGCAGGGTGCGGTCCAGTGAGACCACCCAGATCAGCCGGTTGGCGGCGAGCGGGCGGCCCTGGGCGTCCACGATGAGGCCGCGGCTGGGCTGCACGACCACCTCGCGCACCGACTGCGCCGCCGCACGGCCCCGGTAGTCCTCGCCGGTGACGACCTGGAGGTAGTACAGCCGCACGAACAGGGTCGCGAACAGCGAGAAGACCAGCGCCTGGATGACCACCAGCCGCAGCCGGGTGTGCTGGTTCACGGGCGCACCCCGGCCAGGGCCCGGGCCGGCTCCCCGCCCCGGTCACGACGACGCCGCCAGGCGCGGGAGGCCCGGCCCGCCGCCGGCACCAGCACCGCGGCGGCCAGGCCGTCGAGCAGCGTCACGAGCAGCACCACGGGCAGCAGGTCGCCCACCGACCACGCGTCGTCGCCGAGCACCAGGCCGGTGAGGGCCACGACGGTGACGGCCACGAACCCGCAGGCGGCACCGGCGGCACCGGCCACGAGCGGCCCGATGCGGCCCGGCACGTCGAGCCGTCCGGCGAGGTGGCCGGCGGCCATCAGGGCCAGCGCCCAGCGCCCGGCGACGTGGTCGGCCGGCGGGGCGAGGTCGACGAGCAGCCCGGCGGCGAAGCCGGTGACCAGCCCGTCGCGGGCCCCGCGCACGAGCCCGACGCCCACCACGACGACGAGCACGAGGTCGGGCACCACCCCGTGCGGGCCGAGCCCGCCGAGGGTGCCGAGCACCGAGGTCTGCACCAGCAGCGCGAGCAGGGTGAGCCCGGCGAGACCGAGAGCCGTGGCCGGCGAGGCGGGGCGGGTCATCCGATGCTCCCGTCGGCCGAGACCAGACCGCGGTCGCTGGGCGTGCCGGCCGGCACGACGACGCCGACGAGGTCGAGGGAGCCGAAGTCGACGAAGGGCCGCAGCTCCGCGCGCTGGGTCGTCTCGCGCAGGCTGGAGTACACCGCGGTGACCTCCCCGATCGGCACGCCGGGCACGAACGGTCCGGCACCGGTGTCGTCGCCCCAGGTCACCACGGGGTCGGCGCGGTGGGGCACGACGGTGGTGTCGACCAGCTCCAGCTCCAGGCGCGCGTCGTCGGCGAAGCTGCCGCTGCCGCGCACGAAGCCGAGGTCCATCGAGGGGGCGATCCGCGCCCCGACGACGGCGTCGGGGTCGATGATCAGCAGCACGGTCGCGGTCTGCGGGGTGGTGCGCAGGACCCGGCCCACGAGGCCGTCGTCGTTGAGCACGGTCATGTCGGGGCGCACCCCGGCGCGGCTGCCGGCGTCGATGGTGACGGTGGCCGAGAACGTCTGTGAGGGCCCGACGGCGACGACGCGCGCGGGCACCAGGTCCAGGGCGAGCCGGGCGGCGGTGCTGGTGAGGCCCTCGAACTCGGCGAGCCGCTGCAGGTCGTATCCGCGGGTGCGCACCTGGGAGCGCAGGTCGGAGTTCTCGGCCTGCAGCGTGGCGACCTGGTCGCGCAGCCGCTGCTGGTCCTCGAACCAGCCGGAGAGGCCGGTCACGGGTCGCACGACGTCGGCGACGCCGCTCTGGGCCGGCCCGACGACGCTGCCGACCGCCGAGCGCAGCGGGTCCAGGCCGCGGCCGTCCTCGCCGCCGACGGCGCGGTCGAGCACCATCAGGCTCGCGCAGGCCAGCGCGAGGGCCAGCACGAGCGCCCGCGAGGGCGCAGGGCGCTCGCCCTCCCCCGGCGGCAGGCCCCAGCCGCGCCTCATCGGCCGCTCCGCACCGCACGTCGGTCGGCCACGAGCACCTGCTGGAGGGCCTCGAACTCCTCCACGCAGCGACCTGCACCGAGGGCGACGCTGGTGAGCGGGTCGTCGGCCACGTGCACCGGCATGCCGGTCTCGGCGCGCAGCCGGTCGTCGAGCCCGCGCAGCAGCGCACCGCCGCCGGTGAGCACGATGCCGCGGTCCATGATGTCGCCGGCCAGCTCGGGCGGGGTCTGGTCCAGCGTCACGCGCACGGCGTCGACGATCGCGTGCAGCGGCTCCGCGAGCGCCTCGCGCACCTGGGCGGCGGTGACCTCGACGGTGCGCGGCAGCCCGCTCACCAGGTCGCGGCCGCGCACCCGGTGGGGCACGTCGTCCTCGGGGCCGGGCGCGGCGGAGCCCAGGGTGGTCTTGACCTCCTCGGCGGTGCGCTCGCCGAGCATGAGGGCGTGCTCCTTCTTCAGCCAGGTGATGATCGCCTGGTCGAGGTCGTCGCCGGCGGTGCGGATCGAGAGCGAGGTCACGATGCCGCCGAGTGAGATCACCGCGACCTCGGTGGTGCCGCCGCCGACGTCGACCACCATGTTGCCGGTGGGGCGGTGCACGGGCAGCCCGGCGCCGATGGCGGCGGCCATGGGCTCCTCGACGATGAACACGCGGCGGGCCCCGGCCTGGTAGCCGGCCTCCTGCACCGCGCGGCGCTCGACCGGCGTGATGCCGCTGGGCACGCACACGACCATGCGCGGGCGGGCCAGGTAGCGGCGCCGGTGCACGCGCGCGATGAACCAGCGCAGCATCTGCTCGGTGGCCTCGAAGTCGGCGATGACGCCGTCGCGCAGCGGGCGCAGGGCGCGGATGTGGTCGGGGGTGCGGCCCACCATCTCCTTGGCGTCGCGGCCGACCGCGAGGACCTCGCCGGTCTGCTCGTGCAGCGCCACGACGCTGGGCTCGTCGAGCACCACGCCCCGGCCCCGGACGTAGACCAGCGTGTTGGCGGTCCCGAGGTCGACCGCCATGTCGCGGCCGATGATGCTGTTCGCCATCTGCGCAGGCCTCACTGGTCGTGCGCGACAGGGGAAGTCGGGCCGGTGCGCGCACCGCCACCACTGGCCCTGCGTCGAGCGTAATCAGTGGGACTGGTGTGACGCAGGAGGCGCTTGGGGCGTGTCGTGACCGATCGCCGCGACGACGGCCGTCAGTGGGACCAGGCACACCACCGGCCCGAGCCACGCCAGCAGGCCCTGACCGGCCGCCGCGGACCACAGCGCGGGACCGGCCACGAGGAGCGCCAGCGCCCCCGCGACGGCGAACGCGCGGCAGGGTCGCGCCCGCTGCGACAGCAGCGCGAGCACGGCCAGCGGCCCGGTCACGGTGCCGACGGCCAGGGCGGGCACGAGGACCACCTCGGCGGCCGGCCGCAGCAGCCACCAGCCCGTCCCCGCCCACACGAGCGTGGCGAGGAAGGGCAGCACGGCGAGCCGGGTCATCCGCCGGTCGCCGGCGGTGCAGGTGGTGGAGCGGGTCATGCCTCCAGCCTCGACGCCCGGCGCTGCGGGCGCGTGAGTACGCCGACTCAGCGCGACGCCGTCCGCTACTCGACCGGTGCCGGGGTGTGGCTCACCGGCGCCGGGGCAGGATGGCGTCATGACCCGACCCGGTGGCCGCGCGCTCGCGTACGTCGTCGGGTCCCTGGGCGCCCTGCTGCTCCTGCTCGGGGGTGGACTCGGTCCCGCTCCCGCCGTGCCGCCGGCGGCGGCGCTCGCCGGCACCCTCGCGGTGCTGCTGGCGGCGGCCCTGGTGGCCTCGGTGCTCACGACGGGACGGGTCGGACCGCGCTCGGTCGCCGCCGTCGCGGCGCACCGCAGCCCGCGTGCCCCCGACGACGCCCTCCCGCCCGGACGCCGCACCCAGCGCCGCGCCCGGCGTCCGCGCGCGCCCGGGGCCGGCTGAGCCGGACCGTCACGGCACCCGTCCGGGTGCGGGTGACGGTGCCGGCACGCCGCCGTCCCCGTCCGCCCGCACCCCGGGAGTCACCGTGTCCGTCCCGTTCCTCGATCCTGCCCTCACCACCCCCCTCGCCCGCCTGCTGGAGGGCCTGCACGACCTCGGCCTGGCCTGGGTGCCGTCCCTGGTCGCCGTGGTGGTCGTGCTGCGCCTGCTGCAGCTGCCGCTCACCCTGCACCAGGTGCGTCAGCAGCGCGCCCGCGCCGCCGCCCGCGACGACCTGCGGGCGCTGGCCCACCGCTACCGCCGGCGCAGCGACCCGGCGTCGCAACGTCGTCGCCTGGAGGAGCAGCGGACCGTCCTGCGCTCCCACGGCGTGCGGTCGTGGGGCTGCCTGGTGCTGCTGCTGCCGGTCCCGCTGTGGCTGGCCCTCTACCACCTGGTCTCCCAGCTGGCGGCCGGCAGCGTCGCGGCCGGGGTGAGCACCGCGGTGGTCGCCTCCTTCGCCGGCGCCACGCTGGCGGGGGTGCCACTGGCGGCGCGGGGCTGGAGCGGGGACCTCACGCACCTCGCCGTCGTGCTGGGCCTGGCGCTCACCAGCGCGATGCTGGGCTTCCTCACCCAGCGGGCGGCCGCGGCCGGCACCCCGCTCGCGGACGACGCGCCGGCCGCCGTGCTTCACCTGCAGCAGTGGCTGCCGGCGGTCTCGGCGGTCGGGGTCGTGGCGGCCGCGGGGGCCGTGCCCGTGGCCCTGCTGGTGTGCTGGGTCGCGAACGCCGCCTGGCAGGCCCTCCAGCAGGGCGTCCTCACCCGCGCCTCCGCCGCGATCAGCTGAGCCGGTCAGCTGAGCCGGTCAACTGAGCCGGATCGCGGCCCGGGCGCGGCGGGTGGCCACCGCCGAGAGGATCAGGACCGGGCCGGTGAGCATGCCGAGGACGAACTGCGGGCTGGTCATCACGCCGTCCACGAGCAGGTCGTAGGGCTTCACGGCCAGGGGCGCGGCGAGGACGCTCGCGCCGGTCAGCAGGACGCCCACCAGGACCGCACCGATCCCGCTCACCGGCGCGACCACCCGCGGGTCGCGGGCGCGGGCCAGCGAGACCAGGTCGACCACCAGCACGGTGAGGGCGACGGCCCCGACCAGGACCGCGGCCGCGCCCAGCAGGAGGTTGCCCATCCCGCCCAGACTGATGTCGAGATCGGGGTTGCGCTGCGAGCTGATGGACACCGCGTCGTCGTAGCTGCGGATCAGGCACCAGCCCCACAGACCGGTGGCGGCGCTGGGGGCGAGCAGGAACCACAGGCGCAACCACAGGCGGGAGGCGGGGATCAGGTGGGCGGGGGCGGTGTCGGTGTCGGTCGTCATGTCCTCCAGCCTCGTGCGACGCCGCGCCGCCCGCCTGAGTACGGCTACTCGATCCGCGGCCGACGCGGGCCCAGGACCGCCCGAAGCAGGGCACGGAGCAACGCACCGCCCAGCAGGCCCGCGCCGAGCAGCAGGCACCCCACGTACTCCAGGTGCGGAGAGAGGCCGGGCCGACGCACGCCGTCGGGCTCGAGCAGCAGCGCGGAGAACACCAGGGTCACCAGGAGCAGCCCACCGCCGATGAGCGCGTGGACCACCACCGAGACCACCATCCGGCTCGTCGTCCCGGCACGCCCGAGGGCCATGCTCGCCTGCACCACGAGGCCGAGCAGGCACGTGAGCAGCCCGACGCCGATGGCGAGGAGGGCGGCCAGCAGCGCGATCTCGGCGTTGGTGGTCTCGCCGCCCTGCGCGTCGGTGTAGCCGATCGCCTCCTGCGCGCCGTCGAGGAACAGCACCGTCCAGACGACGGTGACCAGCGACGGCACCAGCGCCAGGACGACGCCGCCGGGGGTGGCGAGCGCCGGGCGCGGCGGTGGGGCGGCCGCCGCCCACGCGGGCGGCGGTGGGGGCGGGCACACCTCGGACATGCCGGACCTCCTACCCCGCGGCGCCGGTCCCCACCCCCTGCCGGGGGCGGTCCAGGGGCTCCGAGGCCGCCCACAGCAGCAGGGCGAGGGGCAGCACGACCGCGGGGCCGAGCTCCCAGTGCGGCGCCAGGCCCGGGGCGTTGTCGCCGCCGTAGCCCACCATCGTGAGTCCGGGCCAGCAGGTGCCCGCGGCCATGATCAGCCCCAGGCAGACCGTCAGGCCCGTGTGCCGTCCGGGAAGCCGTGGGGAGCGCGGTGCGCACAGCGCGTGGACGGCCAGCACCGCACCGAGCAGCGTCAGCACGCCGCGCCACCGCACGCCCCACGCCGTGAGCATCAGGCGCCCCGGGGCGCGGGGCGGCGCATCCACCACGCCATCACCAGCGCGAGCCCGAGCAGCGCGGCCGGCTCCCAGCCGACGCCGGCGGACGTCGTCAGCTCGGACGCGGTGAGCCAGGTGCCCAGCAGCAGGACCGGGCCGAGCACCCGCGCGGCCCAGGCGTGCCAGCGGGGCAGCCGCTCGTCGTGGGGGGCGACGAGCCCGGTGAGGAGCAGGGTGCCGCCGACCAGCAGCACGACCGCCAGCAGGGGGAGCAGGACGGTGAGGGCGAGGTAGCCCGAGCCTGGCGTGGCCGGCAGGCCGGCGAACCCGTGCCGGGCGACCACGATCCAGGTGAGGGCGAGCAGCAGCGGGCGGGCGCTCAGGAGCGCCGCGCGGAGGCGGGGACCCATGGCTCCAGCCTGGGGCCCGGGCGACGGCGGCGCCTGAGCGCCGGTACTCAGGTCGGGCGGGTCGTCAGCCCAGGCCGGGGAACCACAGCGCGATCTCGCGGGCCGCGGACTCCTCGGAGTCCGAGCCGTGCACGAGGTTCTCGCGGTTGGACAGCGAGAGGTCGCCGCGGATGGTGCCCGGCGCGGCCTTGCGCCCGTCGGTGGCGCCGTTGAGGCCGCGCACCACCTCGATGGCGTCGTCGCCCTCCAGCACGAGCGCCACGAGCGGGCCGCTGGTCACGAAGTCGCGCAGCGGCGGGTAGAAGTCGCGCTCGACGTGCTCGGCGTAGTGCGCGTCGGCGTCGGCACCGGTGATCGTGCGCAGCTCCATCGCCACCAGGCGCAGGCCCTTGGCCTCGAAGCGGCGCAGCACCTCGCCCACGAGGCCGCGGCGGACGGTGTCGGGCTTGAGGAGCACGAGCGTGCGCTGGGTCATGCCCCGCAGCCTAGTGACTCCCCCGCCACGCCCGCACACGGGCGACGACGTCGTCGGGCACCGGCACGCCGGCGGCGTCGGCCGCGGTCACGACGGGACCGGCCGCGCGCGCCAGGGGCAGCACACCCGCCCAGGCGCCGGCGGCGACGTCCTCCTCGTCGTCGACGGGGTCGCCGGCACGCCGCTTGAGCGAGGCCTCCCGCAGGGGGACGGCGAGCAGCGCCGTGGCGGCGTCCTCCTTGCGCGTGGTGGGGCGCAGGGTGGCGGTGCGACCGGGCACGAGGTGGTCGACGGTGAGGGCGAGGGCGTGGGCGCGCTCGACGGGGTCGGTGACGGCCCGGGCCTCGCCGATGACCACCGCCGAGCGGTAGTTGACCGAGTGGTGGAAGGCCGAGCGGGCCAGCACCAGACCGTCGATCTCGGTCACGGTGACGCAGACCGTGGCGCCGGCGGCACGGGTGAGCCAGCCGGCGGCCACCGAGCCGTGGATGTAGAGCGTGCCCTCGGCGTCGGGCCCCTCGGTGTCGACCGCGAACGCGACCGGCACGACGACGGGGTGGTCGCCCACGATGACGCCGACGTGGGCGACGAGCGCGTCCTCGAGCAGCGCGTGCAGCTCGGCGCGCTCGGACACCGCGCGGTGGCGGCTGCGGGTCACGGTGGTGCGAGGAGTCGGCGACAGCGGGGTGGTCATGCCCCGATCCTGACCCGACAATGGCCTCGATGCACGAGCCAATCCCACCTCATTCCAGCAGGCCACTGGCCCTCTCGGTCACGCTCGACCGCGCCGCGGCGGAGCCGCTGCCGCGCCAGCTCGGCGACGCCGTGCGCCGGCTCGTGCTCGACGGCGCCCTCGCCCCGGGCAGCCGCGTCCCGAGCAGCCGGGCGCTCGCGGCCGACCTCGGCGTCTCGCGGGCCGTGGTCGAGCAGGCCTACGACCAGCTGCGTGCCGAGGGCTGGCTCACCGGGCGCGTGGGCGCCGGCACGTTCGTGGCCGCCGGGACCCGGTCACCCGCCGTCGGGCCCTCGCCGCGCCCCGCGACCGCACCGGTGGCACCCCCGCTGGTGCGACTCGACGCGGGCACGCCGTGGATCGACCCGCGCCACCGCGACGGATGGCGCCGGGCCTGGCGCGAGGTGGCGGCGGCGACCCCGCCGCGCGGCTACCCCGACCCGCACGGCCTGCGCGAGCTGCGGGTCGCGCTCGCCGAGCGACTGCACCGCCTGCGCGGGGTGCGCTGCGATCCCGACGAGGTCGTGCTCACCGCGGGCACCACCGAGGGGCTGCGCCACCTGCTGGCGGTCCTGCCGCCGGGCCCGGTGGGGGTGGAGGACCCCGGCTACCGTGCGGCCGTGGCCGTGGTGCAGGACGCCGGCCGCGCCGTCGTGGACCTAGCCGTGGGCGAGGTGGCGACCCGCCCCGCCGCCGCCTGGTACCTCACCCCGGCCCACCAGCACCCGCTCGGGCGGGTGATGCCGGCCGCCGAGCGACTGGCCTGGCTGGCGGCGGCGCGCCGCCTAGGCGGCCTGCTCGTCGAGGACGACTACGACTCGGAGTTCCGCTACGACGTCGCCCCCGTGCCGGCCCTGGCCTCCCTCGACCGCGACCACGTCGCCTATCTCGGGACCGCCTCCAAGGCGGTGGCGCCCGGGCTGCGGCTGGGTTGGCTCGTGCCGCCGCCCCACCTGCGCGACGCCGTGCTGGCGCGGCTGCGCGTGCGCCACGACGGGCCGGCCTGGCCGGTGCAGCGGGCGTTCTGGACGCTGCTGCGCGACGGGTACGTCGATCGCGTCGTGCGGTCGGCGCGGCGGGTGTACCGCGACCGCGCGCCGCGGGTGGGGGCCGCGATGACCGGCCTGGCCGAGCCGGCGGGCCCGGCTGCGGGCATGTACTCCACGTGGCTGGCGCCGGCGACGGTCGCGCTCACCGCCCACGATGCCGCCCGGGCCGCGGGCTTCGACGTGCCGCTGCTGAGCGACTACACCCGGGCCAGCCCGCTCACCGGGCTGGTGATCGGCTTCGGCGGCGTCACCGACGCCGAGCTGGACCGGGCCCTGGACGCCCTCACCGCCCCCTGGCGCTGAGGCGCCGGGCGCGAGTCACGAGCCGGGGGTCAGGCGGGCCCGCTCGGCGTCGTAGGCGGCCCAGGCCTCGGCACGCTCCCGCTCGATCCGGCGCCCCAAGAGGTCGGCGGTGGCCCAGAGCGCGGCGAAGATGGCGCCGAGGGCGTACATGGTGGTGACGACGAGGCCGAGGCCGATCGCAGCGGCCTGCAGCGCCCAGCCCAGGCGGTACCCGGACTCACGGCGCAGCATCCCGGCCACGAGCACGCACGCGACGGCGAGCCCCAGGCCGACCGGCAGGGCGGCGGCGGGGTCGACGTCGGCCACGGCGATCATCACCGGCGTGCTCAGCCCGAGCGTGATCGCCTCGAGGGTGAGCACCGCGGCGCACATGCCGCGTCGGGGCGACTTGGTGCGCTCGGGGTCGAGGGGCCGGTCGAGCTGGGTGTCGTCGGTCATCGGGCTCCTCCCCGGGTCAGCAGCGAGCGCGCCTCCCCCACGGTGACGACCGAGCCGGTGACGAGCACCGCCCCGGCGCCGAGCGGGTGGTCGCCGGCGTCGGCGCCCTCGGCGAGCGTGGCGGCGACGTCGAGGGCGTCGGCCATCCGGGGGACGACGCTCACCCGATGCTCCCCGAAGATCTCGGCCGCGAGTTCACCCAGACGGTCGGCGCTCATCGCCCGCTCGGTGCGCGGCTGGGCGCACACGACGTGGGTGAGGTGGGGCTCGTAGGCCGCGAGCAGGCCCTCGACGTCCTTGTCGGCCATCACCCCGAGCACCCCGACCAGGGCCGAGAACTGGAAGGAGTCCTCGAGCGCCGCACCCGTGGCCTCGGCACCGGCCGGGTTGTGGGCGGCGTCGAGCAGGATCGTCGGGCTGCGCCGGATGATCTCGAGCCGGCCCGGCGAGGTCGCCTCGGCGAACGCGGCCCGCACGAGGTCGGCGTCCAGCACCGCGGTGTCGCCGAGGAACGCCTCGACGGCGGCCAGCGCCACCACCGCGTTCTGGGCCTGGTGGGCGCCGTAGAGCGGGAGGAAGACGTCGTCGTAGCGGGCCCGCAGCGCCTGCAGCGACACCAGCTGGCCACCGACCGCCGGGGTGCGGGACACGACGCCGAACTCCAGACCCTCGCGCGCGACGGTGGCGCCGACGTCGGCGGCGTGGCGCAGCAGGGCGGTGGCGGCCTCCAGCGGCTGCTGGGCGAGCACCGCGAAGGCGCCGGGCTTGATGATCCCGGACTTCTCGACCGCGATCGCCCCGGGCGTCTCGCCGAGGTAGCGGGCGTGGTCCACCGAGATCGGGGTGACCACCGCGACGTCGGCGTCGAGCACGTTGGTGGCGTCCCACGAGCCGCCCATGCCGACCTCCACCACCGCGACGTCGACCGGGGCGTCGGCGAAGGCGGCGTAGGCCATGCCGACCACGGTCTCGAAGAAGCTCAGCGGGTGGGGCTGGTCGGCGTCCACCAGGTGGGTGTAGGGCGCGACGTCGTTGAACGCACGCACGAACGCCTCGTCGTCCAGCGGCTCGCCGTCGATGCTGATGCGCTCGGTCATGCGCTCCACGTGGGGGGAGGTGAACCGCCCGGTGCGCAGGTCCAGGGCCCGGAGCAGGGTGTCGACCATCCGGGAGGTGGAGGTCTTGCCGTTGGTGCCGGTGAGGTGGATCGAGCGGTAGCTGCGCTGCGGGTCTCCGAGCAGCTCGCAGAACGCGCGGATGCGGTCGAGGCTGGGCTCGAGGCGGGTCTCGGGCCACCGGGAGAGCAGGGCGTCCTCGACCTCGTCGTAGGTCTGGGCCGCTCGGGCCTCGGGCTGGAGCGCGGGGAAGTCGGTCATCAGGGACCAGTCTAGGGAGGTGCCCTGTTGACGCACCGAGTGGAACGCGTTCTACTCAGCGGCCATGACCGACCTCCACGCGCGCTTCGCCGCGCTGCGCGACGCCGACCGGGCCGCGCCCGCCGACCTCGACGCCCTGTGGGCCGACCTGCGGCCGGTGCGGGTGGCCGACATCCTGGGCCACTGGCGCGGGGGCGACTTCGCCACCGGGCACCTCGCCGGGACGGTGCTGGAGCAGGTGCGGTGGCACGGCAAGTGGTTCGAGTCGCCGCAGGACGCCAAGCCGCTGATCTGCCGCGGCGAGGACGGCCGGCTCTTCTCCCACCTCAAGGCCGGGGGCGGTGGGGAGGCGAGCCTGTGGGAGGTCGGCTTCCGCGGCGAGGTGACCGCCACGATGGTCTACGACAAGCTGCCCGTCCTCGACCACTTCAAGGCCGTCGACGACACCACGCTCATGGGCATCATGAACGGCAAGCTCGAGGCGGCCTTCGGCGTGGCCGACCTGTACTACTTCTGGCTGGAGCGCGAGCAGTGATCACCACCGCCGCGGTCGTCCACGACCCCCACGGCCCGTTCGTGTTCGAGGAGGTCGAGCTCGACGAGCCCCGGGCCGACGAGGTGCTGGTGCGCGTCGTCGCCACCGGCCTGTGCCACACCGACCTGTCGGTGAAGGAGCAGTTGCCGCCGGAGATGTTCCCGCGGGTCTTCGGCCACGAGGGCACCGGGGTGGTGGAGGCGGTCGGCCCCGACGTCGTCGGCATCGAGGTGGGCGACCACGTGGTCGTGAGCTTCCGCTCCTGCCGGGCCTGCGCGGCGTGCGCCGAGGGCGCGGTCGGCTACTGCGAGCAGACCCTGATGCTCAACTACATGGGCTTCCGGATGGACGGCTCCACCACCCACCACCGCGACGGCGCCCCGCTGTACGGCTCGTTCTTCGGCCAGTCCTCGATGGCGCGCCACGCGATCGCCTACGCCGACAACTGCGTGGTCGTGGACCGCGACCTCGACCTCACCCTGCTCGCCCCCTTCGCCTGCGGGTTCCAGACCGGTGCCGGCACCGTGCTGAACCTGATGCGCCCCGACGCCGGCTCCAGCCTCGTGGTCTTCGGCGCGGGCGCCGTGGGGCTGGCCGCGATCGCGGCGGCCGCCGCCGCGGGCTGCCCCACGATCGTGGCGGTGGACCTGATGGAGTCCCGGCTGGAGGCCGCGGCCCGCTACGGCGCGATCGGGGTGGACCCGACGACGCTGGGCGACCAGCCCGTCGCGGAGCGGGTCAAGGAGCTCACCGCGGGCGGCGCGTCCTTCGCGATCGACACCACGGCGGTCCCGCAGGTGGTCACGCAGGCCCAGCTGTCGCTGCGCGTGCGCGGGACGCTGGTGGCCCTGGGCCTGGGCCCGGCCGAGTACACCATCGACGCGATCGACCTGCTGCAGAACGGCAAGATCATCCGCTCCTCCATCGAGGGCGAGGCCGACCCGCAGACCTTCATCCCGCACCTGCTGGACCTGCGGGCGCAGGGCCGCTTCGACGTCGACCACCTCGTGACGACCTACCCCTTCACCGAGCTCGACACCGCCATCGCCGACGTGCTGGCCGGGCGGGTGGTCAAGCCGGTGCTGGTGTGGTGACGCCGGGGACCGCCTCGATCCGCAGCTCGGCGAAGTCGCCGATCGCGACGTAGCCCAGCCGCTCGTACAGGGCATTGGACGTCGGGTTGGCGGCGTCGGCGAACAGGCACGGCCGCGCTCCCGCGTCCAGCAGCGACCGGGTGGCGGCGGCCGTCGCCGCCGCGGCGTACCCGCGGCCACGCAGAGGTCCGGGCGTGTACACCGGCCCTACCCGCCCGACACCGTGCAGCACGGCCGTGGTGCCGGCCAGGCTCACCGGCTCGCCGTCGACCTCCCACAGCCGCAACCGGCCGCTGTCCACCCGGTCGCGCAGCGACTCCTCCCGCATCGCCGGCCCGGACCCGTGAGCGGCCGGCGGCCGACCGGCCTGACGGGCGGCCGCGGGATGGAAGTCGGTCAGCCACGCCCGCAGCAGCGGCAGGTCGGCCTCCGCGGCGCGCCGCCACCGCCCGGGCACCCCGTCGGCCGTGCCGAGCGCGGCGACGTCGCGGTGCTCGTAGAGCCGCTGGGTCATCCCGACCTCCACGCTCCCGCGGCCGCCCGTGGCGTCCGCCAGCGCCTGCGCGCACGCCCGGGCGGCGACGACCTCGCCGTTGAGCCCGCGCGCCTGCTCCCCGCGCCTCGCGAGCGCCGCCCCGAGCCCGGCGGCCAGCTCCGGCGGCATCGGCGCGACGTAGGGGGCGTGCGGCGGTGTCTCGGAGGTGCGCATCGCGACCCCCGCCACCTGCCCCGCCTCGTCGTACCCGACGGCGTACCAGCGGGGCCACGCGACCGGGGGCGGCGGCAGCCGCCGCAGCTCGTCGGCGACGGTGAGCACGACGGTCGTCGCGACCGGGTGGGCCGCCAGGTGGTCGGCCGCGGCGTCGAGGAACGCGGCGGCGTCGTCGTGGAAGCGCCAGCGGGCCGCGTCGTCGCTGCTCATGACGGCTATCCGATACGACAGCGAAACCCCGCCGCAACTAGGATCCGGCGTTATGACGACGCACCCCGAGAGCCCCGCGGACACCACGAGCACGGACGCCCGTGCCGTGGTCGTACCCGAGAAGCCGGCGCTCGAGGGGCTGGAGGACACCTGGGCCGCGCGCTGGAAGGAGCGGGGCACCTACACCTTCGACCGCACCCAGCCGCGCGAGAACGTCTACGCCATCGACACCCCGCCGCCCACCGTGAGCGGCAGCCTGCACGTGGGGCACGTCTTCTCCTACACCCACACCGACCTCATCGCGCGCTACCAGCGCATGCGCGGCAAGTCGGTGTTCTACCCGATGGGCTGGGACGACAACGGCCTGCCCACCGAGCGCCGGGTGCAGAACTACTTCGGCGTGCGCTGCGACCCCTCGCTGCCCTACGACCCCGACTTCACCCCGCCGGAGAAGCCCGGCAAGCAGCAGATCCCGATCAGCCGCCCCAACTTCATCGAGCTGTGCACCCAGCTGGTGGAGGAGGACGAGAAGAAGTTCGAGGAGCTGTGGCGCCGCCTCGGCCTCTCGGTCGACTGGGGCATCACCTACACCACGGTCGGCACGGACGCCCAGCGCGTGAGCCAGACGGCGTTCCTGCGCAACTTCGCCCGCGGTGAGGCGTACCTGCAGGAGGCCCCCACGATGTGGGACGTCACCTTCCAGACCGCCGTGGCCCAGGCCGAGCTCGAGGCCCGCGAGTACGCCGGCGCCTACCACCGCGTGGCCTACCACCGCCCCGACGGCGGCGTCGTGCACATCGAGACCACCCGTCCCGAGCTGATCCCGAGCGTCGTGGCGCTGATCGCCCACCCCGACGACGAGCGCTACGCCGACCTGTTCGGCACCACCGTGCGCTCGCCGATCTTCGGTGTCGAGGTGCCGGTGCTCGCCCACCCCGCGGCCGAGCCCGACAAGGGTGCGGGCATCGCGATGTGCTGCACCTTCGGCGACCTCACCGACGTCACCTGGTGGCGCGAGCTGGCTCTGCCGGTGCGCACCGTCATCCAGCGCGACGGCCGGCTCTCCCGCGACGTCCCGGAGTGGCTCGCCGCCCCGGAGGCCGCCGCGGCCTACGAGCGGCTGGCCGGCAAGACCACCTTCTCCGCGCGCGAGGAGATGGTCGCGATGCTGCGCGAGTCCGGCGACCTCGACGGCGAGCCGACCCCCACCCAGCGGATGGCGAACTTCTACGAGAAGGGCGACAAGCCGCTGGAGATCGTGGCCACCCGCCAGTGGTACATCACCAACGGCGGCCGCGACGCCGGCATGCGCACCGAGATGCTCGACCGCGGTCGGGAGATCACCTGGGTGCCCACCCACATGAAGCACCGCTACGACAACTGGGTGGGCGGGCTCAACGGCGACTGGCTGATCTCGCGCCAGCGCTTCTTCGGCATCCCCTTCCCGGTCTGGTACCCCCTCGACGACGCCGGTGAGCCCGACTACGCGCACCCGCTGACCCCGCGCGAGGCCGAGCTGCCGGTCGACCCCTCCACCGACGCGCCCGCGGGCTACACCGAGGACCAGCGGGGCAAGCCGGGCGGGTTCATCGGCGACCCGGACGTCATGGACACCTGGGCCACCTCCTCCCTCACCCCGCACATCGCGGGCGGCTGGGAGCGCGACCCCGACCTGTGGTCGCGGGTGTGGCCGATGGACCTGTGCACCCACGCCCACGAGATCATCCGCACCTGGCTGTTCAGCCGGGTGGTGCGCGCGAGCCTGGAAAACGGCGCCGTGCCGTGGTCGCACGCGATGATCTCGGGCTTCATCGTGGACAAGGACCGCAAGAAGATGTCCAAGTCCAAGGGCAACGCCATCGTGCCCGACGAGATCCTGCACAAGTTCGGCGCCGACGCCGTGCGCTGGCGGGCCGCGATCGCGCGCCCGGGCCTGGACTCGCCGTTCGACGAGTCGCAGATGAAGGTCGGGCGCCGGCTGGCGATGAAGATCCTCAACGCCTCCAAGTTCGTGATCGGCAACGTCGGGGCCTCCACGGCCGACCCCGTGCGGGTCACCGAGCCGATCGACTGCGCCCTGCTGGCCCGGCTCGCCGGGGTCGTCGGGAAGGCCACCGACGCCTTCGACGCCTACGACTACACCACCGCGCTCGAGGTCACCGAGAAGTTCTTCTGGGAGTTCTGCGACGACTACCTCGAGCTGGTGAAGGAGCGGGCCTACGCCGAGGACGGCTCCAGCGCCTCGGAGTCGGCCAAGGCGACCCTGCTGCTCGCCCTGGACGTCCAGCTGCGGCTGTTCGCGCCGTTCCTGCCCTACGTCACCGAGGAGGTGTGGTCGTGGGGTCATGACGACTCCGTCCACACCGCCACCTGGCCCACCGCCACCGAGCTGGGCTCGGCCGCCGCGGCCGACCCCGCCGCCGTCGACGCCGTCGCGGCGGCCCTGGCGGGCCTGCGCGGCGCGAAGTCCCAGGCCAAGGTCTCGATGCGGGCCGAGCTGGCCCGGGTCGAGTTCACCGGCACCCGCGCGGCGCTGGACGCCGTCATCGCCGCCGAGGCCGACCTGCGCGCCGCCGGCAAGATCGTGGGCGAGATCGTCCACACCGTCGACGACGCCGCCACCGGCGTCACCGTCGTCGCCGCGCTGGCCGAGGTCCCCACCGAGGACTGAGCGCCTCCCCGGGTGGTCGTCGGGCGCGTGGCGCCTCCGCGACGCTCAGCGGAGCAGGTGCACGACCAGGCAGGAGAGCAGGAACATCGCCCAGAAGGCGGTGAGGGCGTAGGTCTCGGAACGCACCATGGGGGTCACCTCGGGAGCAGCGGGGATTCGTGCCCCCGAGTGTGACCCACGTCACCCGATCTGTCAGCCGAACGGCCGAGGATCAGGCGGACTTCTTCTTCTTCGTCGCGGCGTCGCGCAGCACCAGGGTGGGCGTGGCCTCGCCGAGCACGGACGCCTCGGTGACCACGACCTTGGCGACGTCGCCGCGGGAGGGCACCTCGTACATGACGTGGAGGAGCACCTCCTCGATGATCGCGCGCAGCCCGCGGGCGCCGGTGCCGCGCTCGAGGGCCTTGTCGGCGATCGCGCACACGGCCTCGTCGGTGAACTCCAGCTCGACGGCGTCGAGCTCGAAGAGCTTGCGGTACTGCTTGATCAGGGCGTTGCGCGGCTCGGTGAGGATCTGCACCAGCGCGGCCTGGTCGAGCTTGGTGACGCTGGCGATCAGCGGGAGGCGGCCGATGAACTCGGGGATCAGGCCGAACTTGGTGAGGTCCTCGGGACGGACCTGCGCCAGCAGGTCCTCCTCGGCACGCTCCTCCGCCCCGCGCACCTCGGCGGTGAACCCGAGGGTCTTCTTGCCCACCCGCTGCTCGATGATGTGCTCGAGGCCCGCGAACGCGCCGCCCACCACGAAGAGGATGTTGGTGGTGTCGATCTGGATGAACTCCTGGTGCGGGTGCTTGCGCCCGCCCTGGGGCGGCACCGAGGCGGTGGTGCCCTCGATGATCTTGAGCAGCGCCTGCTGCACGCCCTCACCGGAGACGTCGCGCGTGATCGAGGGGTTCTCGGCCTTGCGGGCCACCTTGTCGATCTCGTCGATGTAGATGATGCCGGTCTCGGCCTTCTTGACGTCGTAGTCGGCGGCCTGGATCAGCTTGAGCAGGATGTTCTCGACGTCCTCGCCGACGTAGCCGGCCTCGGTGAGCGCCGTGGCGTCGGCGATCGCGAAGGGGACGTTGAGCATCCGCGCGAGGGTCTGGGCGAGGTAGGTCTTGCCGCAGCCGGTGGGGCCGATGACCAGGATGTTGGACTTGGCGACCTCGACGGCCTCGTCCTTGGCGTGCTTGCCCGCACTGCCCGAGGCGACGCCGGCCTGGACGCGCTTGTAGTGGTTGTAGACCGCCACCGCGAGCGCCTTCTTGGCCTGCTCCTGCCCGATCACGTAGGCGTTGAGGAACTCGAAGATCTCCGCGGGCTTGGGCAGCTCGTCGAGGGCGACGTCGCCGGCCTCGTTGAGCTCCTCCTCGATGATCTCGTTGCACAGGTCGATGCACTCGTCGCAGATGTAGACGCCGGGTCCGGCGATGAGCTTCTTGACCTGCTTCTGGCTCTTCCCGCAGAACGAGCACTTGAGCAGTTCGCCTCCGTCACCGATGCGTGCCACGAAACGAATCCTCCCAGTGGATCAGGGCGCCGTCCCGGGCTCGGGGCGGCAGGAGCAGGGACCCGTGCGGTCCCCCGGGGGGCGTCGAGCCTGCTCGACGGTACCCCGTCCCGCCCCCGGACGGGGGCGGGACACGAGCATTGGTGCCCGGACCCTCAGGCCAGGGCCGGGGTCTTCAACGACTCCAGCACGTTGTCGATCAGGCCGTACTCCACGGCCTGCGGCGCGGTGAGGATCTTGTCGCGCTCGATGTCGCGGCTGACCTCCTCGCGCGGCTTGCCGCTGTGCTCGCTGATCATCTGCTCGAGCAGGTCGCGCATGCGCAGGATCTCGTTGGCCTGGATCTCGATGTCGGAGGTCTGGCCGAAGGTGCCCTCGGTGTAGGGCTGGTGGATGAGGATCCGGCTGTTCGGCAGCGCCAGGCGCTTGCCCTGCGTGCCCGCGGCGAGCAGGATCGCGGCCGCGGAGGCGGCCTGACCCAGGCAGACGGTCTGCACGTCGGGCTTGATGAACTTCATCGTGTCGTAGATGGCCGTGAGCGCGGTGAACGAGCCGCCGGGGCTGTTGATGTAGATGCTGATGTCCTGGTCGGGGTTCATCGACTGCAGGCACAGCAGCTGGGCGATGACGGCGTTGGCGACGTCGTCGCTGATCGGCGTGCCGAGGTAGATGATGCGCTCCTCGAACAGCTTCGCGTAGGGGTCGATCCGGCGGAAGCCGTAGGAGGTGCGCTCCTCCCACTGCGGGATGTAGTAGTTCACGAGCTCTCCTTGGTCCGGGCCGGGCGGCCCTCGTCGGCGGCTTCACGGGCACTGGTGATCACGTGGTCGACCAGGCCGTACTCCTTGGCCTCCGCGGCGGTGAACCAGCGGTCGCGGTCGGCGTCGGCGTTGACCTGCTCGATGCTCTGACCGGTGTGCTCGGAGATGAGGTCGAGCAGCACCTTCTTGATGTGCAGCGACTGCTGGGCCTGGATCTTGATGTCCGAGGCCGAGCCGCCCATGCCGGAGGACGGCTGGTGCATCATGATCCGGGCGTGCGGGAGGGCGTAGCGCTTGCCCTTGGTGCCCGCGCAGAGCAGGAACTGGCCCATCGAGGCGGCCAGGCCCATGCCGACGGTGGCGACGTCGTTGGGGATGTAGGTCATGGTGTCGTAGATCGCCATGCCGGCGTCCACGGAGCCGCCGGGGCTGTTGATGTGCAGGAAGATGTCGGCCTCGGGGTCCTCCGCCGAGAGCAGCAGCAGCTGCGCGCAGATCGCGTTCGCGTTCTGGTCGCGCACCTCGGAGCCGAGGAAGACGATCCGCTCGCGCAGCAGACGCTGGTAGATGTGGTCGTCGAGGACGTTGAAACCGCCCGCGCCCATCGTCGGACCGGAGTCCGCCGGCGCTCGGTGAGTGGAGTACTGGGTCACGTCCTCGACCCTAGCCCGCGCGATCGCGGGATCAGGAGGAAAATCGGGGCTGTTCGCCGTCAGCAGAAGCAGCCGCGGGGCCGCCGGAGTCCGCGCCCCCGGGCGCCCTCACGCCGACTCGACGTGGGCCCGCAGCCGCTCCACGGTGGTGCGCATCCCGGCCTCGAGCTCGTCGGCGTGGCCCGCGGCACCGCCGAGCAGCACCCGGGCGAAGACGCCGCTCACGCGCGTCAGCCGCTGCGGCACCGGACGCCGGTGGACCACCCGCGTACGGCCGTCGTCGGTGGCGCTGAGCTCCCAGATCCAGCGCGCGCCGCTGGAGCGGGTGTCCCACACCAGCACCGAGGGCGCCTCCACCTGCGCGACCACCGAGCGCGTCGGCCACACGACGGCGCCACGACGGTTGATGCCGAGGTACTGCTGGCCCACCCGCAGGCCACCGCGCAGCAGCGGGAGCATCCGCACCGTCTCGGGACTCCACCGCGCGAGCGCGTCGAAGTCGGTGAGCGCGGCCCACACCCGCTCCGGCGCCGCGGCGACGACGGTCTCGGCGCGCAGCTCGCGCTCGGCGGGACGGGCGGCGTCGGTCATGGCGCGATCATGCCAGCCCTCACCCCGCCCCGGGGACGCGGCTCAGGCCAGCCAGCGGCGCAGGTGGGCGGCCACCTCGGGGTGAGCCAGCACGCCGAAGTGGTCGGTGTGGTCCAGGTGCACGGTCTCGGCGCCGGGGAAGAGCCGCCGGCCGGCACGGTCGACGGCCTGGGCCGAGCGGGTGCGCACGAGCAGGTCGCCCAGCGCGTGGCCCACGGGGTGGCGCCGGGTGGTGAGGCACGCCGAGACCAGGCGGTAGGAGACCCCCGGCAGCGGCGGCACCTCCTCCCCCAACCCGACCACGAGGTCGTGCACCCCGCGCGAGCGCCAGTCCAGGATCCGCCCGAACGCCGCGGTCTCGGGCAGCCGCGCGAGCGCCCGGCTGCCGTGCCCCACGCCCCACGCCAGCGGCGCGCCGTGGTGCGGCGTCGCCAGGGTGACGACGTCGCCGACCCGCCCGGCCCAGGCGGGGAGGCCGTCGGGGCGGGCGGGGTCGCGCACCGCGCTGGCGGCCCGGATCACGAGGCCGCCCATGGAGTGCCCGATCAGCGCGAACCGCTCCAGCGGCACGGGCCAGTGGGCGAGCAGGCGGTCGAGCAGCGCCGAGAGCGCCGCCCCGTTCTCCCGCACCGGCAGCCCGGTGTTGAGGCGGAGCACGACCACGGTCCACCCCAGCGCGCGCAGCACCTCGGGGTAGCGCACGCGGGGGCGGGCCACGCCGTCCGGCGCGGGGGCGGGCGCGGCGTCGCCCCACACCTCGTCGTCCTCGCACAGGCCGTGCACGAGCACGGCCACACGCGGACCCGCGGCCGGGAAGGCCGCGGCCAGCTCGTCGGCGTCGGGCCACACGTCGCGGCCGCCGACCCGGACGGCCAGGGGGATCGCGAGCTCGGGCCGCCGCTCGGCGAGCCGGTCGCCGATGAGGCCGTTCACCGCGGCGGTGGCCAGCCGCCCGCCCCGGGTGGCGTCCAGGGCGGGGCCGTGGCCGGTGGCGGCGACACGGTCCAGCCCCCGACCGGCACCGCGCAGGCCGAGCCCGATCCCGGCGTAGACGCCCCGCGCGATGCCGAGGTGGGCGGCCTGCGGCAGCGCCCCGAGCCCGAGGGTGCCGCGCGTGGCGAGGCCGTGGGCGCGCTGGGCGATGGCGAGGTGGGTGTCGCGCACCGTGGCGAGCACGAGCTCCTCGCCGACCTCGGCGAGCAGACCGAGGGCGTCGATCACGGTGCCGCCCGGAGCGGGCGGGGCGGCGGGCGCGGTGGCGGTGCTCATGCGCGTCACCCTACGGCTTCAGTGCACGCATGTGCACTCGAATGAGGTCGAGGTCGCATCCCGACATCCCGGACGGGGCCCGTGATCGCGGGGTCGCCCTGCGACTACGCTGTCGCCACCCCCGCAAGAGCACCGCAAGACCTCCCCGCCCGTGACGAGAGGCAACCCCCGTGCCCGGCTCCTCCCTGTCCGACCCGGCCCGCCACCTGGCCGACCGGTTCACCTTCGGCGTCGACGACCAGGTGCGCCGCGACCTCGCCCGGCTCGGCCGCGCGGGCTGGTTCGAGGCCCAGCTGCGCCGCTCCCTGCCCGAGAACGACGCCGCCCGGCAGGCACCGCTGCACTTCCCCCTGCTGGTGAACCCCCCGGCCGTGAACTACGCCCTGGCCAGCGCGGGCGTGCGGGGGGCCTTCCAGATCGGGCAGGACCTCATCGGCCAGACCTTCCTGCGACGCATCACGAGCCGTCACCAGGTCTACGAGACGATGGTCGACTTCTGGGGCAACCTGATCTACATCCCCGCCAGCGAGGACCGCTCGTTCCCGTGGCGGCCCGCCTTCGACACCGAGGTCGTGCGCGTGCACGCCCTGCGCAGCTACCGCAGCCTGCTGCGGGCCGCGATCGCCCACCCGGCGATGTCGACCTACCTCACCAACGACCTCAACGCCCGCAACGCGCTGAACGAGAACCTGGGCCGCGAGCTCCTCGAGCTCTACACCGTGGGCCGGGTCTACGACGAGGGCGACGTGCGGTCGGCCGCGCGCCTGCTGACCGGCTTCACGGTCGACACCGCCCTGGCCCTGCGGTACGGCTACGACCCCGCCCGCCACGCCACCGGCCCGGTGAGCGTGCTGGGGTTCCGCCACCCGAACCGCGCCGCCGACGGCCGCCCCGCGCTCAACGCGCTGCTGGACTACCTCGCCGCCCACCCGGCGACCGCCACCCGGATCGCCACCCGGCTGTGCGTGCGGTTCGTCTCCGACGACCCCGACCCGGCGCTCGTGCGCCACGTGGCGCGGGCCTACCGCCGCTCGGGCACCGACATCCCCGCCACCCTGCGCGCGCTGGTGCGCCACCCCGCCTTCACACGGGCCCGCCACCGCAAGGTGTGGAACCCCAGCGACGACGTCGTGCGCACCGCCCGCGTGATGGGCCTGGAGCCCCAGCCCACGCTCGCGCCGGACTCCTTCGTGACCTACCTGCTGGCCACCGCGACCGACATGGGTCAGCTCAGCCTGCGCTGGCCCGCCCCCGACGGCTGGCCCGAGACGAGCAGCGACTACCTCTCCGCTGCGCGGGTGCTGCGCTCCTGGCAGCACCACTACGACCTCGCCGCCACCTCGGGCAGCCTGTTCCGCGGCGTGCGCGTGGCCGCCCCCGCCAGCCAGCTGCCGAGCAGCTGGCCGCAGACCCTGGCCGACCTCGTCGACCACCAGTCGCGGCGCCTGCTCGGCCGCGCCGCCGACCGCACCCTCGTGGGCGCCGTGGCGGGCGCGCTCGGCCTCCCGGCCGGCCACCGGTTCCGCTCCGCCGCCGCGGTGACCGACAGCCAGTACACGCTGCTGCGCGGCACCGTGCTCAACTCCCCGGCAGGACTCCAGCGATGACGAACCCCTCCCCCGCCCCGGGCACCGCCACCCCCGCCGGCCTCGCCGCGGACGGCTGCTGCGACGACCACCGCCGGCTGAGCCGGCGCGGCGTGCTCCGCGGTGGCACCCTGGCCGCCGGCGCCGGCGTCGCCACCTCCCTGGTGGGCGACGTGCTCACCGCCTCGGTCTTCGGCGCCGAGCCCCGCGGGAGCGTGCTGGTGGTGCTGTCCCAGCGCGGCGGCGTCGACGGCCTCTCGATGGTCGTGCCCCACGGCGAGCCGGCCTACTACCGGGCCCGGCCGGGCATCGCGATCCCGCGCGCGCAGCTGCTGCACCGCGACGCGATGTTCGGACTGCACCCCGCCCTCGCCCCGCTCAGCCCGTGGTGGCAGCGCGACGCCATGGCCGCGGTGCACGCCGTCGGGCTCCCGGCCCCCAACCGCAGCCACTTCAGCGCCATCGAGGAGGTCGAGGACGCCGACCCCGGCTCCGACGCCCGCGTCGGCTGGCTGAACCGGCTCATCGGTGCGCTGGGCGACCAGGAGACCTTCGAGGGCGTCGCGGTCGGCACCAACGTCGTGCCCACCGCACTCATCGGGCCCACCGAGTCACTCGCCATCGCGACCCCGCAGTCGCTCGGCACCCCGTTCGCGGGCGGCGCCCGTGGCGACCGGGTGCGCGCCGGGCTGCAGCGGATGTACGACGGCGAGTCCGACGTCGCCCGGGCCGGCCGCAACGCCCTGGAGCTGTCCCGGCGCGGCATGCGCTACAGCCGCGAGGCCGCGAAGGCGCCCCAGCGCGGCGCCTCCTACCCCGCGACCCCGCTGGGCACCTCGATGCGCAACGCCGCCGCGCTGATCCGCAGCGGGCTGGGCGTGCGGGCGATCGCGGTCGACTCCGGCTCGTGGGACCACCACCTCAACCTGCGGGCGCTGATGCAGCGCAACCTCGCCGACCTCGCGGGCTCGCTGGCGGCGTTCTTCACCGACCTCGGTCCCGACGCGCAGCGGGTCACCCTGGTGACCCTGAGCGAGTTCGGGCGCCGCGTGGCCGAGAACGGCGCCGCCGGCACCGACCACGGCTACGGCAACTCGGTGCTGCTGATGGGCGCCGGCGTGCGCGGCGGCCGGTACTACGCCCGCTGGCCGGGGCTGGCCGAGGGCCGCCTGGTCGAGGGCGACCTGGCGGTCACCACCGACTACCGCAGCCTGCTGATCGAGATCCTGCAGTCGCGCTTCCCCTCCGTGGACACCGCGGCGGTCTTCCCCGGCGTCACCCTGCACCGCCTCGGCGCCCTCACCCGCCGCTGACCCCGACAACCAGGACGCCCCGCCCCCGCCGGTGGCGGGAGCGGGGCGTCTCGGGGTGCGGGGCGAGCAGGCTCAGGCCTCCTCGGTGGGCTCCTCGGCGGCCTCGGGGGCCTCGGCCGACTCCTCGGAGGTCTCCTCCGCCGCCGGCTCGGCGATGGTGCCGTCGGGGCGCAGGTTGGTGAGCTCGACGGTGTTGCCGGAGGCGTCGGTGACCGTGGCGGCGTCGATGAGCACCTGCAGGGCCTTGTTGCGCAGCACCTCCTGGATCAGGTCCGGGATGTGGTTGTGGGCGAACATGTGGTTCGCGAACTCCTGCGGGTCCTGACCCGACTGCTGGGCGCGCAGCACCAGGTGCTGGGACAGCTCGGCCTGCTCGACGCCGAGCTCCTCCTTCGAGGCGATCTCGTCGAGGAGGAACTGGGCGGCGACGGCGTCACGCACCCGGCGCTCGAGGTCGGCCTCGAACTCCTCGATGGTCTGGCCCTCCTCCTCGAGGTACTTCTCCATCGTCATGCCGGCGTAGACCAGCTGCTGCTCGACGCTCTCGCGGCGGGCGTTGAGCTCCTCGGTGACCAGCGCGTCGGGCAGCGGCACCTCGACCTTCTCCAGCAGCGCCTCCAGGACGGCGTCGCGCGCGGCGGCGGCCTGCTCGAGGCGCTTGCCGCGGCCGAGCCGCTCGCGCAGGTCGGCGGTGAGCTCCTCGACGGTGTCGAACTCCGAGGCGAGCTGGGCGAACTCCTCGTCGAGCTCGGGGAGCTGCTGCTCCTGGACCTGGGTGACCTTGACGGTCACCTCGACGTCCTGGCCCACGAGGTCGCCGCCCACGAGCTGGGTGGTGAAGGTCTTCTCGGTGCCGATCTCGGCACCGGCGAGGGCCTCGTCGAGGCCGTCGATCATGCCGCCACGACCGACGCGGTAGGACATGCCGGACACCTCGGCGCCGTCGACGACCTCGCCGTCCTGACGGGCCACGAGGTCGATGACCACGAAGTCGCCGTCGGCGGCGGCGCGCTCGACGTCGACCAGGGTCGCGAAGCGCTCGCGCAGGTTCTGCAGATGCTCCTCGACGTCCTCGTCGCTGACGACGACGTCGTCGACCTGGGCGGTGAGGCCCTCGTAGGAGGGCAGCTCGATGGTCGGCTTGACGTCGACCTCGGCGCTGAAGGAGAAACCCTCGTCGTCACCGATCTCCAGGCCGTCGATCTCGGGCTGGGCGAGCGGGGTGAGGTCGTTCTCCTGCAGGGCCTCGACGTACTTGCCCGGCAGGGTGTCGTTGATCGCCTGCTCCAGGACGGCGCCGCGGCCGACCTGGCGGTCGATGATCATCGGGGGGACCTTGCCGCGGCGGAAGCCGGGGACGTTGATCTGCTTGGCGATCTGCTGGTAGGCCTTGTCGAGGCTCGGCTTGAGCTCCTCGAAGGGCACCTCGACGGTGAGCTTGACCCGGGTGGGGCTCAAGGTCTCGACGGCGCTCTTCACAGGTGGTCTCCTTACAACGGTCGGTCAGGTCGGGCCGGCGGCGACCGCTGCGCGCCCGCTCCCGCCCGGCGCCCCGGGCTCACCGGGGCGCGACGGGCGATGGTCACGTGTCGTGCCGACCGTTGATCGTAGCGCCGCGGGGGCATGCGGCCGAACTCGGGCCGTCCCCGGGCGGCAGCCCCCGGCGCCACCGGTCCTTTCGTAGGGTGACCCCGTGTCGTCGGCGTCGGACTCCGGGTCCCTCCGGGATCGGCTGCTGCGTGCCGCCGTCGACGCGCTGGACGACCTGACGCCCGTGCTCCTGCTCCGCGCCGTCGGGGGGCGCGAGATCACCCGGCGCGCCGGTGCCAGCCCCGCCACCATCCACCACCACTTCGGATCGATCGAGGGCCTCGCCGACGCCGTCCTGGCCCGCGCCTACGCCACCTCCTCCTCGATGGGAGCGGGGGTGGCGCTCCTGGTGGACCAGATCCGCCACTCCCACCTCCCGCTCGAGGCGGTCTTCGCCCTGCACGGAGCCGAGTTCGACCGCAACACGACCGACCCCCACTTCCGGCACCGGCTCGGGCTGTGGGCCCTGGGCGGCGAGCAGGGCGCGCGGGCCTACCGCGACTTCCTGCACGACATGGACGCCCAGATCCTCGGGGACCTGGAGATCATGTGGGCCGCCTGGGGTCGCCGCCTGCGCGAGCCGTTCGAGCCGCGCACCTTCCTCCCCACCAAGACCGCCCTGCTCAACGGCATGACCCAGCTGCACCTGGTGGACCCGCACCCGGACCATCGGATGCGCTTCCAGCGGGCCTCGACCGCGGCCGACCTCCTCCTCACCCGGATCGAGGGCGACCGACGCACGGTGGACGACCGGCTCGCGGAGATCCACAGCCAGTCCCCGCCGCGCGCCGTGCCGCCCACGCCGGGCACGGCGCCGGCGGCCGACGACCCGACCCGTGCCCGGATCCTGAGCGCCGCCGCCACGCTCACCGCCACCGCGACGACCGACGGGATCACTCTCACGCGCGTGGCCGCGCAGGCCGGCGTGAGCCTGTCCACGCTCTACCGCTACTTCGCGACCCGGGAACACCTCGAGGCCGCCCTCTTCCTGGAACAGGCCCGCCCCCTCCTCCAGGTCCGTGGCACCGCCGCGGGATCCCCGGAGGAGGAACTGCGCCGGGTGCTCGCCGACGTCGCGCGCGCCGTCGTCCCGCGGGTGCCGCTCGCCGCCGCCTACCTGACCTCGGTGCTGCTCGCGCCCTCCTCGCCTGATCCCGCCGAGCAGGACCCGGTGCTCGCACGGACCCGGCGACTGATCGCCGCCCGCGGGTCGACTCCGGCCCTGGAAGGGGATCCGGACGGGGAGGACGACGTCGCCCGCCTCCTGCTCGCCCTCACCGTGCGCCGCGCCCTGCTCCAACCAGCCACGCCCCCGGAGCGGGTCGCGGAGCGGGCGCTGCAGCGGTGCGGGTTCCCCACCGCTCCGGGGCACGCCGTGCACCCCGATCGGGCCGGGGATCCGTAGGGTGGGGACCATGTCGTCGGAGGCACCCGAGTCGCCCCTCAAGGAGCGGCTCCTCGAGGCGGCGCTCGCCGCTCTCCTCGAACTCACCCCCGCCGCGCTGCTGAGCGCGATCGGCACCCGCGAGATCGCGCGTCGGGCCGGCGGCAGCCCGGCGAGCATCAACCACCACTACGGATCGCTGCAGGGGCTCGCCGACGCCGTGGTGGACCACGTGTACGGCTCGCCGCAGATCCTCGCCGGGGGCGTGAGCGAGCTGCTGGGACACGTGCGCCACTCCCACCTCCCCCTCGAGACGGCGTTCGGGATGCACGGCGCCGAATTCGACCGCAACACCTCCGACCCCGAGTTCCGCCATCGCGTGGGCCTGTGGGCCTTCGGCGGCGCTCAGGCGACGCAGGGGTACCGGGACTACCTGCGCAAGGTCACCGAACAGCTCGAGATCGAGGCGGGCCGGCTCTTCGAGAGCTGGGGACGCACGCTGCGGCCGCCGTTCGACCTGCGCAGCTACCTCGAGGTCAAGACGGCGCTGCTGAACGGGATGACCGTCCGGAACCTCGTGGACCCCCAACCCGGTCAGCGCGAGCACTTCCAGCGGGCCACCGTGGCGCTCGACCTCGTCGCCCTGCGCATCGAGGGCGACCGGCACGCCATGGACGACCGGCTGACCGAGATGAACTACTACCCGCTCACCAACGCCGGCCGGGCGGGCCAGACCGAGCGCAGCGACACGACGCGGTCCCGGATCCTGCACGCGGCCGCCGAGCAGTTCACCACCCGCGGCTACGAGGAGACCGCCCTGTCCCGGGTGGCCGCGCAGGCCGACGTGAGTCCGTCGACGCTGAACCGCTACTTCGCCACCAAGGACGACCTCGCCGTCGCGCTGTTCCGGCAGCAGGCCGCCGACCTGCTCCCCGCCAGCCCGGATCGCGACGACCCCCGGGAGGGCCTGGCCGCCCACCTCGCCACGATCGCGCACTTCACCGTGCCGCGGGTCGCCTACGCCGCCCCCTACCTCGCCGACCTCCTCACGACGCCGCCCACCGCCGAGGAGGACCCGCTGATGGCCGGCGTCCAGGCGCGGGTGGCCCGCCTGGATCCCTCCACCAGCGGCACCGACCCGGCCGATCCCACCGACCTCGCGGAGTCGGCGGAGCTGCTCCTCGCCCTCACCCTGCGGCGCGTGATCCTCCAGCCCGCCACCCCGCCCGAGCGGGTGGCCGCGGAGGCGCTGCGCCGCACCGGCGTCTGAGCCGGGGCCGTCGCGTCAGCCGGCGTGTCGGGCCGGCGTGTTGCCCGTCCCGCGCGCGTCGACGGGGTTGGCGCCGCGGCGCACCTCGCTGCCGTCGCGGATGCCGCCCATGTCGGTGTCGGCACGCATCGGGTCGCTCGGCGCCGAGCCGTAGGCCCGGTTCGCGGTGCCCAACAGCTCCTCGCGGTCGGTGAGGCCGTCGCGGTCGGAGTCGGCACGCACCGGGTTCGTGACACGCTTGCCGATGACGTAGGAGCTGAGCGGGGTCAGCACGGTCTGGCCGATCCGGCGCAGTCGCAGCTCCGCGCCGTCACCGAGCCCGTCTCCGTCGGTGTCGGCGCGCAGCGGGTCGGGGCGCACCACGCCCACCGGCCGGCCCTGCGCCCGGCGGATCCCGTAGGCGACCTTGGCCGACATCCGGATCCCCCGCACCTCGCGTCCGTCGCCGAGGCCGTCGCCGTCGGTGTCCTTGGCGCGGGGGTCGGTGCCCAGCGCCTCCTCCTGGGCGTCGGTGAGGCGGTCGCCGTCGGTGTCCGGGGAGACCGGCGGCGCACCGACCGTCACCGACACGGTCGCGGTGTCCTCGCCGGCGAGGTTGGTGGAGGTCACCACGAAGGTGTCGGTGCCGGTGAAGCCGGGCTCCGGGGTGTAGGTCGTCTCGGTGCCGTCGGTGCCGTCGAGACCGGTCACCGTGCCGTGCTGCGGCGCCGAGGTGATCTCGCGCACGCCGAAGGTGTCGCTGCAGCTCAGCGCGACCGTGGCGGCGACCCCGAAGCCAGTCTCGACCACGGCGTCCTCACACGTCGGAGCCGTGTCGACGACGTGGAAGGTGAAGGTGCGGATCTGCTCCTCCTGGGAGTCACCGGCCTCGGACTGCGACCGGCAGCTGGCGTCGACCGACGAGTCCCCGACGACCAGCGGCGACTCACTGGCGATCTCGACCTTGAAGGCGCCCTTCGCTCCGGGGGCCGGCGCCGCGGCGTGGAACACCGTGAAGTCCGCTCCGGGCGGGAGCACCTTGTTGGACAACGCGCAGTGCGTGACCCAGTGGACCGGCGGGTCGTCGACCGGGAGCGGCTGCATGTCGCACTGGGCGGTCAGGATCGACCGCGTCGCCCCGGCCAGGACCTGGGTCTCGGTGTCGGTGCAGGTCCAGGCGGGCAGCACCACGGGGGCGCGTTCGGCCCGGGCCGGCGCCGGGAGGGCCGTCACGGCGCCGGTGACGACGGCGGCCGAGGCGGCGAGGACGGTGCTGCGGAGCAGCGGACGGGGGCGCGACGACATGGTGGGACCTCTTCGGGGAGCGGGGTGGAGCCGGCGGGGAGGCCGGGGCCCGCCCAGGGTAGGTCATCACCAGGGCGCATCGGGGTTCCGAGACGGCACGACGCCGACCCCCGACCCCCGACCCCCGACCCCCGAGACTGTCGTCTCAGCCGTCGAGGGAGGCGATGAGGGCCTCCACCCGGGCCCGGATCTCGTCGCGGATCGGGCGCACGGCCTCGATGCCCTGTCCTGCCGGGTCCTCGAGCGCCCAGTCCTCGTAGCGGGTGCCGGGGAAGTAGGGGCAGGCGTCGCCGCAGCCCATGGTGATGACGACGTCGGAGGAACGCACGGCCTCCTCGGTGAGCACCTTGGGGGTGTTCGACGCGATGTCGATGCCCTCCTCGGCCATCGCGGCCACCGCGACGGGGTTGATCTCGTGACCGGGCTTGGAGCCGGCGGAGAGCACCTCGACGCGGTCGCCCGCGAGGTGCTGGAGGTAGCCGGCCGCCATCTGGGAGCGGCCGGCGTTGTGCACGCACACGAAGAGCACGGTGTGGCGGGTCCGCGGGGCGTCGGGGGGAGCGGTGGTCACGGGGTGGTCCTTCCGAGGTCGTCGCGGGCCGGCGGTGCGGCCGGCTCCGGGGCGGGGTGGGCGGGCGGGAAGAGCAGGCGCAGCAGGGCCATCGCCAGCGCGGCGCCGACCAGCTGCATCAGGACGAACATCGGCACCGAGCCGGGCGCGATGCCGGCGAAGGTGTCGGACAGCGTGCGGGCGATCGTGACCGCGGGGTTGGCGAAGGAGGTGGAGGAGGTGAACCAGTAGGCGGCCACGATGTAGCCCGCCACGGCGTAGGCGATGGTGGCCGTGCGGCCCGAGCGGATCGCGCCGAACACCACGAGCACCAGTCCCAGGGTGGCCACGACCTCGCCGAGCCACAGCCCTCCCCCGCTGCGCTCGCGGGTCGAGAGGACCACGGCGTCGAGGTCGAACATCAGGTTCGCCACGACGGCCCCCAGGCAGCCACCGGCCACCTGGGCGAGCACCAGCAGGGCCGCCACCCGGCGGTCGAGCCCGGTGGTGAGCACCTCGACGAGCGTGACCACCGGGTTGAACGCGGCCGACACCGGCTGCAGCGTCAGGATCAGCGCGACGAGCACGCCGCCGGTGATGAGGCTGTTGGCGAGCAACTGCAGCGCGACGTCGTCGGTGAGCGAGGTGGCCATGATCCCCGAGCCGACGACCGTAGCGACGAGGAAGGCCGTCCCGACGCCCTCGGCGGCGATCCGGCTGCGCAGGGCGGGCCCGGCGTCCGGGATCGCGGCGCTCACCGCCCACCGCCGATGAGGTGGGCGAGGTCGGCCAGGGCCTCGGTGCGCACGGAGTAGTACACCCAGGTGCCGCGCTTGGCGCGGTCGAGCAGACCGACCTCGTGCAGCACCTTGAGGTGGTGGCTGATCGTGGGCTGGGAGAGGTCGAAGGCGTCGTGGAGGTCGCACACGCACGCCTCGCGCCCCTCGTGGGCGTAGACGAGCGAGAGCAGGCGCAGCCGCACGGGGTCCGCCAGCGCCTTGAGCAGGGGCGCGATGCGCTCGGCCTGCGCCGTGCTGAGCGGCGTGGAGGACATCAGCGGGGAGCAGCAGGCGACGGTCTCGGCCGGGCTCAGCCTCTCGACAGACTTAGACACAGGTCTATGTTGACCGATATCGATACGTCGTGGCAACCTCTAATATCGATCACTATCTATTCATTGAGGAGGACGTCATGTCCCGTCTGCAGCTCGCCCTCAACGTCGAGGACCTCGAGGCGTCCGTCGCCTTCTACACCGCCCTGCTCGGCACGGCACCCGCCAAGACCCGGCCCGGCTACGCCAACTTCGCCGTCGCCGACCCGCCGCTGAAGCTCGTGCTCCTCCAGAACCCGGGGCAGGGCGGCACCCTGAACCACCTCGGCATCGAGGTGGAGGACACCGCCGCGGTGGACGCGGTGCAGGCCAGGCTGCGCGAGGCCGGTCTCGCCTCGGTCGACGAGCGGGCGACCACCTGCTGCTACGCCACCCAGGACAAGTTCTGGGTCGAGGACGCCCCCGACGCCGAGCGGTGGGAGGTCTACACCGTGCTCGCCGACTCCCCCACCTTCGGCCCGACCGACACCGAGGCGCCCGGGGCCGGTTGCTGCGGCACCTCGACGACCGAGCCCACCCCCTCGGCCACCGCCTGCTGCTGAACCCGCGGGGGCGGGGCCCAGGGGGACCGGGTGAGGGGGACCGGGTCGGGGTGACAGGATTTGAACCTGCGGCCCTTGCGTCCCAAACGCAATGCGCTACCAAGCTGCGCCACACCCCGTGGCTGTGCCCGGGATCCCGCACCAGCACGCGGCGGGCACCCGGCGGATCGGGTCGCGGGCCACGCCGCGGCGTCGTCGACGATCCGGTCCGGAGCGGATGACGGGAATCGAACCCGCGTAGCCAGTTTGGAAGACTGGGGCTCTACCATTGAGCTACATCCGCCGGTCGCGGCCCGCTCGCACGGGCTGCGCCGTGCTCATCGTGCCACACCCCCGGGCCCGGCCCGCCATCGGTTCGCCGGGCACCGCTCCCCGGGATTGTCGGTGGTCGGCCCCACGCTGGTGCCATGACCACGACCGCCGTGCTGTTGCTGCTGCTGGGCCTGGCCCTCGGACTGGCCCTCGGCCTCGTCGTCGGCCTCGCGCTCGGCGTGCCCCGGGGTCGGCTGCGCGGGCTCGACGACGCGCGCCGCGCCGCCCTCGCCGAGCGCCGCGAGGCCCCCGACCCCGCGGCCGAGCAGGCCCGCCTGCAGGAGAGCCTCGAGCGCCTGCACGACCACCTGCGCGACCTCGACCACGCCCGGGTCGCGATGCAGAGCCGGCTTCACCAGCAGGTCGACGACGTCCGCACCAGCGCCGACGGCCTGCGCCGCGAGACCGCCTCGCTGGTCGGCGCCCTGCGTCGCCCCCAGGTGCGGGGGCGCTGGGGCGAGCTGCACCTGCGCCGGGCCGTCGAGCTGGCCGGCATGGTCGAGCACTGCGACTTCACCGAGCAGGTGCGACTCGCCGAGGGCGCCCAGCGCCCCGACCTGGTCGTGCACCTCGCCGGCGGCCGCAGCGTCGTCGTGGACGCCAAGGCGCCGCTGGAGGCCTTCCTCGACGCCGCGGCCGTGGAGGGCGAGGGCCCCGAGGCCGCGGAGGTGCGCGAGCAGCACCTGGCCCGGCTCGCGCGCCACGTGCGCACCCACATCGACCACCTCGGGTCCAAGGCCTACTGGCAGGCGCTGCCGGAGACCCCCGAGTTCGTGGTGCTGTTCCTGCCCACCGAGTCGGTCTGGGCCGCCGCGCTCGAGGCCGACGCCGGCCTGGTCGAGCATGCGGCCACCCGACAGGTCGTGCTCGCCAGCCCGGGCAACCTCATCGCCCTGCTGCGCACCGTCGCCCACGGCTGGCGCCACCAGGCACTCACCGAGCAGGCCGCCCAGGTGCACGCGCTCGGCCGCGAGCTGCACGACCGGCTGGGCCGCTTCGCCCGCCACCTCGACCAGGTCGGACGCTCGCTCAACGCCGCGGTGGGCCACTACAACAGCGCCGTCGGCTCGTGGGACGCCCGCGTGATGGTGCAGACCCGCCGACTGGCCGACCTCGCAGCGGCTCCCGAGCCGGCCCCCTCGCCGCGCACCGTCGACCTCCAGGCGGTGCCGCCCCGGCGCGCCGACGACGACGAGCCCGGGCTCGCGTCGTAGCGTGGCCCCCGTGAGCCTCGCCCGCTCCCGCACCGTCTGGGAGGAAGGTCGTGCCCCCGGCGTCGAGATGGTCGCCCTCGGGGCCGCGCTGACGTTGACCCTGGCCGTGACGGACCTGCTGCTCACCGAGCGGCTGGGCCTGATCTTCGACGTCGCCTTCGTGCTGCTGTGCGTCGGCCTGGCGCTCGCGGTGCACCTGCACGACAGCTTCACCATCGGCGTGCTGCCCCCGCTGTTGATGCTGGGCGTGTGCCTGCTCTTCGCCGTCTCCGAGCGCGCCGCCGTCGCCCGCGCCGACGACACCGTGCTCCAGGCGACGGTGTCCGGACTCTCCCACCACAGCGGGGCCCTCGCGCTCGGCTACGCCGCCGCCCTCGGCGTGCTGTGGGTGCGGCACCGGGTGCAGCGGCAGCGGCCGGCCTGAGCCGGGCCCGGCCGGAGACGGGGGCCCGGCCGGAGACGGGGGGCTCAGTCCGCGAAGCGTCCGGGGTCGCCGGCCCCCACCCGCAGCACCTCCGGTGCGCCCTCGCTGAAGTCCACCACCGTCGTCGGCGAGGCCGTCACCTCCCCGGCCTCCACCACGATGTCGAGCTCGTGGTCGAGGTCCTCCTTGATCTCCCAGCCCATCGTGCGCGGCTCGGTCTCGCCCGGCAGGATCAGGGTGCTGCTCAGCAGCGGCTCCCCGAGCTCGGCCAGCAGCGCCTGCACGAAGGCGTGGTCGGGGATCCGCACCCCCACCGTCCGCTTCTTGGCGTGCAGCAGCCGGCGCGGCACCTCCGGCGTGCCCGGCAGGATGAAGGTGTAGGGGCCCGGCGTGACCGCACGGATCGCCCGGAACGCCGCGTTGTCGACGTGCACCAGCTGCCCCAGCTGGGAGAAGTCGCGGCACAGCAGGGTGAAGTGGTGCCGCTCGTCGAGCCCCCGCACCCGCAGGATCCGGTCCCGCCCCTCCTTGTTGCCGATCCGCGAGCCCAGGGCGTAGCCGGAGTCGGTGGGGTAGGCGATCAGCGCGTCGTCGCGCAGCGCGGCCACGATCTGGGCGAGCAGGCGGGGCTGCGGGTTGTCGGGATGCACGTCGAGGAAGCGGGCCACCGGACCATCCTGTCACCGATACCGCCCCGGACCGACAGGGCCGACCGATGCCGCCCGGACCGACGGGCCACATCGACGGGGCTGATCGGCACGTGTCCGGGCGATGAACTCTCACCGATCTCCTCGGTGGGGCACAGTGGACCCACGGGAAGGCGCGTGAGGATGGGGACCAGCACCCGCAGGTCGTCGGTCCACGACGCGCCGCCCCCGACCTCGACCGTCCCTGGAGAGCCGCCATGACCACGCCCGACCCCTCGGTCCCCCGCCGCCGGCGGATCGCCTTCGTGCTGCCGGTCTACCACGAGGAGGAGGGCATCGCGGCCTTCCACGAGGCGCTCACGACCACGATGGCGGCCCGGCCCGACCTCGACACCGAGTACCTCTACGTCGACGACGGCAGCCGCGACGACTCGCTGGCCCATCTGCTGAAGCTGCGCGAGGACGACGACCGGGTCACCGTGCTGAGCCTGTCGCGCAACTTCGGCCACCAGATCGCGGTCACCGCGGGTCTCGACGCCGCCGGCACCGCCGATGCGGTGATCATCATGGACACCGACCTGCAGGACCCGCCGCCGGTCTGCCTGCAGCTCATCGAGGCGTGGGAGGCGGGCGCCGACGTCGTCTTCGCCCAGCGCCGCAGCCGCCAGGACACCCGCTTCAAGAAGGTCACCGCCCACGCCTACTACTGGGTGCTGGACCGGCTGGCCGACACCGAGATCCCCCGGGACGTGGGCGACTTCCGGCTCATGGACGCCCGGGTGGTGGCCGAGGTGGGCCGCTACCGCGAGAAGGACCGGTTCCTGCGCGGCATCGTGGCCCATGTCGGCTTCCGGCAGGAGGCGGTGCTCTTCGACCGCGACCCGCGCTACGCCGGGGAGTCCGGATACCCGCTGCGCAAGATGCTGTCCTTCGCCACCAGCGGGATCATCGGGTTCTCCACCGCCCCGCTGCGCTGGATCTCCAAGCTCGGCTTCGCGATCTCCTTCGTCTCGGTCCTGCTCGCGGCCTACGTCTTCGGCGTGCGCGTGTTCAACCCCGAGGAGTCGGTGCCCGGCTGGGCGTTCCTCGGCGTCGGCATGTTCCTGCTCAGCGGGTTGCAGCTGATCATGATGGGCGTCATCGGCACCTACCTCGGTCGCGTCTACGCCGAGGCCCAGGACCGCCCGCTGTACTCCCTGCAGCTCGCGGCCCGCGGACCCCGGCAGGACCCGCGCTGAGCACGCTGCTGCGGTTCGCCGGCGTCGGCGTCGTCAACACCGCCCTCGACGTCGGCCTGTTCGTGCTGCTCCAGCCGCACTGGGGCACGGTGCCGGCGAACTTCGCCTCCACCAGCGCGGGCATGTGCGTGAGCTTCGTGGCCAACGGTCTGCTCACCTTCGGCGCCGATCGGCTCACCTGGCGCCAGGCCGGGCTCTTCCTGATCACCACAGGTGCGGTGATGTGGCTGCTGCAGCCGGTGGCGATCACCCTCGGCCTGCACGTGGCCGACGCGCTCGGGGCGGCGCCGCAGGCGCGGACCACCCTGCTGGTGGTCAAGCTCGGCTCGATCGGGGTCAGCCTGGCGGCGAACTTCCTCGCCTACCGGTACGTCGTGTGGCCCGCCAGGCGGGCCGACGCCGGGGTCAGTGGCGCCCCGCGGCCTTGAGGTCGCGACGCAGCTCCACGGGCAGGGCGAAGATCAGCGACTCCTCGGCCGACTGCACGGTGCGCACGTCGGGGTAGCCGCGCTCGGCGAGGAAGGCGAGCACGCCCTCGACCAGCGCCTCGGGCACCGACGCGCCCGAGGTGACCGACACCGTCGAGACGCCCTCCAGCCAGGCCTCGTCGATCTCGCTGGCGTCGTCCACGCGGTAGGAGGCCCCGGCCCCGGCCTCGAGCGCCACCTCGACCAGCCGCACCGAGTTGGAGGAGTTCCCCGAGCCGACGACGATCACGAGGTCGGACTCGGCCGCGATCTCCTTGACCGCCAGCTGCCGGTTCTGGGTGGCGTAGCAGATGTCGTCCGAGGGCGGGTCGAGCAGCTGCGGGAAGCGCTCGCGGATGGCCGCGACCGTCGCCATCGTCTCGTCCACCGAGAGCGTGGTCTGCGAGAGCCACGCGACGCGGGCGGGGTCGCGCACCACGATGCCGGCGACGTCCTCGGGACGCTCCACGAGCTGGATGTGGTCGGGCGCCTCCCCCGCCGTGCCCTCGACCTCCTCGTGTCCGGCGTGACCGATGAGCAGGATGTCGTAGTCCTCGGCGGCGAAGCGACGCGCCTCGTGGTGCACCTTGGTGACCAGCGGGCAGGTGGCGTCGATCGTCTTGAGCGAGCGCTCCTCGGCCTGCCGGTGCACCTCGGGCGAGACCCCGTGGGCGGAGAAGACGACGGTGGCCCCGGGCGGCACCTCGGCGAGCTCCTCGACGAACACCGCGCCGCGCGCCTCGAGGTCGGCCACCACGTGCTTGTTGTGGACGATCTGCTTGCGCACGTAGACGGGCGAGCCGTAGAGGTCCAGCGCCTTCTCGACGGTGACCACGGCCCGGTCGACGCCGGCGCAGTAGCCGCGCGGCGCGGCCAGCAGCACGGCGCGCTCAGCCTCCTCGGGCGAGAGGACAGCAGGGGTGCCGAGGTCGGTGCTCATGCCTCCATCCTAGGGCGCGGCCCGCGACGCTCCCGCACCGAAGCGACAGGGCCCGTCACCGTGATCGGTGACGGGCCCTGTCGGCGTGCGGTGCTGCGGGTGAGGGTCAGGCCTTCTCGGCGTCGCCCTCGGTGTCGGCCTCGGCGGCCGGCTCGTCGGCCTCGGCCGCGGCGGGGGACTCGTCCTCCAGGGTCGCCTCGGCGTCCTCGGTGACGACGTCGGCCTCGACCTCGGGGGTCTCCTCGACGGCCTCGGCGGGGGCCTCGGCGGGCTCCTCCTTGGCCAGCGCGGGAGCGGCCGGCTTCGCGGCGGGCGCCTTCGGGCTGTAGGCCTCGGTCACGAGCTCGATGACCGCCATGGGGGCGTTGTCGCCCTTGCGGGGGCCGATCTTGGTGATGCGGGTGTAGCCACCGGGACGCTCGGCGAAGCCGGGACCGATCTCGGTGAACAGGGTGTGCACGACGCCCTTGTCACGGATGACCTTGAGGACCTCGCGACGCTGGTGCAGCGGGTTCTCGCCGGCGTGGGCCTTGCGCGCCTTGGTGATCAGCTTCTCGGCGTAGGGCCGCAGCAGGCGGGCCTTGGCCTCGGTGGTGGTGATCCGGCCGTGCTCGAACAGCTGGGTGGCCAGGTTCGACAGGATCAGGCGCTGGTGGGCGGGGCTGCCGCCGAGGCGGGCGCCCTTCTTCGGTGCGGGCATGGTGCGACTCGTTTCTCCGAAGCCGTGTCAGGTACTCCGGTAGGGGTGGTGCGGCGCCCGGCCGGACCGACCGGGCGCCTGGAGAGGAAGGGGTGGATCAGTACTGCTCGTCCTCGACGAACGCGTCGTCGTCGTCGTCGCCGTAGGCGGCCAGGGCGGCGTGCGGGTCGAAGCCGGGGGCGCTGTCCTTGAGGGACAGGCCCATCTCGACCAGCTTGGCCTTGACCTCGTCGATCGACTTGGCACCGAAGTTGCGGATGTCGAGCAGGTCCTGCTCCGAGCGGCTGATGAGCTCACCCACGGTGTGGATGCCCTCGCGCTTGAGGCAGTTGTAGGACCGGACCGTCAGCTGCAGGTCCTCGACCGGGAGGGCGAGATCGGCGGCGAGCTGCTCGTCCACCGGCGAGGGGCCGATGTCGATGCCCTCGGCCTCGACGTTGAGCTCACGGGCCAGGCCGAACAGCTCCACCAGCGTCTTGCCCGCCGAGGCGAGCGCGTCGCGCGGCAGGATGGAGGGCTTGGTCTCGACGTCGATGATCAGCTTGTCGAAGTCGGTGCGCTGCTCGACACGGGTGGCCTCGACCTTGTAGGTGACCTTCAGCACGGGGCTGTAGATCGAGTCGACGGGCATCCGGCCGATCTCGTTGTCCGCGCCCTTGTTCTGGACCGCGGAGACGTAGCCGCGGCCACGCTCGACGACCAGCTCCATCTCCAGCTTGCCCTTGTCGGACAGCGTGGCGATCTTGAGGTCGGGGTTGTGCACCTCGACGCCGGCCGGCGGCGCGATGTCGGCGGCGGTGACGTCCCCCGCGCCGGACTTGCGCAGGTACATCGTGACGGGCTCGTCGTGCTCGGAGGAGACGACCAGGCCCTTGAGGTTGAGGATGATCTCGGTGACGTCCTCCTTCACGCCCTCCACGGTGGAGAACTCGTGCAGGACGGAGTCGATCTTGATGCTGGTGACCGCCGCACCGGGGATCGAGGAGAGCAGCGTGCGACGCAGCGAGTTGCCGAGGGTGTAGCCGAAGCCCGGCTCGAGGGGCTCGATGACGAACCGCGAGCGGAACTCGTCGACGACGTCCTCGGACAGGGTGGGGCGCTGTGCGATGAGCACTGTGGCGTTCCTTTCCGGGCCCGACCGCTATATGAGGGACCCGAACCGTGATGGGTGGGGACTCCGGTCGGGCCGACCCCGAGGGCCGGCCCGACCGGGCGGTGTCACTTCTTGGAGTAGTACTCCACGATGAGCTGCTCCTGGATGGGCAGGTCGATCTGCTCGCGCACGGGCACCTGGTGGACCAGGATCCGCATCTGCGAGGGGACGGCCTGCAGCCACGCCGGGACGATGCGCTCGCCGTGCGTCTCGCGGGCCACGATGAACGGGGTCATCTCCCACGACTTCTGGCGCACGTCGATGATGTCGTACTGGGTGACCTGGTACGACGGGATGTCGACCTTCTTGCCGTTGACCAGGAAGTGGCCGTGGACCACGAGCTGGCGGGCGTGGCGGCGGGTGCGGGCGAACCCGGCACGGTAGACCACGTTGTCCAGCCGGCACTCGAGGAGCTGGAGCAGGTTGTCGCCGGTCTTGCCCTGACGACGCGCCGCCTCCTCGTAGTAGCGGTGGAACTGCTTCTCCATCACGCCGTAGGTGAAGCGGGCCTTCTGCTTCTCCTGCAGCTGGTTGCGGTACTCGCTCTCCTTGACCCGCGCGCGGCCGTGCTGGCCGGGAGGGTAGGGGCGCTTCTCGAACGCACTGTCGCCACCGACGAGGTCGACCCCCAGACGGCGGGACTTGCGGGTCATGGGACCGGTGTAGCGGGCCATGTCAGTCTCCTATCGGTCTCGTGGTCAGACGCGCCGGCGCTTGGGCGGGCGGCAGCCGTTGTGCGGGGCGGGGGTGACGTCCTGGATGGTGCCGACCTCGAGGCCGATGGCACCCAGGGAGCGGATCGCGGTCTCGCGGCCCGAACCCGGACCCTTGACGAAGACGTCGATCTTCTTCATCCCGTGCTCCATCGCACGGCGACCGGCGGCCTCGGCGGCCATCTGGGCGGCGTACGGGGTGGACTTGCGCGAGCCCTTGAAGCCGACGGTGCCGGCGGAGGCCCACGAGATCACGGCCCCGGTGGGGTCGGTGATCGTGACGATCGTGTTGTTGAACGTGCTCTTGATGTGGGCCTCGCCCTGAGCGACGTTCTTCTTCTCCTTGCGGCGGACCTTCTTGGCCGCAGCCGCGCGAGCCTTGGGAGGCATCTGTTCTCCTGGTGTGAGCTGGTCTGGTGAGCGGGAAGTTCAGTGATCGGGGCGCGAGCGCCGCGGGGTCACTTCTTCTTCTTGCCGGCGACCGTGCGCTTGGGACCCTTGCGGGTGCGGGCGTTGGTCTTGGTGCGCTGACCGCGAACCGGGAGGTTCTGGCGGTGACGGCGCCCCTGGTAGCAGCCGATCTCGATCTTGCGACGGATGTCGGCCTGGACCTCGCGGCGAAGGTCACCCTCCACCTTGAACTCCTGGGCCTCGATCTCGTCGCGGAGCTTGACCAGCTCCGCGTCACCCAGCTGGTGGACCCGCAGGTTGGGGTCGACACCGGTCAGCTCGAGGAGCTGCTGAGCGCGGGTACGGCCGATGCCGTAGATGTAGGTCAGGGCGATCTCGATGCGCTTGTCGCGCGGGAGGTCGACCCCCATGAGGCGTGCCATGTCGATGGCCTTTCGTGGTGCGCAGCGGTGTCGGACGTGACGCGTCCCGTGGAGGTTCCGTCGGGCTCCGGCCTGCTGCTCCGGAGGTGGGTGCGCCACCCGACGAGGCGGGTGGGCGATGCGGTCACGCTGGTGAGGTGTTCAGTTGTGGCGCCGTGCGGCGCTCAGCAGCGGGCTCAGCCCTGGCGCTGCTTGTGACGCGGGTTCTCGCAGATCACCATGACGCGGCCGTGGCGACGGATCACCTTGCACTTGTCACAGATCGGCTTGACACTCGGGTTGACCTTCATGTCAGCCCTCTCTTCGTTGGGTCGGCTGGTTACTTGTAGCGGTAGACGATCCGACCCCGGGTGAGGTCGTACGGCGACAGCTCCACCACCACACGGTCCTCGGGGAGGATCCGGATGTAGTGCTGGCGCATCTTGCCGCTGAT
This sequence comes from Nocardioides sp., assembly GCF_964228225.1. GTDB lineage: Bacteria > Actinomycetota > Actinomycetes > Propionibacteriales > Nocardioidaceae > Nocardioides. Next base: position 52,135 of record NZ_CAXQZB010000003.1, read on the forward strand.
GTGCGCGAGAACCTTGTGGCCGTTGCTCAGCTCGACGCGGAACATGGCATTCGGAAGGGCCTCCACAACGGTGCCCTCGATCTCGATCACGCCTTCTTTCTTCGGCATGTCCTCACAATTCGATTCGGGGATGGTGTCTACCGTGGCCCGGGAACCTTCGCAGGACGCGGACGTCCTGGATGGACCTCATGTGGCCGTGACGGGAGCCCCTTCCCGGGACGGATCCCGGGCAGCCGCGAGGCACCACGAAACAGACCCATGTTGGGCCGACATGCCAGCATAGGTCGCCGCGGCGCCGGAACACGAATCGGCGCCGCCGGCCCCACCCTCAGGAGGGCGCGCCGCAGGCCAGTCCGCGGGCGCCGAGGCCGGCACGTCCGCCGTCCAGCGCGGTGAGCACCCACGGCCCGTCGGGGGTGGGGGTGACCGTGTGCTCGAAGTGCGCCGCCCACGACCCGTCGACGCTCACGACCGTCCACTCGTCGTCGAGCACGTCGGTCTCGTCGGTGCCGAGGGTGACCATCGGCTCGATCGCCAGCGCCAGGCCGGCCACCAGGCGCGGCCCGCGGCCCGGGCGCCCGAGGTTCGGCACGTCGGGCGGCTGGTGCATCGCCGAGCCGATGCCGTGCCCGGTGTAGTCGGGCACGATGCCGTACTCCCCCGCCGCCCGCACCGCGCGCTCGACGGCATGGGAGACGTCGCCGAGCCGACCGCCCATCCGGACCGCGCCCAGGCCCGCCCACAGCGCGTCCTCGGCGACGCGCAACAGCGTGGCGACGTCGTCGGCCACCGGACCCACCGGCACAGTGGTGGCGGCGTCGCCGTGGAAGCCCTCCACGATCGCACCGCAGTCGATCGAGACGATGTCCCCGGCCTGCAGCACCCGGTCACCGGGCACCCCGTGCACGACCTGGTCGTTCACCGACGCGCAGATCGTGGCCGGGTAGGGCGGGTGGCTGTAGCCCTTGAACGACGGGATCGCGCCGCTGCGGCGGATGTGCTCCTCGGCCAGGGCGTCGAGCTCGCCCGTGGTGATGCCGGGGCGCACGGCCTCGCGCAGCAGCTCCAGGGTCTCCCCGACGACGACGCCGGCGCGCCGCATGAACTGCAGCTGCGCCGGCGTCTTGATCTCGATGCCGCGCTCACGCCACATCGCACGACCCGTCGTCGGTGGTGGCGCCGGTCAGGACTGCGACCGCTGGTCGAGCGCGGCGAAGAGCCGCCCGGTGACCTCGCCGACCTCGCCCATGCCGTCGACCTCGACGAGCAGGCCGCGCTCACGGTAGACGTCGATCAAGGGCGCGGTCTGCTCGAGGTAGACCTCCTGGCGACGCCGGATGACGTCCTCGGTGTCGTCGGCCCGGCCGTCGGTGAGAGCGCGCTGCAACAGTCGCTGCACCAGCTCCTCGGAGTTCACGGTGAGCACCGCGACGACGTCGAGCCGGTGGCCGGTGGCCTCGATCATGGCGTCGAGCTCGTGCACCTGGGCGACCGTGCGCGGGTAGCCGTCGAGCAGGAAACCCGGCTCGGCGTCGGGCTCGGCGATGCGGTTGCGCACCATCGAGTTGGTCACCTCGTCGGGGACGTACTCGCCGGCGTCCATGTAGCGCTTGGCCTCGACGCCCAGGGGTGTGCCCTGGGAGACGTTGGCGCGGAAGATGTCGCCGGTGGAGATCGCCGGGATGCCGAAGTGGTCGGCGACGAACGTGGCCTGGGTGCCCTTGCCGGCTCCCGGGGGGCCCATGAGGATCAACCTCAACGCAGGAATCCTTCGTAGTTGCGCTGCTGGAGCTGGCTCTCGATCTGCTTCACCGTGTCGAGGGCGACGCCGACCATGATGAGGATCGAGGTGCCGCCGAACGGGAAGTTCTGGCTGGCGTTGATCAGCACGAGCGCGATCAGCGGGATCAACGAGATGAAGCCGAGGTAGAGCGCGCCCGGCAGCGTGATGCGGGACAGGACGTAGGACAGGTAGTCCTCGGTCGGCTTGCCCGCCCGGATCCCGGGGATGAAGCCGCCGTACTTCTTCATGTTGTCGGCCACCTCTTGCGGGTTGAAGGTGATCGAGACGTAGAAGTAGGTGAAGAAGATGATGAGGGCGAAGAAGGTCGCCATGTACAGCGGGTGGTCGCCCCTGACGAAGTGCTCGTCGATCCAGTTGAGGATCTCGGGCCGGTCGGCGTTCTGGTTGAACTGCGTCGCCAGGGCCGGCAGGTAGAGCAGCGAGCTGGCGAAGATCACCGGGATGATGCCGGCCTGGTTGACCTTGAGCGGGATGTAGGTCGAGGAGCCGCCGAACATCTTGCGACCGACCATCCGGCGCGCGTACTGCACCGGGATGCGGCGCTGGGCCTGCTCGATGAAGATGACGCCGGCGATGATCACCAGGCCGATCGCGATCACGATGCCGAAGACCCACCAGCCCTCGCTCTGGCCCACGTTCCACAGCTGGCCGGGGAACGTCGCCACGACCTGGGTGAAGATCAGGATCGACATGCCGTTGCCCACGCCGCGGTCGGTGATGAGCTCGCCGAGCCACATGATCACCGCGGTGCCCGCGGTCATCACGATCACCATGATCACGAAGGTCGAGAGCTTGTCGTCGTGCAGCAGCGGCTCGGTGCAGTTCTGCAGCAGCCCGCCGGACTGCGCGAGCGCGACGATGCCCGTGGCCTGCAGCAGCGCCAGGCCCAGGGTGAGGTAGCGCGTGTACTGGGTGATCTTGGTCTGGCCCGCCTGACCCTCCTTCTTCAGCGCCTCGAGTCGCGGGATGACCACGACGAGCAGCTGCAGGATGATGCTGGCGGTGATGTAGGGCATGATCCCGAGCGCGAAGATGGTGAGCTGCAGCAGCGCACCCCCCGAGAACAGGTTGATCAGGTTGTAGATCCCCTGGTTGTTGGCGTCGTCACCGAGGCAGCGCTCGATGGCGGCGACGTCGACACCCGGGGCGGGGATCTGCGAACCGGCCCGGAAGATCACGATGATCATCAGGACGAACAGGATCTTCTTGCGAAGGTCCGGGGTCCGGAAGGCGTTGATGAACGCGCTGAGCACGATTCCTCTTTCTGGCGATGTCAACGGCGGGGCACGGGGCCCGTCGCAGCCTAACAGGGGCCGCCGCAGCGGCCCGCGTCCGACCGGTGCCGCCGGGATGCGGCGAGATGCCACGAGGGCGCCGCCGTGTGCGACACAGCGGCGCCCTCGGAGGCGTTGCAGCAGGGATCAGGCGACGGTGGCCGAACCGCCGGCCGCCTCGATCTTCTCCTTGGCCGAGGCGGAGAACGCCTGGGCCGTGATGTCGACCTTGACACCGATCTTGCCCTCACCGAGGACCTTGACCGGCTGGCCCTTCCGGACCGCGCCGCGCTCGACGAGGGAGGCGACGGTGACCTCGCCGCCCTCGGGGTAGAGCGCGTTGATCTTGTCGAGGTTGACGACCTGGAAGGTCACCTTGAAGGGGTTCTTGAAGCCCTTCAGCTTGGGCAGGCGCATGTGGATGGGCATCTGGCCACCCTCGAACGCCACCGGCACCTGGTACCGGGCCTTGGTGCCCTTGGTACCGCGGCCCGCGGTCTTGCCCTTGGAGCCCTCACCGCGACCGACGCGGATCTTGGCCTTCTTCGCGCCGGGAGCCGGCTTGAGGTGGTGCAGCTTCAGCGTCATGTCAGTCGACCTCCTCGACCGTCACGAGGTGACGGACGGTGTGGACCATGCCGCGGATCTCGGGCCGGTCCTCCTTGATGACCACGTCACCGATGCGCTTGAGACCCAGCGACCGGACGGTCTCACGCTGGTTCTGCTTGCACCCGATGACCGACTTCGTCTGGGTGACCTTCAGCTGCGCCATCACGCACCTGCCCCGGCGCTCGCGGCGGCGACCGCCGCCCGCTCGCCCTCGGCCTTGGCCTTGAGCATCGCGGCGGGCGCGACGCTCTCGACCGGCAGGCCACGACGCGACGCGACGGCCTCGGGCTGCTCGAGCAGCTTGAGGGCCTCCACGGTGGCGTGGACGATGTTGATCTGGTTGGACGAGCCGAGCGACTTGCTCAGCACGTCGTGGATGCCGGCGCACTCCAGCACCGCGCGCACCGGGCCACCGGCGATGACACCGGTACCGGGGGCGGCGGGGCGCAGGAACACCACACCGGCGGCCTTCTCACCCTGGACGGGGTGCGGGATGGTGCCCTGGATGCGGGGGACGCGGAAGAAGTTCTTCTTCGCCTCCTCCACGCCCTTGGCGATCGCCGCGGGCACCTCCTTGGCCTTGCCGTAGCCGACGCCGACCAGACCCTCCCCGTCACCGACGATCACGAGGGCGGTGAAGCTGAAGCGACGACCACCCTTGACGACCTTGGCGACACGGTTGATCGCGACGACGCGCTCGAGGTACTGGCTCTTCTCAGCACCCTGTCCGCGACCACCGTCGCGCCCACGGCCCTGACGGTCGCCGCCCCCACGCTGTCCGCGCTGGGCTCCGCTCATGAGACTCTTCTCCTCAATCGATTCTTGCTGACCGTCAGAACGACAGCCCGCCGGAGCGGGCGCCGTCGGCCAGGGCCGCGATCCGGCCGTGGTACTTGTTGCCGGCACGGTCGAAGACGACGGACTCGACGCCCTTCGCCTTGGCCCGCTCGGCCACCAGCTCGCCCACGCGCGTGGCCTTGGCGGTCTTGTCGCCGGCCAGGGCGCGCAGGTCGGCCTCCATCGAGGAGGCCGAGGCCAGCGTCTTGCCCACGGAGTCGTCGACGACCTGGACGGTGATGTGCTTGGAGCTGCGGGTGACGACCAGACGGGGACGCTCGGCGGTCCCGTTGATCTTCTTGCGACCCCGCATCTGCCGCTTGAGCCGCGAGCGCAGTCGGGCGGAGGCGTGCTTCTGCTGCTTGAGCTTGATGGCCATTACTTGCCAGCCTTTCCGACCTTCTTGCGGACGACCTCGCCCGCGTAGCGCACACCCTTGCCCTTGTAGGGCTCGGGCTTGCGCAGCTTGCGGATGTTGGCGGCGACCTCGCCGACCAACTGCTTGTCGATGCCGACGACACCGAACTTGGTGGGGCCCTCGACGTTGAAGGTGATGCCCTCGGGCGCGTCGATGATCACCGGGTGGCTGAAGCCGAGCTGGAACTCCAGCTGCGTGGGGCCCTTGGAGAGCACGCGGTAACCCACGCCCACGATCTCGAGCTTCTTCTCGTAGCCGTCGGTCACACCGACGACCATGTTGTTCACCAGGGTCCGGGTCAGGCCGTGGAGGGACTTGCTGACCCGCTCGTCGTCGGGCCGCTTGACCTCGAGGACGCCGTCGGCCTGCTCGATGGTGATCGGGCTCGGGACGGTGTGGGACAGCGTGCCCTTGGGACCCTTGACGGTCAGGTGGGCGCCATCGATGTCGATGTTCACTCCCGACGGGACCGGGACGGGGAGCTTGCCAATGCGCGACATGCTTCGTATCTCCTTATCGCGGTCTCGGGGTCACCAGACGTAGGCGAGGACTTCGCCGCCCACGCCCTTCTGGTTCGCCTGGCGGTCGGTGAGCAGGCCCTGGCTGGTCGAGATGATCGCGACGCCGAGGCCGCCGAGCACCTTGGGCAGCTGGGTGTGCTTGGCGTACACCCGGAGGCCGGGCTTGCTGATGCGGCGCACGCCGGAGAGCGAGCGCTCGCGGTTGCGGCCGTACTTCAGCGTGATGGTGAGCACCTTGCCGACGCCGTTCTCGTTGTCGGCGACGTCGAAGGCGGCGATGTAGCCCTCGGCCTTGAGGACCTCGGCGACACCCTGCTTGAGCTTGCTGTAGGGCATCGACACGGAGTCGTGGTACGCCGAGTTGGCGTTGCGCAGACGCGTCAGCATGTCTGCGATCGGGTCAGTCATGGTCATGGCTGGGAAACTCTTTCTTCTGCGGTTTCGCGTGCTCGCGGGGAGGACGCGACCTTCAGCGGTTCGTGATGGTGGTGCTCACCAGGAGGACTTGGTGACGCCGGGCAGCTCACCGCGGTGGGCCATCTCGCGCAGGCAGATGCGGCACAGGCCGAACTTGCGGTACACGGCCTTGGGCCGGCCGCAGCGCTGGCAGCGGGTGTAGGCGCGCACGGCGTACTTGGGCTTGCGGGCCGCCTTGACCTTGAGGGCAGTCTTCGCCATGTCAGTTCTCCTTGAAGGGGAAGCCGAGCTGCTTCAGCAGCGCACGGCCCTGCTCGTCGTTGGTGGCGGTGGTGACGATGGTGATGTCCATCCCGCGCTGGCGGTCGACCTTGTCCTGGTCGATCTCGTGGAACATGACCTGCTCGGTGAGACCGAAGGTGTAGTTGCCACGGCCGTCGAACTGGTTCGGGTTCAGGCCGCGGAAGTCGCGGATGCGCGGCAGCGCGAGCGACAGCAGCCGGTCGAGGAACTCCCACATCCGGTCACCGCGCAGCGTGACGTGCGTGCCGATCGGCATGCCCTCACGCAGCTTGAACTGCGCGATGGACTTGCGGGCCCGGGTCACGGCCGGCTTCTGGCCGGTGATCGCGGTGAGGTCGCGGATGGCGCCCTCGATCAGCTTGGAGTCGCGGGCGGCCTCGCCCACACCCATGTTGACCACGATCTTGACCAGGCCGGGGACCTGCATCGCGTTGGGGATCTCGAACTGCGCGGTGAGCGCGGGCACGATCTCCTCGCGGTAGCGGGTCTTCAGGCGCGGGGTGATCTTCTCGGAGACGGTCTCGGTCATCTCAGATCTCCTTGCCGGTCTTGCGCGAGATGCGCACCGAGCGGGTCGAGGTGTAGGTCGACCCGTCGGGGCGACGCTTGGTGACCTCCTCGCGACGGAAGCCGATGCGGGTGACGCCGTCACCCTCGACGAGCATCACGTTGGAGACGTGGATCGGGGCCTCGGTGGTGATGATGCCGCCGGTGTTGCCGGCGCCCTGGTTCACGACCTTGGTGTGCTTCTTGATCCGGTTGACGCCCTCGACGATCACCCGCTGCTCCTCGCGGAGCACCCGGATGACCTTGCCCTCGGCACCCTTGTCCTTGCCCGCGATCACCTTGACGGTGTCGCCCTTCTTGATGTTGATGCTGGGGTTCTTGGCCATCACAGCACCTCCGGGGCGAGCGAGATGATCTTCATGTACTTCTTCTCGCGCAGCTCACGGCCCACGGGGCCGAAGATGCGGGTACCACGGGGCTCGCCGTCGTTCTTGAGGATCACCGCGGCGTTCTCGTCGAAGCGGATGTAGGACCCATCGGCCCGACGACGCTCCTTGACGGTCCGCACGATGACCGCCTTGACGACGTCACCCTTCTTCACGTTGCCGCCGGGGATCGCGTCCTTGACGGTGGCGACGATGACGTCGCCGATCCCGGCGTAGCGCCGACCCGAGCCGCCGAGCACGCGGATGCAGAGGATCTCCTTGGCACCCGTGTTGTCGGCGACCTTGAGTCGCGACTCCTGCTGAATCACTGGTTTCTCCTTGTCGCCCGGTTCTCACCCGCGGGTGAGCCTGGGGGAACGGGTTGTTACTTGGCCTTCTCGAGGATCTGCACGAGACGCCAACGCTTGGTGGCCGAGAGCGGGCGGGTCTCCATGAGGAGCACGCGGTCGCCGACGCCGCACTCGTTGTTCTCGTCGTGGGCCTTGAGCCGGCTGGTGCGGCGCATGACCTTGCCGTACATGGCGTGCTTGACGCGGTCCTCGACCACGACCACGACGGTCTTGTCCATCTTGTTGCTCACGACCAGGCCCTCACGGGTCTTGCGCGAGTTGCGCTCGTCGGCGCTGACCTGCTCGCTCACGCGGCACCGTCCTCGTTGCTCGAGCCCGGCGCCACGCGGATCCCGAGCTCGCGCTCACGGACCACGGTGTAGATGCGGGCGATGTCCTTCTTGACCGTACGGAGCCGACCGTGGCTCTCCAGCTGACCGGTGGCCGCCTGGAAGCGCAGGTTGAACAGCTCCTCCTTGGCCTCGCGCAGCTTGGCCTCGAGGTCGACGTCGTTGAGCTCGTCGAGCTCGTGGGCGAGGTTCGCCATCAGAACTCACCGGCCTCTCGGGTGATGAAGCGGCACTTCA
>NZ_CAXQZB010000004.1:0-69306 GCF_964228225.1 Nocardioides sp.
CGCCCCCCCGGCCGGCCGCTCCGACGGGGTCGGCCGTGGCCACCGGGAAGGCGCGGTCGCGGACGTCGCCCCCGCCCGGCGCGGACCCGGCCACCCCGGCGCCGAAGCCCGCGGTCACGAGCGCGGCGAGCACCAGTCCGAGGATGCCGGCGCCGCGGCGCCACCGGCGGGGCGCCCGCTCGGGCGCGGTCGCGAGGGGTCGGTCGGCTCGGGGACGGTGCGGGTGCATCGGTGGGACTCCGAGCGCCTTTCGGGACGAGGACGAGGACGGCGCACCGGCCGGGCGGACCCCGGGCCGGGCGAGCGCGCCCCAGGCTACGGGAGGTCGGCCCGGGACCCACATCGCCGCCACGCCGTGTCGCCCGGGGTGAGCAGAGGCACAGTCCGGGCCGGGCGCGGGTTACGATCGGGCCACTGTGCGCACACCTCAGCCCCTTCCCCAGCGTCCGAGCAGCGGCCACGGCGACCGTCGCCGGCCGCCCGGACGAGGTCCGTCGTCCCGACTCGTGGTGGCGCTGCTCGCCGCCGTCGTCGGCCTCGGCCTGCTGGCCGCCCCCGCGGCCCGCGCCGGCGAGGGATCGCTCGACACGCCCACCATGCCGCCCGAGTGCTTCGGTCCGGCGCAGACCAGCGGCGACCCGTACCCGTGCCCGCTGGTGGACTACGACGCCCGGCGGCCGACGCTGCTGCTGTGGGGCGACTCGCACGCCTGGCAGTACATCCCGGCGCTGCGGCGCGCCGTCGCCGGTCGCGACGTCAACCTGGTCTCGTTCGTGGCGGGCAGCTGCCCCCCGGTCGCGATCCCGAAGCGCCCCGGCAAGGACTACTCGGCCAAGTGCGAGCAGTCCAACTACGAGGCCATGCAGACCGTGCGCACCCTGATCAAGCGCAAGATGCCGTTCCGGATCGTGCTCGGCTCGAACTGGTCGGGCTTCCGGATCGCCTACCGCCGGCTGTTCCTCGAGGACGTCGTTCCGGTCTTCGGCTACACCGACTACACCAAGAAGATGGTGCGGCTGGCCCACGAGGGCACCCCGCGGCTGTTCACCCAGCTCGGGAAGCTCGGCGTCGACGTCACGGTGATCGGTCAGGCCGCGACCGTGCCCGACCTCGTGATGCCGTGCCCGGCGGGCCAGGACCCCTACCAGTGCCGGATCCCCCGCTGGCAGGCGATCCCCGAGGAGCAGGACACCGCGACCTGGCTCAAGGGCCAGATGGGCAAGCTGCGCGGCGACACCCGGTACGTCGACGCCACGCCGGCCTACTGCGACGCCACGTTCTGCGCCGGCAACGTCGGCGGCATCTCCACCTGGTACGACCACCTGCACCTCAGCGCCACCCGCACCCGCAACCTGTCGTCGTACTTCGCCGGCACCGTGCGCCAGGTCAAGCGGGACGCGAAGCGCCGGCCGATGGCCGCGCGCTGGCGCTAGAACATGTTCTAGTCCCGTGCCATCATCGCGGCATGACCTGCGATGACCTGACCGTGGCCGCCGGCGTGCGCCGCTACCTCGCCACCGTCGCGACCGGCACGGCCGCCGACGTCGCCGCCCTGTACGCGCCCGAGGCCGTGCTCGAGGACCCGGTGGGCTCGCAGCCGCGCCGCGGTCGCGAGGCGATCCGGGAGTTCTACGCGACCATCGAGGCGATGCCGAAGACCACCGAGCTGCTCACGCTGCGCACCTGCGGCGGCCAGGGCGCGTTCCACTTCCGCATCGTCGTCGACCTCGGCGGTGGCCTCACCTCGACCATGGAACCGCTGGAGGTCATGGAGTTCGACGACGACGGGCTCATCACCGCGATGCGCGCGTGGTGGGGGGAGCAGGACCTCGTCATCGCCTGACCCTCGCCCCCGCGGTCCCCGTCCGACGTCGTACCAAGCGAACGGCAGCCGATTCGGCGCGGATCACCTGCCGTTCGCTTGGTACGACCCCGTCCACACGAGGCGACGCGAGGCGCGCCCGTCCGGGACCGAGACCGGTCTCACACCGTGGTGTGTCTCACCGCTCCCGGGTGAGGGTGCGGCGGCATGGCACGATGCGTGCACCATGTCTTCGTCGCACCTTCCCCTTCCCCGGGCGGCCCGACGGCGCGCAGGCGCGCCGTCCGCGGTGGCCGCCGCCCTGGCCGCCGTGATCTCCCTGGTGCTGCTGGCCGGGCTGCTCCCGACGCCTCCCGCGACCGCGGGGGTGGTCGGCACGCTGGCCCGGGTCGACCAGCCGCGCAAGGGCGACGACTTCCCGCAGCTGCCGCCGCGCTGCTACGACCGGGCGCACCAGGCCATCAGCCCGTGCCAGGTCACGCGGGCACCGGGACGCCCGTGGGTGGTGCTGTGGGGCGACTCCCACGCGCTGATGTACCTGCCGCCGGTGCGCAAGCTGGCCCAGCAGCGCAAGGTGAACCTGGTCGTGCTCACCGCGGGGTCGTGCCCGGTCAGCGTGCCGCTGCCCCGCAACCAAGGGGCGCGCAGCAGCTGCGAGGCGCTGAACCTGCGCTCGCTGGACTTCGTGCGCGAGCTGCGGGCCCGCGTGGGCAACCGCGACCTCACCCTGCTCATCGGCGGGTTCTGGGCCGGCTACCTGCTGGCCTACCGCGCGCTGGAGAAGGAGGCGGCCGGTGGCCCCGACAGCGGGCTGTCGGAGTTCCGCGCGCGGATGACGCGCCTGGGCGTGGAGCGCTCGCCGATCATGCTGTCCAAGCTGGGCCGCGAGAACTTCCGGGTCGCGCTCATGATGCCGGCGGCCACGGTGCCCGCCTCCGCGCCGAACTGCCCGCAGGGCCGCGAGCCGTACGTGTGCGACCTGCCGCGCCGCACCGCGATGTACCGCGAGCAGAACACCCGGGCCTGGGTGCGCACGAACCTGGTCGCGCCGCTGCGTGCGCCGATGCTCATCGACCCCTCGGCGCTGTACTGCGGCCCGCGGATCTGTCGCGGCCGCGTGGGCGGCGTCAACACCTTCTACGACGACATCCACCTGGGAGCGGAGCTGACCGCCATGATGACCCCGGCGTTCGTCCCGTTCTTCGACGCCGTGGCGGGTGCCCGATGACCGCGCCGACGGGCCCGACGGGGCCCACCGGGCTGGTCGGACGACGCCGCGACGGCGACGTCGAACTGCTCACGCTGCGGCGCGCCGACCGGCGCAACGCGCTCAACACCGCCCTGTGCACCGAGCTGGCCGCGGCCGCGCAGGACGCCGTCGACACCGGGGCACGGGTGCTGGTGATCACCGGCGACGGCAGCGCCTTCTGCGCCGGCGCCGACCTCGACGGCGTCTACGGCGACGAGTTCCTCACCGCCCTGTACGGGATGCTGCACGGGCTGACCCGGCTGCCGGTGCCGATCGTGGCGGCGGTCAACGGCCCCGCCATCGGGGCCGGCACGCAGCTGGCGCTGGCCTGCGACCTGCGGGTCGCCGACGAGCGGGCCCGCTTCGCCGTGCCGACGCCGCGCAACGGCATGGCCGTGGACGCCTGGACCATCCGCACGCTCGCCGCGATCCTCGGCGGCGGCCCGGCGCGTCGCCTGCTGCTCGCGGCCGAGGAGGTCGACCGCACCGAGGCGCTGGCCCACGGCCTGGTCGATCGCCCGGGCACCCTCGAGGACGCCCTCGCCTGGGCCGCCGAGATCGCGACCCTGGCCCCGCTCTCCCTGGCGCACAACAAGCTGGTCCTCAACGGCGGCGACGACGACGCCGTGGCAGCGTCGTTCGCGGCCTGCTGGGCGAGCGAGGACGTGCGTGAGGCGGCCGTGGCCCGCACCGAGAAGCGGCGCCCGGTCTTCACCGGGCGCTGAGCCCGAGCCACGAGGTCCGACCCTCGGCTCAGGTCGGGATCCAGTCGACCCTGCCGGCGAGCAGGGCGTAGCCGACGAAGGCCCCGATGTCGAGCAGCCAGTGGGCGACGACGAACGGCAGGATGCGGCCCCAGCGGCGGTAGAGCCAGCCGAAGAGCAGCCCCATCACCAGGTTGCCGACGAAGCCGCCGAGGCCCTGGTAGAGGTGGTAGGAGCCCCGCAGCACCGCGGCGACGGCGAGCGCGGCCCACTCCCCCAGCCCCACCTGGCGCAGGCGCACGAGCACGTAGCCGAGCACCACGAACTCCTCGAGCAGCGCGTTCTCCAGGGCCGAGAGCACGAGCACCGGCAGGTGCCACCAGTGGTCACCCAGCAGGCCGTCGGCGACCACGGTGGCGCTGAACCCGAGCGCGTGCACGAGGAGGTAGAAGGCCAGCCCGACCGACCCGACGCCGGCGGCCAGCAGGGCCCCGCGGGCGACGTCGAGTCCGGCGCCGTCGCGCCAGCGCGCGGCGCCGCCGGCCCACACGGCCCGCAGGTGCACCCCGGAGAGGTGCAGCAGGTAGCCGGCGAGCGCGATCGGCACGAGCGAGAACACGATCGAGAGCACCTGGTAGGTGAGGTCGAACCAGGGCCGGTCGGGGGCGTAGCTGCGGTGCAGCGAGGCGGTCTGGTCGGCCAGCGCCCCGGGGGCGGTGGCGGCCTCGAGCAGGTTGACCGCGGCGTAGATCCCCGAGCGCCCCAGCGAGAGCGCCAGCACGATCGTCAGCTCCACCAGCAGCAGGGTGCGACGCCGTCCGCCCACCGGGGGCGCGGCGTCGGCGCCGACGGCGGTCGCGGCGGCGGGTCGGGACAGGCTCACGGGGTCCATGGTGCTCCCCCGGCCTGAGGCACGGCTGAGGGGCTCTGCGAGGCTGGTCCCGTGAGCGCCTACTGGATCAACACCTACCTCGAGATCAGCGACGCCGAGAAGGTCGCCGCGTACGCCGCCCTGGCCGGTCCGGCCATCACCGCCGCCGGCGGCCGGTTCCTCGCCCGCGGGGTCGCGGAGGTCGCCTACGAGTCCGGGCGCCTGGAGCGGTCGGTCGTCATCGAGTTCGACTCGGTGGAGGCGGCCCGCGCCGCCCACGACAGCCCCGCCTACCAGGAGGCGCTGGCGGTGCTCGACGGCGGCGCGGTGCGCGACCTGCGCATCGTCCCCGGCGCCTGAGAACTCTCCCCTCGACCGGCGCTGCGGGCGACCGCGGAATCGACACGTGTCGATTCCGGGGCCCGGGAGGCCGCCGCCTCCTCTACGGTGAGGCCGTGACCAAGACCGGATCGCTCCTCCGCATCCTCGGGCTCTACCTCCTCGCCGTCGCCGTCGGCGCCGGCTGGCTGCTGCTCGGCCCCGACACCGCGCACGTGTGGCTCGACACGCTCGTCGCCGACCTGCTGGCGACCCTCGTGGTCTTCGCCGGGTCACGACGCTGGGGCAACTCCAGCTGCTCCGACGCCTACTGGAGCGTGGCCCCCCCGTTGCTCCTCCTGGCCTGGTGGCTCGAGGCGCCCGCGGACGCCGACGACGGGCGCATCGCGCTCGTCGGCCTGCTCGTGCTCGCCTGGGCGGTCCGGCTCACCCTCAACTGGGCGCGCAGCTTCCCCGGCATGCACCACGAGGACTGGCGCTACCCGATCCTGCGCGAGCGCGCCGGCGGCCGCCGGGCCGCCGAGATCGGGATCGACCTCGCCGCCATCCACGTCATCCCCACCCTGCAGGTCTTCCTCGGCCTGGTGCCGGTCTACCTGCTCACCCGCAGCGACCGGCCGCTCGGCGTGCTCGACGTCGTCGCCCTGGTGATCGGGGTCGCGGCCGTGACGCTGGAGACGGTCGCCGACGCCCAGCTGCGGGCGTTCGTGGCCGACCACCGCCCCGGCGAGGTCATGGACCGCGGCGTGTGGGGCTGGTCGCGCCACCCCAACTACGTCGGCGAGCTCGGATTCTGGGTCGCCCTGGCGGTGGCGGGTCTCGCCGCCGAGCCCAGCCTCTGGCCCGGGCTGCTGTCCCTGGTCGGCGTCGTCGCCATGCTGGCGATGTTCCTCGGGGCCTCGATCCCGATGATGGAGGAGCGCAGCCTCGCGCGGCGACCGGAGTACGCCGCGGTGATCGCCCGCGTGCCCCGGTTCCTGCCCCGCCCCCCGCGGCGTGGCGCCGGCGACGCCGGGACGGGGCTCGCGTGAGTCGTGCGCGGCCGCGCGGCCGCGTCGTGGTCGCCGGCCTCGGCGACACCGGGGTGCTGGTGGCGCGCCGGCTGCGTGCCGCGGGCCTCGACGTCGTCGGGGTCAGCGCCGTGCCGGGCCTGGTGAGCGGCCAGGAGCTCGGCCTGCGCCTGGCCCGCCCCGAGACCTGGCAGCGCCACTACCGGCTGGCCCACGGCCGCTTCCGGGGCCTGGACGGCGTCCGCCTGCGGCACGCGGGCCTGGCCGGCCTGGACCTCACCACGCGCGAGGTCGTCCTCGATCCGCACGACGGGGGTGGCCCCCGGGAGCGCTTCGACCTGCTCGTCGTCGCCACCGGGGTGCGCAACGGGTTCTGGCGCGACCCCACGCCGCGCTCCCTGGCCGAGGTCGACGACGCGCTCGCGGCCGCCCACCGCCGGCTGCGGGAGGCGACGTCGGTGGTCGTCGTGGGAGGCGGGGCCGCGGCGGTGAGCAGCGCGGCGCAGATCGCCACCGCCCTCCCGCACCTGCGGGTCGACCTCTACCACCCGGGTGAGCGCGGCCTGCCGCAGCACCACCCCCGCGTCTGGGACGACGTCCGCACGCGGCTGGAGCGGGCCGGGGTCGGCGTGCACCCGGGCCACCGGGCGATGCTGCCCGACGACGCCGCGCTCGGCCGCCTCGGACCGGCCACGGTGGCCTGGAGCACCGGGCAGGCCGCGGTGGCGGCCGATGTGGTGCTGTGGACCGTGGGCCGGGTCCGGCCCAACACCGGCTGGCTGCCGGCCGACCTGCTCGACGACGCCGGGTTCGTCCGGGTGTCCCCGACCCTGGCGGTGCCGGGGGTGGACGGCGTCTTCGCGATCGGCGACGTGGCCGCCACCGATCCGCTGCGCAGCTCGGCGCGCAACCGCGCCGACGGCCTGCTGGCGCGCAACGTGGTGGCGCACCTCCAGGGGCGCCCCGGGCGCGCCTACGAACCCCCGGGCCGCCGCTGGGGTTCGGTGCTGGGGCCGATGCCCGACGGCCTCGTGGTCTACGGACCGGGCGGACGCGGGTTCCGCTTCCCCGCCTGGACCGTGGACGTGCCGCTGCAGGACTGGATCGTCAAGGGCGGCATCTACGGCGGGGTGCGCCGCGGCTGACTCCCCGGCGGTCCCGGCTCCGGAACGGGACGGGCCCGGCCCCTCCCTCGCGGGTGGGGCCGGGCCCGTCGTGCGGAACCGTGAGGAGCGTCAGGCGCCGCGCACGTCGTAGCGGTCCAGGTCCATGACCTTGGTCCACGCGCCGACGAAGTCGCGCACGAACTTCTCGCCGGCGTCGTCGCTGGCGTAGACCTCGGCCAGCGCCCGCAGCTGGGAGTTGGAGCCGAAGACCAGGTCGACGCGGCTGGCCGTGGCCACGACCTCGCCCGAGCCGTCGCGGCCCTCGAAGACCAGCGCCTGCTCGTCGGTCGGCGTCCAGGTGGTGCCGTGGGTGAGCAGCGTGCGGAAGAAGTCGTTGCTCAGCGTGCCCACGCGGTCGGTGAGGACACCGGTGTCGGAGCCGTCGTAGTTGGCACCGAGCACCCGCAGGCCGCCCACGAGCACCGTCATCTCCGGCGCGGTGAGGGTGAGCAGGTTCGCGCGGTCGACCAGGTGGTACTCCAGGGGCAGCTTGGTGCCCTTGGCCGCGTAGTTGCGGAACCCGTCGGCGATCGGCTCGAGCCAGGCGAAGGACTCGACGTCGGTCTGCTCCTGCGAGGCGTCGACCCGGCCGGGGGTCACCGGCACGGTGATGCTGACGCCGCCGGCGGCGGCGGCCTGCTCCACCGCCGCCGCACCACCGATGACGATGAGGTCGGCCAGCGAGACGCGCTTGGCGCCGGACTGGGCGCCGTTGAACGCCTCCTGCACGCCCTCCAGGGTGCGCAGCACGCGGGCGAGCTGGTCGGGGTTGTTGACCGTCCAGCTGTTCTGCGGCTCCAGCCGGATGCGGGCACCGTTGGCGCCGCCGCGCTTGTCGCTGCCCCGGAAGGAGGCGGCCGAGGCCCACGCCGTGGCGACCAGCTCGGAGACCGAGAGGCCGGTGGCGAGGACCTGCTGCTTCAGGGCGGCGACGTCGGCGTCGTCGATCACCTCGACGTCCGCCGCCGGCAGCGGGTCCTGCCACAGCAGCTCCTCGCTCGGCACCAGCGGGCCGAGGTAGCGCTGGATCGGGCCCATGTCGCGGTGGGTGAGCTTGTACCAGGCCCGGGCGAAGGCGTCGGCGAACTCCTCGGGGTGCTCGAGGAAGCGGCGCGAGATCTGCTCGTAGACCGGGTCGAAGCGCAGCGCGAGGTCGGTGGTGAGCATCGTGGGCGTGCGGGTGAGCGTGCCGTCCTCGGGGTCGGGCACGGTGTTCGCACCGGCGCCGTCCTTGGGCTGCCACTGCCACGCACCGGCGGGGCTCTTGGTGAGCTCCCACTCGAAGGCGAAGAGGTTCTCGAAGTACAGGTTGGTCCAGCGCGTGGGCTGCTGGGTCCAGGTGACCTCCAGGCCGCTGGTGATGGCGTCGCGGCCCTTGCCGGAGCCGAAGCTGCTCAGCCAGCCCAGGCCCATGGCCTCCAGCGGGGCGCCCTCGGGCTCGGGACCGACGTGGGCGTCGGGGTCGCCGGCACCGTGGGTCTTGCCGAAGGTGTGACCACCGGCGATGAGGGCGACGGTCTCGACGTCGTTCATCGCCATCCGGCCGAAGGTCTCGCGGATGTCGCGGGCGGCGGCCAGCGGGTCGGGCTGGCCGTTGGGGCCGTCGGGGTTGACGTAGATCAGACCCCTCTGCACCGCGGCGAGCGGGTTCTCCAGGTCGCGCTCACCGGTGTAGCGCTCGTCGGCGAGCCACTCGCGCTCGGGACCCCAGTAGACGTCCTCGTCGGGCTCCCACACGTCGGCGCGGCCGAAGGCGAAGCCGAAGGTCTCGAAGCCCATGTCCTCCAGCGCCACGTTGCTGGCGTAGACCATGAGGTCGGCCCAGCTCAGCTGCTTGCCGTACTTGGCCTTGACCGGCCAGAGCAGGCGGCGGGCCTTGTCGAGGTTGCCGTTGTCGGGCCAGCTGTTGAGCGGGGCGAAGCGCTGCATGCCGGCACCGGCGCCGCCGCGGCCGTCCTGCACGCGGTAGGTGCCGGCGGCGTGCCACGCCATCCGGATGAAGAACGGTCCGTAGTGACCGAAGTCCGCCGGCCACCAGTCCTGCGAGGTCCGCATGACCTCGACGATGTCGGCCTTGAGCGCCGCGACGTCGAGCTGGGCGACCTCGCTGGCGTAGTGGAAGCCCTCGTCCATCGGGTCGACGGCCGGGGGGTTCTTCTGCAGGATCTTCAGGTTCAGCGAGTTGGGCCACCAGTCGCGGTTGCCGGAGCCCGCGGTCGGGTGCGGCGCGGTGTGCATGACGGGGCAGCGCGCAGCGCCGTCCTCGGTGTTCATGTCGCCGACCTTGGCGTCGTGAGAGTCAGACACGAGGAACCTTTCGGGATCGTTGAGTGGTGTGGTGGTGCGGAGGGATCAGGGCCGGTCAGGGCCGGTCAGGGCCGGTCGGGGCTGTCAGGTCGCGGCACTCGGTGCAGCGACCCCAGTACACGACCTCGGCCTCGTCGATGACGAAGCCGTGGTCCTCGGAGGCGACCAGGCACGGGGTGTGCCCGACCGCGCAGTCGACGTCGGCGATCGCGCCGCAGTCGCGGCACACCACGTGGTGGTGGTTGTCGCCGACGCGCGCCTCGTAGCGGGCCACCGAGCCCGCCGGCTGGATCCGGCGGATCAGGCCGGCGCCGGTGAGCGCGCGCAGCACGTCGTAGACGGCCTGGTGGGACACCTCGCCGAGCAGGTCGCGGGTGGCGCCGATGACGGCGTCGGTGTCGGCGTGCGGTCGGTCGTGCACCGCCTGCAGCACCGCGAGTCGCGGTCGGGTGACGCGCAGCCCGGCGCCGCGCACGAGGGCGGCGAGGTCGGGGGCGCTGGACATGCTGCGACTCAACCAGATTTTCTTGAATGATTCAAGATCGCCGGAGGTGAGTAATCGGTTCCTCACGACGGCGGGCGACCTGACTCCTACGGTCCCGACCATGCGACGCGACACCGTCACCAGCCTCACCCTCGCCGCCCTCGCGGGCATCCTCCTGTCGACCGGTGGCTGCAGCGCCGACGCCGTGGCGGAACGGGCCGCAGAGGAGGCGATCGAACGCTCCCTGGAGGACGCCGGCGGCGGCTCTGCGTCGGTGGACGTCGACCTCGACGCCGGCGGGGTGACCGTCGACGACGGCCAGGGGAACACCCTGCAGTCGGGGACCGGCGCCGAGATCCCCGACGACTTCCCCGCCGACATCCCTCTGGTGGACGGCCTGGTGGTCAGTGGACTCTCCACCACCGACACGACCGGCTCCGCGGGCTGGAACGTCAACCTCGACCTCGCCGGCGCCGACCCGCGCTCGGTGCGCGACGAGGCGGTGGCCCTGCTCGAGGACGCCGGGTACGTCTCGACGTCCAGCACCGACTTCGGCGAGACCCTGGGCGAGGTGATGGTGGGACCGCAGTGGCAGGTCGCGGTGAGCATCATCGGCCAGCCCACGAGCACGACGGTGTCCTACCTGGTCACGACCGCCGCCCCCTGAGCTCGTCAGGCGTTCGGGTCGCCGACGACGTCGAAGGGCTGGGCGCCCAGCTGGCGCAGCACCGCGCGCACGTCGGCGGCGAGGGCGGGGTCGGCGTGCAGCGCCTGCTCGACGTCGTCCACGACACGCTGCAGGTCGCCCGGGGCGGGCTCGGGGGTGCTCATGACCCGATCGTGGAAGACGGCGCGGCGCGGCGCCTCACCCCAGGGTCGGGTCCCGGGTCACTCGCACCGGGTCACTCGTACTGGCGTGCGGGGGCCTCGACCTCGGTGACCGTCTCGGCGTCGAGGACGGGCACGGTCGCGAGGTCGGTGCCGGTCCCGGTGGCGTACACGCCGTCCACCTGCACCCAGCGGTCGCGCGCGGGGCGCTCGGCGCCCTCGACCTGCACCTGGTAGGCCAGGGCGTCGGCGGCACAGCAGCCGATCGTGAGCCGGGTGACGTACCAGGCCCCGGCGTCGCCGTAGGACACGAAGCCCACGAGCCGCACGGGCTGGCCCTCCAGGGTGGAGCCGCCGTCCTGGGCGCGCCACACGAACTCGCTCACCGCCACCTTGACCGGGCCCTGCGAGGCGTCGAGGTCGGCGACGGTCGCCGGCCGCGGGGCAGCGACGGTGTCACCGGAGCGCCGTTCGGCGAGGTAGGAACCCAGCTCGGGCGGGCTCACGACGAAGGTCACGAGGCCGGGCAGCACGAGCAGCCAGGTGACCACCGGCACCCGGTGGGCATGGCCCCCGTGGTCCCCCGCGGGACCCTCCCGTCCGCTCAGGCCGAGGGCGGGGCCCAGGGCGAGGGCCAGCAACACCAGCCCGCTGACCAGCAGCGGCCACTTCATCCAGGGGGTGACGTAGCGCAGGTAGGCGTCGGTGATCGAGAGCCGCACCAGCACCGCGCCGAGGAAGGCCAGCAGCAGGCCCTGGGTCTGTCGGGTCACAGCAGCCACCACCCGACGCCCACCGCGCACAGCACGGCGGTGCCCAGGACGACCGGCACGAACTGCCGGGCGAAGGCGGTCCCGAACTGGCCGGCCTCCATCGCCGCGAGCTTGATGTCCATCGCGGGCCCCACCACCAGGAACACCAGCTTGGCGGTGTCGGAGAAGGCGGTGAAGCTGGCGGCCACGAACGCATCCGACTCCGAGCACAGCGCGACGACGAAGGCGAAGAGGGCGAGGGTGAGCACCCCGAGCACCGCCTGGCCGGCGACGGTGTCGAGCACCGAGCGGGGCACGAAGCTGTTCACCGCGGCCGCGAGGACCGCCCCCAGCACCAGGAAGCCCGAGGCGTGCACGAAGTCGTGGCGCACCGTGGCGACGAACCGGGTGCCGGCGCCGAGGTGACCCAGCTCGGGATCGGGACGCCGGACCAGCGGCAGCCGACTCCCCCGGGCCAGGCACCACCAGCCCACGAGGATCGCCGTGGCCAGGGAGGCCAGGAACCGGGCCAGGACCATCTCGGGCCGGCCCGGGAAGGCGACCGCGGTCGAGACGAGCACCGCGGGGTTCACCGCCGGGGCGGCGAGCAGGAACGTCAGGGCGACCGCAGGAGCGACGCCGCGGCGCATGAGGCTGCCCGCGACGGGCACGGCCGCGCACTCGCAGCCGGGCAGCCCGACCCCGGCGACGCCCGCCACCGGCACCGCCAGGACGGGGTTGCGCGGCACGATCCGCTGCAGCACGCGCTCGCTGAGCAGCGCCGAGATGGCCGCCGAGAGCAGCACGCCGCCCACCAGGAACGGCGTGGACTGCACCACGATCGCCACGAAGATCGTGCCCCAGGTGGACACGGCGGGCGCGTCGAGCAGCGGCGCGATCCACCGGCCGGCGACCAGCAGGGCCAGCAGCGTCAGCGCCACGAGCTCCATCTGCCCGAGCAACCGTGGCCCGGGCGCGGCGGCCGTCCCGCCCCGATCGGTGATGGCCATGGATCCCCTCCCCTGCGGCGATGCTCCTGCGGCACCGCCGGACCGGTACCGCACGGGCGACACGCCTGATGCGAACGAGGCCCAGTATCGGTCAGGACCCGGGTCCAGCCTCACACATCCGGCCCCGGCGCGTCAGCAGGTGTCCCGGACCCACCTCACGAGCGCTCCCAGCGCCCGTTGCTCGTCGAGCCGTTGCGGCGCCTGGGCTCGCTGCAGCTGCACCGGGGTGGCGTCGTCGGGCAGCGCGAGGAGCAGGTCGGTGAGCACCCCGACGCCGGTCGCGATCTGGGCCGGGAGCGTGGCCCGCTCGGCGAGCCCGGCGGTGCGGCGCGCCGCGCTGCGCACCGCGGCGACCGTGGCCCCCTGCTGCCCCACGAGGACGGCGTCGCGCGCGTCGGCGGTGGCCTGCAGCGACTGGCAGACCTCCTCGGTGGAGGCTGGCGGCACCACGTCGTCGCGGGAGGAGACCACCAGCGCCACGACCACCGCGAGCGCCGCGAGGAGCGCCGTGAGCACCTGGCGCGAGGTGAGGCGGGACAACCGGCCGTCCAGGGCGCTCAGCGCACCCCGGACGCTCCGATCGCGCACGGACGGCCCGGACGACATCGCGCGGCCCGACGTCAGGCGCGCGCGCAGTCGGGGCACAGCCCGATCAGCTCGACCGTGTGGGCCACCTCCACGAAACCGTGCTCGCGGGCGACGCTGTGGGCCCAGTCCTCGACCGCGGGACCCTCGATCTCCACGCTGCGACCGCACGAGCGGCACAGCAGGTGGTGGTGGTGGTGCTCGGTCCGGCACCGCCGGTACGCGGCCTCGCCGGCCTCGGTCTTCACGACGTCGACGAGCCCGGCCTCCGCCGCGCCCTGCAGGATGCGGTAGACCGTGGCGAGGCCGACCTGCTGGCCCTCGTCGCGCAGCACCGCGTGCAGCTCCTGGGCGGTGAGGAACCCGACCGCGCGGGCCAGGACCTCGTCGACCGCCCGCTTCTGGCGGGTGGAGCGGGGCCCGGTGGTCCCGGCCGTCGCGGCGTCGGTGGTGCTGGGGGCGGACGACACGCGCGGGGCTCCTCGGGTGACGGGTCGGGTGGGCCGGGTGGTGCGGGTGGGACCGACGACGGTGATCGGGCCCGCCGACCACCGTACCCTCCCGACCCGGTGCGGGTGGCGGCGTGCTCAGGACTCCGGGTCGGGCGTGTCGACCGCGGCCGTCGTGACGCTGCCGCGCTGCGCCTCCGCGCGCTCGCGCGCCGCGCCCAGGGTCTGCAGGCGGGCGTTGTACGCCGCGAGGGCGGCGTCGTCGTCGCGGTCGGCGGCCCGGTCGTAGCGGGCGGCGTCGCGGGAGTCGGCGCGCCACCACTGGAGCAGCAGCACCACGACCAGCACGACCAGGGGCAGCTCGCTCATCGCCCAGGTGATGGAGCCGCCGAGGTTCTGGTCCTCGAGCAGATCGGCGGAGTAGGGCCGGTCGAGCAGCCGGTAGTAGGTGGAGCCGATCACCTCGCTGCCGTTCATCACCGCGAGTGCGAAGAAGGCGTGGAAGGGCATGGTGAGCAGCACCATGAGCAGCCGGCCGAGGTGGGGCAGGCGGCGCAGCGGGGCCGATCCGACCAGGACCTCGTAGTAGAGCAGGCCCGCGAGCAGGAAGTGCAGCTCCATCAGGGCGTGGCCGAGGTGGGACTGCATGAGGGAGTCGTAGAACCCGGTGAGGTAGACGGCGTAGAGGCTGCCCACGAAGAGCAGCACGACGATCGCGGGATTCGCCAGGACGTGCGCGGGCCGGGAGTTCAGCACACCGGCCAGCAGCTGGCGGGGACCCGTGCCGCCCGGAACGTCGGCACCCGGGAGCGCGCGCAGGGCGAGCACGATCGGCGCGCCGAGCACCAGGAACAGCGGCGCCAGCATCGAGAGCACCATGTGGCTGACCATGTGGACGCTGAACAGCACGTGCCCGTAGACACCGAGGCCGCCCGCGGTGGCGTAGGCGACGAGCAGCAACCCGATCGCGAAGGACACGCTGCGCCCCCACGGCCACGCCTCGCCCCGACGGCGCAGCGTGCGGACCCCGACGGCGTACAGCAGGCCGCCGCCCACGCAGACCAGCAGCGCGACGCCGGACCAGCGCACCTCGGTGAGCAGTCGGGCCAGCGTGGGGGTGGGCGGGAGCGGGCCGCCGAGCAGGCTCTCGGCGGGGGTGATGTAGGGCTGCCCCACGGGCGTGGGGGTGCGCGACAGCGCGACGCCCAGCCCGACCGCGGTGGCCATGAGGGTCAGCTCG
This sequence comes from Nocardioides sp., assembly GCF_964228225.1. Lineage (GTDB taxonomy): Bacteria > Actinomycetota > Actinomycetes > Propionibacteriales > Nocardioidaceae > Nocardioides. Next base: position 14,817 of record NZ_CAXQZB010000004.1, read on the forward strand.
CCCAGGGCCACGCGGGCGAACCACGACTCGCCCCGGACCGCGCGGGCGGGGGCGACCGCCCGCAGCCGCAGCCCGAGCAGCCCGAGGGCGGTCAGCAGCGCGACCTTGACCAGCACCAGCCGGCCGTAGTCGGTGGTGACCAGCTCCTCGGGCGTCGTCAGGCGCGCCACGGCGTTGGCGGCACCGCTGGCCGCGGTCGCGACGAACGCGGCCGTGGCGAGCGGGGCGAAGCGCCGCAGCGCGAGCACCCGGCGCTCGGGGCGGTCGACGAGCTGCCAGCCGAGGGCCAGCAGGCCTCCGACCCACAGCGACACCGCGCCCAGGTGCACCAGCAGGGACAGGATCGCGAGGTCGTGCGAGCCCGCCGCGGCGGCGTGCCCGGTGAACACGGGCGGCGTGATCGCCACCGCGGTCACCACCAGCAGCCACAGCACCTCCCGGCCGGTGAGCGCGAACCGGCTGGCCACCGCGACGACGACGGCGAGCACGATCTGCAGCAGCAGCGCCCGACCCTGGTCGGCCTGCCAGGCGATGTCGCGGGCGAGCCCGAAGGAGAGGTCCCACACCGGGATGGCGAACAGGTCCGAGACGATGAAGACCGTCTGCGCCAGCGACGCCAGGGCCCACAGCAGCGCGAACGGCCGCACCGAGCGCAGCGCGCGGTACGGGCGACCGCGGACCTCGTCGCCGACGGCCGTCATGGTGAGCAGCGGCACCAGGAGACCGGCGACGACGCCGATCGCGGCCAGGTCGGACAGCACGCGGGCGATCGGCAGTCCCCAGCCCGTCAGCGGGCCGGGGTCGGGGATGCCCGCCACCGGCGGCGGCGTCGGGGCGCCCCCACCCACGACCAGGGCCACGACCAGCATCCCGAGCGCCGCCGCCGCCGGGAGCACCAGCGGCAGCGGTGGCCGGCGCGACGACGCGGCGGCACTCGCCGCCGGACGCGTCACGGTCGTGGTCGTGGTCGTGGGTTCGGTCACGGGCGGGACCTCCGGGAGAGCAGGAGCAGGGCACCGGCGACGGCGATGAGACCGATCCCGACGGCGGCCTGCGGGGCGTAGCCGTCCCAGAAGCCGTCGGCGTCCGCGGCCTGCGCGGGCGTCTCGGCCGGGGAGTCGGCCGGAGAGTCGGCCGGGGAGTCGGCCGGGCTGTCCGCCGGCGTCTCGGTCGGACTGTCGGCCGGGGTCTCGGTCGGGTTGTCGCTCGGGTCCGCGTCGGGGGTCTCGCGGACCTCGGTGGAGGTGGCCACCTCGAACCCGATCTGGCCGGTCACGGGGTGCCCGTCCACCGAGACCACCCGGTAGGCGATCTGGTAGCTCCCGGCCGCGGTCGCGCCCAGCAGCTGCCGCACGACCGCACCGTCCACGGATGGCTCCCCGGTGGCCACGTCGCGGCCGTCGGGGGCCGTGACGACGACGAACACCGGCTCCTGGAGGTCCTCGGTGAAGGTCAGCGTCACCTGGGAGGGAGCGGTCTTGAGCACGGCGCCGGCGGCGGGGTCGCTGGAGGCGAGCGCGGCGTGGGCCTGGGCCGGGAGCGCCGGCAGCAGGGTGAGGGTGCCGAGCACGAGCAGGACCGTCGCAGCCCCGAGGCGCGCGGCGACCCGCCACGGGCGGGCTCGATCGGTGGTCACATCGGTTCTCACGGTGATGGTCACAGCAGGGTGCTCCAGTAGTCCCAGAAACGCTCGAGGATGGCGACGGCGAACACGAGGTACCAGGCGAGCACGATCAGGAACCGCAGGTCCCAGACCAGCGCCGCAGCCCGCGACGTCGGTGCCACTCTGCGCCACAGCGTGGCCCCCGACCACACCGCGAAGGGCAACGTGACCGACCACACGACCATGCACCACGGGCACAGGGCGTTGATGTCGTAGAGGCTCTGGAAGGCCAGCCAGTGCACGAACACCACCCCGCCCGCCGCGCCGAGGGTCTGGCCCGCCAGCACCCAGGTGGGCAGGCGCACCCCGGCGGCCACGAGGACACCGAGGGTGATCACCACACCGAAGGCCAGGACGCCGATCAGCGGGTTCGGGAACCCGAACACCGAGGCCTGGTCGGTGACCATGACCGAGCCGCAGGCCAGCACGGGGTTGAGGTCGCAGGAGGGCCGGTAGCTCGGGTTCTCCAGGATCTTGTACTTGTCGACCGCGAGGGTGAAGGCCGCGGCGAGCCCGATCGTGCCGAGCACCGCGAACAGCACCCCGGTCAGCCGGCTCGGGACGTCCTCGGCGGGGAGGTCGCCGGCGAGCTCCTCGAGGTCGAGGTCCTCCCCGGCGCCCGCCGCGCGAGGGTCGACGTCGGTGCTCACGAGGCCTGGGCCTTCTCGACGGCCGCGCGGATGGTCTCCGGGGCGAAGTCGGGCAGCTGCTGACCGTCCACGAACACGGTCGGCGTCGCGTTGATCCCGTCCTGGCCCGCCGCATCGGTGGTGCGCACGGTCCAGCCGGTGTAGGTCTCGTCGCGGATGCAGTCGCCGACGTCGGTGGCGCCGGCCTGCTCGGCGATGTCGACCAGGTCGTCGTCCGGGAGGCCGGCAGTGCCCTCGGCCGGCTGCTGGGCGAAGAGCTGGCGGTGGAACTCGCGCCACACCTCCTCACCCGAGTCCATCACGCACGCCGAGGCGTTGAGTGCGCGCGTGGAGTAGCGGGTGGTCGAGGCACGGTCGAGGAACGCGATCGTGCGGTACTGCACCTGCGCCGTGCCGTCGGCGATGTAGGAGTCGATCAGTGCTCCGCTGATCTCCTCGAACTGCCGGCACACCGGGCACTGGAAGTCCTCCACGATCTGGATCGTCACCGGTGCGTCGTCCTCACCGACGACGAACGCGCCGTCGGCGTCGACCTGCGCCGGCGCGGCGCCCTGACCGGCCGCGGCGGCCTCGCGCTGGTCGCGGTTGTTGAGCATCGTGACCGCGGCCGCAGCCACGATGCCGACGGCCACGAGACCGACCGCGGCCTGGATGAGGTAGGTGCGGCGCTTCTCACGACGCTGCTGGGCGCGCAGGGCGGCGGCCGCGGCGGCGCGACGCTCCTCGCGGGAGTTCTTCGAAGCCATGGTGGTTCCTCTCAGTCGGGCTCACGCGAACAGCGTGCGGCCCAGGAAGTCGACGGTCGGGTCGGAGGCGGCCGCACCGGGATCGGACGACGGCGCCGCGAGCCCCGGGGGGATCGCGTACACGGCCGACCCGACGGGGGTCACCCACTGGTTGAGTCGGTCCAGCTCGGCGAGGCGCTGCTGGATCGGGACGAACTGTCGCTCCACGTCACGAGCGTAGGCGGCGAACAGCAGTCCGGCCTCCTGGCCGTCCGGGGCGGACGGGTCGGAGGTCACGTAGTTGTAGGGACGGCGCAGGAAGCGCTGTCGTGGGTCGTCGCTGCGGGCCCGGCGCACGTGGGCACCGGCATCGATGACCGGCAGGCCCAGGGCGTCGACGGCGGCGAGGTCGAGCGGGTCGGTCTCACGCTCCCCGGTGAGCGGTGCCCCGGTGTCCAGGCGGCGGCCCACCGCGAACTCCTTGCCCGCGCGCCCGACGGCGTCCCACGTGACGAGCTCGGCACGGATCCGGCGCAGGACGCAGAACGTGCCGCCGGCGAACGCCGGGCCACCGGGGTCCTGTGCGGTCGCCCACAGCAGGTCGGCGAAGTCGCCGTCGGCCGGGTTCGGGTTGGCCGTGCCGTCGACCTGCCCGAGCACGTTGCGCATCGTGGTCCCGGGCGCCTCGGTGCCGCGGGCGCGGCGGAAGCCCTCCTGCGCCCACCGGAGACGGGCGAAGGCGGCGGCGTCCTTGAGGAGCATCCGGCGGGCGTGCGCCAGGGTGAGCGGATCGTCGCAGCCGAGCTGGATCAGCAGGTCGGTCTGGCCCCAGCGGTCCTCCAGCCGATCGATGGAGAACGCGGGCAGCGGGCGCAGGGGCACCCGGGTCCGGGTGAGCTCGGTGAGGACCCGGGGACCGAGGCCGATCGTGACGGTCAGGCGGGCCGGCAGGACCGCGAGCTCCGGCTCGGTGTCACCCAGCGCCGGACGGCCCGCGGTGAGCCGGACGGCGTCGTCGGTGAGCAGCCGCAGCAGCCGCACCAGCTGCTCGCGTGCGGCGCCGGGATCCTCCGACGCCGCGCGCAGGTCGAGCCCGAGGAACACCGCGAACGCCTGCGGCTCGGTGGCGACCCCCGCCTGGTGGGCACCGTGGAACGGCACCACCTCGGCCCCGGGTGGGGGCGCGACCCGTACCGGCGCGGCCGGGGTCGCCGCGCCGGCGGAGGAGCGCTCCCCCACCAGCGCGGCGGCCGCTCCGCCGGACCAGCCCAGTCCCGCGCCGCCCCCGACGGCGGCGCCGCCCTGGAGCATGCGGCGACGGGAGACGGTCACGAGCCCGCGTCCTCCGACGGCATCTCCATGCCGTCCATGCCGTCCATGCCGTCCATGCCGGTCATGTCACCGCCCTGGTAGGTCTCGTCGCCGCCGGCGATCTCCTTCACGGGCGCGGAGACCTCGAGGGTCGAACCGTCGTCGAGGGTGAGCACGACGGTCACGCTCGTGCCGGGCTCCAGCGGGCCGGTGAGGTCCATCAACATCACGTGGTCGCCGCCGGGGCTGAGCTCGTGCGTGCCGCCGGCCGGGATCACGAAGCCGCCCTCCTTGGGCTGCATCGCCATCGAGCCGTCGGCGGCGGCCACGACCTCGTGGAGCTCGACGAGTCCGGCCACCGACGACGTCGCGGAGACGACGCTGAGGTCGCGGTCGCCGGTGTTGACGAGCGTGCCGAAGGCGGCGGTCATGCCGCCGGTGGTCGCCTTGACGTAGGCGTCCGTGAGCTGGACGGCCGCTGCGGGTGCCGACGTCGGTGCGTCGGAGGCGGCGGCGTCAGTGGTGCTGGTCGTGCCGGTGGCGTCGGTGGTGTCGGCCTCGCCGCAGGCGGTGAGCCCGAGGGCGAGGACCAGGGCGGCCGGAGCGGCGCCGAGCAGCGCGCGGGATCGGGTGGTGCGGATGTTCATGCGGATCTCCATCGGGGTGCGCCCGTGGGCGCAGGGTAGGAACGACCGCCCCCGCCCGAACGGAGCGGGCGTGGAGTCAGCCGGTGAGGACGACGAGGCGGAGCGGCGGTCCGGGCGGGGCCCGGTCGCGACGCGTCTCCCTGCCGAGCCGTCGTGGACCCGCGCCCCCGGCCGCGGCGACCGGCACGACACGACGCGCAGGCACCCGCGGGCCGTGGGCGGCCCAGATCGCGACCATGCGCGTCAGGACGTCGTCGACCCGCCGCGCCAGCACCCGCAGCAGCGCGCGCTCGACGCCGCAGCCCAGGGCGGTGCACAGCAGCGCGACGAGCAGGTGGGCGGTGAGCATGGCGGGCGCCGTGCCGCCGTGCACGGCGTGCTCGCCGCCGGCGACGTCGGGCGCCCCGGCCCCGAGGCTCAGCCACAGGCAGTGCCAGGCGAGCTGGGCCAGCAGGGCGGTGGCGGCCAGCGGCAGCGGGCCGGGTCGTCGCCGCAGCAGTGCGGCGGCGATGAGGATCGAGACCGGCAGCACGAGCAACAGCGTCGGGGGCATCGCGGAGCCGCCGGCCAGGCCGTGGGCGACCATCGCCCCGCCGCCGCACACCGTGCCCACGACCACCGCGCGCAGTGCGCGGCCGGCGGTGGACGGCGTCGTCACGGTCTCTCCCTGCGGGGCTGGCGGCGGTCGCCACGTGCGGCGACCCCCTCCAGGGTAGCGATCCGCCCCCGACGCAGCGGCGGCGACGAGCACGACCCGACCGGCGACGTGGCCCATCTCTCATCCGGGCACCTCGCCGACCCGGCGGCGGCCGTGGGTCAGCGCCCGAGCGCGGCGTCGCGGTAGGTGCGCTCCTCGCGCCCGGTGGCGGCGGCGGGCAGCACCAGCACGATCCCGTCGCCCCCGCGGAAGGCGCGCTCGTCGAGCGCCAGGTAGTCCTTGAGCGCACCCTTGCCGTCGAAGGCGATGATCGCGACGTCCAGGGTGGTCATCCAGGCCCGGCAGCCGCGCACCCCGCTCTCGGCGTCGCAGCGCAGCACGGTCTCATCGACCGGCCGGCGCGCCGGCAGGCCGGCCTCGACCAGGCGCTTGCGGATCTCCTTGACCCGGGCCCAGGACGCGGGGTCGGCCAGGCCCGGCTCCCCGGTCGGTTCCCCGGTGGGCTCCTCGGTGGGCTCCCCGGTCGGGGTCTCGGACGGCGTCGCGGCGGGCGTGGTCGGTGCGGGCTCGTCGGTCGGGCCCGCCACCGGCGCCTCGGAGGTGCCGGGCACGAGGTCGCCCACCACGACGGCGGTGCCGGCGCCCGCGAGCAGCACGACGGCGAGCACCAGCACCGGCCACCGCCGCCGGGAGCGGGCGGGGCGCGGCGGCGCGGGGGCACGGCCGGGGAAGGGCGTCATCTGGTAGCCGGGGCGGGTGTAGGCCGTCCAGGCGTCGCCGTCCCAGAACCGTTCGTCGTCGCGGGAGCGGGGATCGGCGTACCACCCGGGCGCGATGCGCTCCGTGTCCATGCCGGTCCTCCTCCCCCACCGCAGCACTGCGCTCGTCGGGGGCACAACCTAGCGGCGGGCGACGGAGGGGCCCAAGACGGCGCCACGGCCACACCCGGGAGGGCCCGCGTGCACGCACGCGCGGTGGCACACGTCACTCCCCCGGGGCCGGCGCCGCTACCATCCGGCCATGGCTCCCTCCCACCGCCGCGCCCGCTGGGCGTCCCTGCCGCTGCTGCTGCCCGTCGTCGCGGTCGCACCGCTGCTCACCCCGCTCCCCTCCGACGCCGTCGCGCCGGCACGCCCCGTGGGCCCCGTCGGCTCCGCGCGCGCCACGGTGCCCCTCACCGCCTCGGCCTCGCAGCTGGAGGTCGGGGACCGCACGACGCTGCGGGTGCGCCCGCCGGCCGGGGTCACCCGGGTGCTGTTCCAGGCCGCCCGTCAGGGGCGCTGGGTCACCGTCGCCACGCGTGCCGTGGGGCGCAGCGGGCAGGTCGTGCTGCCGCTCACCGCCGCGGAGATCGGGACCACCCGCTACCGCGCCCGGTTCGAGAACCGGGGCCGCGTGCTCGGCACGAGCAGCATCGTCACGATCCGGGTGTTCGGGTGGGTGCCCAGCGAGCTGCTCCCGAAGGTCGAGGCGCGTCCCGCGCGGGTGGCCGACGGGGTCTTCGGCGACGGCACCGGGCGCCGGGGCTGGAACGCCACCGTGGAGGACCTGGAGTGGTCCACCGACTACGACACCCGCGCCTGCCTGGCCTTCCGCGGCACCCCGGTGCTGCAGGCCGACGCCGAGAACCCCGCCACGATCCGGTTCACCGTCTCGGTGGGTGAGTCCACCGAGGTCGACGTCGAGCTCACCAACGACTCCGACCAGCCCGAGGCGGCCGCGTTCCCGCTCGGCACCCGCACGGTGACGATCGCGGCGTTCAACGACGAGTTCGACTACTACGACGCCCTGCCGGCCGTGGTCGACTCCGAGTTCCTCTGCGCCGACGACTACCGCTGACCGGACGCCGACGGCCCGGCCCCCGCGAGGGGGCCGGGCCGTCGTGCGTGGCAGGGGTGGTGCGTCAGATCATCGGGCGCATGTAGCCGGGGGCCTCGACGTCGATCATCGACAGCGCCGCGGCGTGGTTGACCAGCCCGGGCACGTTGATCGCGTGGGTCAGCCCCATGTGCGCGTCGCGCCAGAACCGCTGGAGCGGGTGGTCCATGCGCATGCCGTTGCCGCCGGAGCGGGCCACGATCTCGTCCAACGCGCGCACGGCCCGCCACGAGGCCGCGACCTGGTTGCGGCGGCCCAGAGCGCGCTCCTTGAACTCGTACTCCTTGCCGGCCGCGACGCCGTCGTAGACCCGCGACACGCCGTCGAGCAGCGTGATCCGCGAGGCGTGGATCTCGGCCGCCGCCTCGGAGATCGCGTTCATGACGTAGGGGTCGTCCTTGACCTTGCGGCCGGTGATCTGCACCCGGCTGCGCTGGTAGTTCAGGTGGTGCGCCAGGGCGCCCTCGCAGATGCCGATCACCGCCGAGGTGATGCCGAGGGGGAAGATCGAGGAGAACGGCATCTGGAACGTGGGGTTCTCCAGGCCGCGGTCGCGCCAGGCCGAGCCGTCCACCAGGGAGGTGTAGGTGACCGTGCGGTACTCCGGGATCAGCGCCTTCTCGACGATGATGTCCTTGCTGCCGGTGCCCTTGAGGCCCACGACGTCCCAGGAGTCCTCGACGATCGTGTAGTCGCTGCGCGGGATCAGCACGTGGATCAGCTGCGGCGGGTCGAGCAGCGGGACGCCGTCCTTGTCGCCGAGCAGCGCGCCCAGGAACAGCCACTGGCAGTGGTCGGTCCCGGAGGAGAACTGCCAGCGGCCGGAGAACTCATACCCGCCGTCGACCGGCTTGAGCACGCCCATCGGCGCGTACGGGGAGCCGATCCAGACGTCCTGGTCCTGGCCCCACACCTCGTCCTGGGCACGGGGGTCGACGAAGGCCATCTCCCACGGGTGCACGCCGACGATGCCGGAGAGCCAGCCCGTGGCGCCGTCGAGCTGCGCGAGCCGCATCGTGACCTCGGCCCACTCGCGCGGGTGCACCTCGTACCCGCCGTGGGTGGCGGGCTGGAGCAGCCGCATCACCCCGGCGTCGCGCATCAGCTTGGCGGCGCGGTCGTCGAGCCGACCGAGCTTCTCGTTGACGGGGCCGAGCGCGGCCAGTTCCTCGGCACGCTCCTCCACCTGCTGCATGACGTCGATCGCCACGGGTCCTCCTCGGGATAAACTAGAACGCGTTCTAATTATGCGCAGATGACCGCGTTTCGCGACACCCCGAAGTTGAAACTTGCTCCCGCGTGTCGCACGACGGCCCCCGCGCAGCGTCTGCGAGGGGCCGTCGAGTGCGGTCGGAGGCGGATCAGGAGCGGCCGATGCGGTCGCGACCGGCGCCACCGACGACCCGGTCGGCGCCGGGACCCGAGCGCAGGAAGTCGTTCCCGCGCCCGCCGTAGAGGCGGTCGTCGTCCTTGGCCCCGTTGACGAAGTCGGCGCCGTCGCCGCCGTAGACGACGTCGTCGCCGCGGTCGGCGAGGACCCAGAGCCGGAACCGGCCGGGCAGGTCGCGGCCGTCCACGTAGTCGTCACCGAGGCGCGGCCAGACCTGCACGTAGGAACGGCGGCCCTCGAAGCGGCGCGGGACCGCGCACACCACCGAGATCCCGCGCGCCACCTTCTCCTTCTCGCAGCCCTTCGGCAGCGGGCGCACCCGAGGGGTGCGGGTGTCGCGGAACCGCAGGGCGTCGCGCTTCTCGATGTAGACCACGCGCAGGTGGTTGCTCTGCTGGCCGGAGATGTAGATGTAGCCCGAGCGGGACTTGCGGACCTGCGCCTGTCCGCCGATGTCGGACACGCCGGCGTCTCCGGGGCCGAGCATCATCGGGGGCCGCGGGATGCGCGGTCGGGCCGCCTCGCGCGGGGCCGGGGCCGACGCGCTGCGCTCGTGGCCGGTGTCGTCACGGGGCACGGCCGCGGGCGCCACCGTGGCGGTGGCCGTGAGGGTCAGGCCGACGGTCAGCGCCGCGGCGGGAATCGAGGTGAGTCTCACCCGAGAGCCTCCTAGGGGATCGTCCTCGCCCCCGCCGATGCTCTCCGGTCCGGCGGGCGCACGAGCTCCCCACCGTACGTGCGAGGCGCGGGGGCGGCCGAAACGGGCCGACTGTGAGGCGGCCCACGGCCGGGCCCCCGCGCGCTCGCCCGGATCAGGACACGCGGGCCTTGAGGAAGCCGACCGTGCGGTCCCAGGCCTGCGCGGCGCAGCCGGCGTCGTAGTTGCCGGCCTTGTCCTCGTCGTTGTGGAAGGCGTGGCCGGCCGGGTAGTAGAAGAACTCGACCTCCGCCCCCGACTCCGCGCGGATCTGCGCCTCCTGGGCGTGGGCCTGCTCGACCGGGTAGAAGCCGTCCTGCTCGGCGTAGTGGCCCTGCACGGCGGCGGTGAGGCCGGCGTAGGCCTGCGGCACCGCGGGCCCGACACCGTAGAACGGCACGGCGGCGGAGACCTTCTCCCCCGCCTCCACGGCGAGCAGCAGCACGAAGCCGCCACCCATGCAGAACCCGACCGTGCCCACGGTCGAGGAGGTGACGGCGTCGTGGCCCAGCAGGAAGTCCACCGCGCCGCTGAGGTCCTTGGCGGCCTGCTCCACCGGCAGGCTCATCATGAACTCCCCGGCCTGGTCGGAGTCGTGCGCCACGCGCCCGCCGTAGAGGTCGGGGGCCAGGGCCACGCAGCCCTCCCCGGCGAGCCGGTCGCAGACGTCGGCGATGTGGTCGTCCAGACCCCACCACTCCTGGACGACGACGACGCCGGGGCCGCTGCCGCCGGCCGGCACCGCGAGGTAGCCGTGGGCCTGGTGGCCGTTGCTCGGGAAGGTGACGTTCTGACGCGGGTTGGTCTCAGACATGTCCTCCACCCTAGGCGCGCCGGGCGCCGGCCCCCTCACAGTGAGGGGTGAGGGGACCGCCCGGCAGCCCGGCGGCGCCGGACTCCTGGGGCCCGACTCACACGGCGATGACGAGCTTGCCGAAGTTGGCGCCGCGCAGCAGGCCCCGGAACGCCTCGGGGGCCTGCTCGAGCCCGGTGACGACGTCCTCGCGGAAGCGCACGCGCCCCTCCCGGACCCATGCGGTCATGTCGCGCTCGAAGGCCTCGCGGTGGGTCGGCTCGAACTCGGACTGGATGAAGCCCCGCACCGTCAGGGACTGCGTGAGGACCCGGCGCATGAAGCCGGGCAGCCGGTCGGGGCCCGCCGGGGCCTCGGTGGCGTTGTAGTCGGCGATCAGACCGCACACGGGGATCCGGGCGTAGGTGTTCAGACGGCGGGTGACGGCCTCGGTCACCGGGCCCCCCACGTTCTCGAAGTAGACGTCGACCCCGTCAGGCGTCGCGGCCGCGAGCTGCTCGACGAAGTCGGGCGCCCGGTGGTCCAGGCCGACGTCGAAGCCGAACTCCTGAGTGAGCGCGGCGGCCTTCTCCGGGCCGCCCGCGATGCCCACGGCACGGGCTCCGCGCAGCCGCGCGATCTGGCCCACCGCCGATCCGACCGGTCCGGTGGCGGCAGCCACCACGACCGTCTCGCCCTCGGCCGGGCGGCCGATCTCCAGCAGTCCGGCGTAGGCGGTGAAGCCCGGCATGCCGAGCACGCCCAGGGCCAGGGACGGGGAGAGTCCGTCCCAGACCGCGGGGTCCAGGACGCGGGTGGCGCGGGCGTCGACGACGTCGTGGCTCTGCCAGCCGCTGTAGGCCAGGACGAGGTCGCCGACCGCGCGGCGGTCGCTGCGCGAGGCCACGACCTCGGCCACCGTCGCGCCCACCATCACCCCGCCCAGCGGGACCGGCGCGGCGTAGGACTTCGCCTCGCTCATCCGGCCGCGCATGTAGGGGTCCAGGGACAGGTACCGCGTGCGGAGCAGGACCTGACCCTCGGCGAGCGCCGGGAGGTCGGCCTGCTCGAGCCGGAAGTCGGAGTCCTGCGGCTCCCCGACGGGGCGGGCGGCGAGCACGATGCGGGTCGTGGTGGTGGGCGTGGCGGCGTCGTCGGTGACCATGGATCGAACCTAGTCCGCCCGCGCCCACGGGTCGTGGGCATGCTGGACCGGAGGGCACCGCGTCGTGTCCCGGCCCACATCCCACCCCCCGAGCCCCACCCCCGAGCCCCACCCCGACCCCGAGGAGACCCGGTGACCGCCCCAACCCAGCCGACCGACCAGCAGGCCGACCAGCAGGCCGACCAGCAGGCGATGATCGAGATCGACGGCAAGCGGCGCTATCACGAGCCCGCCGTCGACGTCGACGAGGCGGGACTCGAGGCGTTCCGCGAGGTCGTGCGCGGGCGGCGCTCGGTGCGGCGCTTCACCGACCGCCCGATCCCGCCCGAGGTGCTGCAGGAGTGCCTCGACCTGGCGATGCTCGCGCCCAACTCCTCAGGCCTGCAGCCGTGGGAGTTCTACGTCGTCCGCACGCCGGAGACCAAGCGGGCCCTCGTGACGGCCTGCCTGGGCCAGCTGGCCGCCAGCACGGCCGCCGAGCTGATCGTGTGCGTCGCGCGCACCGACCGGATCCGGCCGCACGCCGCCCAGATGCTGCGGGAGTGGCCGCTGGCCGACCGCAACCCGCTGGTCACCCGGTACTACCGGCTCATCCCGTGGCACTACGCGCCCGGGCCGCTCGACCTCGCCGGCCGGGTCAAGCGCCTCGCCTACGGTGCGGTCGGGCTCGTGCGGCCCATGCCGCGCGGGCCGTTCACCCGCGCCGACCTGCGGCTGTGGGCGGCGAAGTCCACCGCGCTGGCCTGCGAGAACCTCGTGCTCGCCCTGCGGGCCCACGGCTTCGACAGCTGCATGATGGAGGGCTTCGACGAGGCGCGGGTGGCACGACTGCTCGACCTCGACGCCGCCGCCGTGCCGATCATGGTGATCGGCGCCGGCGAGCGCGCCCCCGACGGCGTCTTCTGGCCGCAGGTCCGCTTCGACCGCGACCAGTTCGTGCACGAGGTCTGAGCTCCCACCCCGGGGCGCCGGAGTGACGCGCCGGGCGTCCGGCCATTCCATCTAAATCAGATCAGGTCGATACACTTCGTCCGATTCTCGGATCGAAGGAGACCCCGTGACGTCCAGCCCCCACTCCGGCCCCACCCCCGGCCCCACCCCCGGCTCGTCGACCGGCCCGTCCACCGGCCACCCGCGCGCACCGATCGGACGCCCCACCATCGTGGTGATCGGCGCCGGTGCGGCCGGCGCGCTCACCTGCCTGCACCTGGCGCGGACCGCCGCCCGACGCTCCACCCGACTCGACCTGGTGGTCGTCGATCCCGCCCCGCGGGTCGGCACCGGCACCGCGTTCGGCACGTGGGAGGAGGACCACCTGCTCAACGTGCCCGCCGCGGGCATGAGCGCACTGCCGGAGGACCCCGGCCACTTCGTCGCGTGGCGGCGTCGCACCAGCCCCGCCACCGCCCACCCCTACGAGTTCGTGCCGCGCCGTGAGTGGGCGCGCTACCTCGAGGAGGTGCTGCGCGGCGCGCTCGCCGAGCACGCGGGCGAGATCACCCTGACCCACCACCCGCGTCGCGCCGTCGCGCTCGATCCCGCCGACGCCGGGACCGACGGTGCGGTGGTCACCCTCGACGACGGCACCCGACTGCACGGCGACGCCGTCGTGCTCGGCACCGGGCTGCCCGCCCCGGCGACCGACTGGGCGCCCGCCGCGCTGCGCGCGTCCCCCTTCTTCGTCCCCGACCCCTGGGCCCCGGGCGCCCTCGACGTCGTGCGGCGCGACCGGTCCGGCCCGGCCGACGTGCTGCTGGTGGGCACCGGCCTCACCGCCGTCGACGTCGCCCTCACCACGCTGCGCGAGGCCCGGCCCGACCGCACCCTCCATGCCACGAGCCGATCCGGGCGACTCCCCCACCGCCACGCGCCGAGCATGCTGCCGCCGGTCATCCCCGACGTCAGCGACTGGGGCCACGACCTGGACTCCCTGCGCGGGCACGTGCACCTGCACCTGGAGCAGGCGCGGGCCGACGGCGGCGACTGGCGCGCCGCCGTCGACGGGCTGCGGTTCCGCTTGAGCGCGCTGTGGCAACGGCTGGACGAGGAGTCGCGCAAGGGCTTCCTCGCCCACGACGCCGCCGGCTGGAACCGGCTGCGCCACCGGATGTCCCCCACCAGCCACCGCCGCGTGGACGACCTGCTGGCCACCGGCACCCTCACCCTCGGGGCGGGCCGGGTGCTCGACGCCGCACCGCTCGCCGGGGGCGGACTGCGGGTGCACCTCTCCGACGGCGACGTGCGCGAGGTCGGCTGGGTGGTGAACTGCACCGGGCCGCGGCTCGACGTGCGGGAGGTCGGCGACCCGCTCCTGGACGACCTGCTCCGCACCCGCGCGGACGGGCGCAGCCTGGCCGTCGCCGCCACCGCGGGGATGGGCGTGTGCACCGTCGAGGGCCGGCTGCGCGACAGCGCCGGACGGCTGCGGGTGCCGGTGTGGACCCTGGGCGCCCTGCGTCGCGGCGAGCTGTGGGAGTCCACCGCGGTACCGGAGATCCGCGCCCAGGCGCTGGGCGTCGCGACCGCGGTGCTCGACGCCGTCGCCCCGGTCCCGCGCCGCCTCGCCGACGGTCGCCTCGTCAGCGGCCACCACCCGGTGGCCCGGCCGCGCGACCCGCTGGGGCTGCCGCTCTCGGCCACCGCCGAGGCCGCCCTGGCCTTCAACGCCGGTCTCGAGCGGGTGATGCGACTCCAGGACGGGGCGGAGGAGCAGCTGCGCGAGGCCGCCCGCCTCGACCCCGGCTTCGCCCTCGCCCACGCCGCCCTCGCCCTGCTGGGCCACGAGTCCGGCGCGGCCACCGACGTGCTCGGCAGCCTCGAGGCCGCCGAACAGGCCGTCACGGCGCGCGGCGACGACCGCGAGCGCAGCCTCGTCGCCGTCGTGCGGGCCCGGGTGGACGGCCCGCGCGCCCACGGCGACGCCGCGCTGCTGGGCCACGTCGCGGCCTATCCGCGCGACGTGCTGGCGGTCTCGGCCGCGGTGCCGACCATCGCCTTCTCCGGGGTCACCGACGTGCGGCGCGAGGCGTGGGAGCTGGTCGAGGGTCTCGCGCCGGCCTACGGCGACCACTGGTGGTACCTCTCGCTGCTCGCCTTCACCCGCCAGGACCAGGACCGCTTCGAGGAGGCGGGCCTGCTCGCCGAGAGCGCCCTGGCCTGCGAGCCCGCCTCCGGCCACGCCGCCCACGCCCTGGCCCACGTGCTCTACGAGACCGGCCAGCACGAGCAGGGGCGGGTGTGGCTGGACCACTGGATCGCCCAGAACGGCCGGTCGGCCAACCACCGGGCGCACTTCTCCTGGCACGCCGCGCTCCACGAGCTCGCCGAGGGTGACACCGAGGCGGTGCGGCGCCGCTACTACACCGAGCTCGCGCCGCCGACGGTCACCGGGGTGCGGGCCCTGGTCGACTCCGCCTCGCTGCTGTGGCGCTGGCGGATGACGACGGGAGCGTGCTGGGGTGTCGACGGCGACCCGGTGCCGCCGGTCGCGCCCGTGCTGGCCGCCGTCGACGCCGAGCTGCTGCGGCACCCGCCGACCCCGTTCACCGCGGCCCACGCGGCGCTGGGCCTGCTCGCCGCCGGCGACGACGCCGGCCTCGCCGAGCTGGGCGACCACGTGCGCACCAGCACCGATCCGGTGATGTCGACGACGGTGGCGGCCCTGGTGGACGGCTTCGAGCGCCTGCTCCGCGGCGACCACGCGGGCGCGGCCCTCCGGCTGCAGGCCCTCCTGCCCGCGCTCCCCGACCTGGGCGGGTCGGCCGCGCAGCGCGAGGTCGTGGAGGAGACCCTGCTCTTCTGCCTGCGCCACACCGATCGCGCAGCCGCGGCGGGCGACCTCCTGCGCGCCCGTCGCGCCCGGCGGCCGTGGCCGCTGGACGAGCGCCGCGTGGCCGCGGCGCTCGTCTGAGCCGGTCCGGCGTCAGGGACGGGCGACCAACCGGGCTCGGCGGCGCTGGCCGCCGAGCCCGCGCACGGCCTCGCCGCCCACGAACCGGGCGGCGGCCACGACGGGGTGCAGTCCCGGGTCGGGCTCGGCTCCGGCGCCCATCCGGGCGATCTGGGTCTCGTACCACTCCGACTCCCCGGCCAGCCCGGCGACGGTCGGGAGGGTGTAGCGCGGCAGCTCGCGGCCGGGGTCGCCGGCGAGCAGCTTGGCGGTGAGGTCGGGGTCGATCGCCAGCGGGCGGCCCAGGCCGATGACGTCGACCCCGCCGTCGGCCAGCAGCGAGACCATCGCCTCACGGGTGCGGATGCCGCCGGTGAGCATGAGCGGCACGCCGGCCGCCCGGGTGCGGGCCCGCCGGGCGAAGGAGGCGAAGTACGCCTCCTTGTGCGTGGCGGGGCCCGACGAGGGGTCGGCGTCGGTGAGGCCGTCGACCTCGCCGAACAGCGCGGGACTCTCGTAGGTGCCACCGGAGATCTCGATGAGGTCGACGCCCTCCTCCACGAGCATCCCGACGACCTGCTCCGCGTCGTCCTCGGTGAACCCGCCGTGGCGGAAGTCGGAGGCGTTGAGCTTGACCGCCACCGTGAACGACGACGACGTCGCGGCCCGCACGGCCCGCACGCTGTCGAGCAGCGCCGTGGCGCGCCCGCGCACGTCCCCGCCCCAGCGGTCGGTGCGGCGGTTGACGTGGGGGGACAGGAACTGGGCCAGCAGGTAGCCGTGGGCGGCGTGCACCTGCACGCCGTCGAACCCGGCGTCGGCGCAGTGCCGGGCGGCGGTGCCGAAGCCGGCGACGATCGCCTCGATCTCACTCACGCTCAGGGTGCGCGGGCGCCCGAAGAGCCCCATCATCCTGACCGCGCCGGCGTCGGCGCTCGGGGCGACCGGTCGACGGGCCACGAAGCGGTTGGTCTGGCGACCCGGGTGACCGAGCTGGGCGATCAGGGGGCTGTCGGCCGCGGCGTCGCGCACCCGCCGCAGCCGGACGACGTCGAGGTGACGGTCCGCCACGATGTTGCGGCTGCGCTCGAGGTAGCGACGATCCACCATCAGGTTGCCCGTGATCAGCAGGCCGCCTGCGGCGCCGCGCGCCCACCGGGCGTAGAGCCGCTCGTGGGCGGGGGTCGGCTGGTTGTCGGCGTCGGCGAGGTTCTCGGTCATCGGCGCCTTGGCGATCCGGTGCGGCAGCACCAGACCGCTCGGCAGGGTCAGCGGGGAGTCCAGGTCGGCCATGGGGACATGCTCCCCCACCGGCCCAGGCCATCCGCGCCGACCCCGGCCCCGTCAGCGCATCGCGCCGATCCAGCGGCCGGTGGCGCGGCCGGCCGCCAGCGCCTGCTCCCACAGCACGCCGGCCACCAGCAGGACGGCGCCGCCCAGGCCGAGGGTCATCCAGCCGGGCACGTAGGCGATGAGCGGACCGCCCTGGGTGAGCGCGACCAGCACCACCGCGATCCCCCCGACGAGGGTGGGGGCCCGCAGGTGGGCGAGCGCGCCGCCGACGGTGAGGGCGACGGCCACCAGGGTCACGACCGCGAGCCGCACCTCGCCGCCCGCGGCGATGGCGAGCATCGTCGAGGGCATGAGCGCCACGCCGAGCGCCGGCGCCAGGGTCAGCTGGGTCGAGGGGATCCGACCTGCTGAGACGCCGCGCACGTGCTGCACCACACCGATCATCCCGAGCATCACGGCCAGCGGCAGGCTGTAGGCCTCGACGACCGCCACGCCACCGTCGGCCAGCAGCACCATCGAGGACGCCGAGAGCAGCAGCGAGCCGAGGTAGGCCATCGGGAGGCGGCCCGGCGCCCCGGCGTAGACCACGGTCACGACACCGCACAGGGCGAACACCGCGGCCGGCCACCCGGCCGACTCGGTGGCGACCGCGTGGCCGAGGGCGAGGATGCCCAGGGCGGACGAGGCGAGCACGCCCGCGAGATCCAGTCGGGGAGCCAGCCGGGGCACGGTGGGCCCCGTGGGCACCGTGGGCACCGTGGGCACAGCGGGCGCCGCGGCTCGGGGCGCGCGGTGTGCGGCGAGGACGGCGAGCGCCGCGGTGAGGACCAGGACGCCCAGGTGCACGACCACGCGGGTCGCGGCGTCGGCGTCGCTGCTGAGCAGCACCGTGGCCCACAGCAGCGTGAGCGTGGCGACGGCCACCCAGCCGCCGCGGCGACGACGCACCACCATCAGCACGGCGGCGACCAGCAGCGCGAGGACGGGCAGGCCGAGCAGCAGCAGCGGCAGCGGCCCGTCCGATCCGGTGACCCGGGAGTCGGCGACGCGCCGCAGGAGCTCGCGGCCGGTGTCGTTGCCGGTCGTGGACAGCAGGGCGGCGCCGCCGGCCCCGGCCGCGGCGATGCCGGCCAGTGCGCCGGCGAGCCGGTCGACACCGGGGCCGGTCGAGGGCACGCCGAGCGCGAGCCCGGCCAGCGCCACCGCCGCCAGCGTCGCGAGCACGACCACCGCGATCGAGGGCAGGTCGAGGAGCGGCGAGCCGACGGCGAGCGCCGTCGCCACCACCGCGCCGACCACCGCGAGGGCACGGGAACCGGGCACCACCCGGGTCGACAGCAGCAGCGCGACGGCGAGCAGCACCAGGGCGCCCGCCGCGACGTAGCGGTCGAGCAGCGGCCCCGTGAGGGCGTAGGTCAGGTGGAGGGCGACGAGGGCGGCGAGGCCGAGCGCGCCGAGCACACCGGTGATCAGCAGCCCGAGCGAGGCACGCGCCGGCCCCGAGCCCGGACCGGCGGCCGGCGTCAGGGGCAGCCGCGGCAGCAGGGTGCGGGCCGCCAGGGCCACCGCCCCCAGGGCCGCGGCGACGGTGAGCACGAGCGCGAGGAGGCCGAGGCGCTGCAGGTCGACGGCGTCGATCAGCGCGAGGCCGGCGCCGAGCAGCGACACGGCCGCGGCCGGGAGGTAGGTCGAGGGACCGCACCAGGTCTGCGGCGACTGCGGCGCACGCCGGCTCACGACGTGCGCGAGCACCAGCAGGACGGCGCAGACCGGGAGGGCGACGCAGGCGTAGGTCGCGAAGGCGAGGCGGTCCAGCCCGGCGAGGCCGAGGGACCAGGCCGCCGAGACGTCGATGGCCAGCAGTCCCACGGCGATCACGGCGGCGGTCTCGGCGGTGGCCGTCAGTCGGGCCCGGACGGCCAGCACCGAGCCGCCGACGGCTGCCGCAGTGAGCCCGGCCATGATCAATGCCTGGCCGACGACCCCGACGAGCAGCCACAGCACGGCCACGAAGAACGCCGCCGCGGAGAGCAGCATCACCGCCCCGAGGCCGAGCAGCAGCTGCTGCCCGGTGCGGCGGGGAGCCCGACCCGGGCCGGGAACGGGCCCCGGGGGCGGTGGGGGCACGCCGGGCCGCCCGGGCACCCCCGCGGCGGCGACCGGGCGCATCAGCTCCTCGATCAGCCGGGCGCGCTCGGAGGTGAGCCGCACCAGCTGCTGGTCCACCTGCCAGAGGCGGATCGCGCGGGGTCCCGTGAGGCGGATGCCGCACGACCCGCAGGCCTCGACCACCCCCGGCAGGGGCACCCCGCACTGCGGGCAGCCCAGGCCGGTTCCGGCGGTGCGCGACGTCGGGAGCACGGCTCCGGTGGGCGGCAGCGACATGGTTCCTCCGAGGGGTGCGGGGACGGGGTCCGGTGCGCCCGGGCGGCGTCCACCCGGGTCCTGCCCATCATCGGCCGCCGGACACCCTCGGCACCTGAGCGCGGCTACTCAATCCGACGCCGCAGCCCCCGATCAGCCGGCCCGATCAGCCGCCCGGATCAGCCGCCCGGTCAGCCGCCCGGATCAGCCCAGGTCGCTCAGCAGCGCCACGTCGCGCAGGAGGTCGGCCGCGCTGCGGACCAGGGGCACCGCGACGACCGCACCCGACCCCTCCCCGAGCCGCATGCCGAGGTCGAGCAGCGGCACCAGGCCGAGGTGGTCCAGCGCCAGGCGCTGGGCCGGTTCCGGCGACCGGTGGCCGGCGGCGAACCAGGCCGCGCAGCCGGGCGCGAGGCGTTCGGCGCTCACCGCGCACGCGACACTCATCAATCCGTCCAGCAGCACCGGGATGCCGGCGTGCGCGGCCGCGGCGAGGTAGCCGGCCGCGGCCGCGAGGTCGGCGCTGCCGAGTGCAGCGAGGGTGTCCACGGGGTCGTGCCAGCGCGCGCGCGTGCGCTCCAGCGCGGCACGGACCACCGCGGCCTTGTGCGCCAGCGCGGCGTCGTCGATCCCGGTGCCGCGCCCGGTCACCGTGGCGGCCTCGGCGGGGTCCAGCCCGAGGGCGGCGGCGACGAGCGCGGCGGCGGGGGTGGTGTTGCCGATCCCCATGTCGCCGCTGAGCAGCAGGTCGGCTCCGGCGGCGATCTCCTCCGCCGCGACCGCGGCCCCGGCGGCGATCGCCCGCTCCGCCTCCTCGCGCGTCAGGGCGTCCTGGCGCTCGATCGACCCGCTGGCGCGCCGCACCTTGTACTGCTGCACCCGCGCGCGCACCTCCGGATCGAGGTCGGGAAGGTCCTCGTCGACCGCGAGGTCGAGCACCCGCACCGCCACGTCGTGTCGCCGGGCCAGCACGTTCACGCCGCCACGACCGCTGAGGAAGGTGCGCACCATCGCGCCGGTGATGGCCGGCGGGAAGGCCGAGACCCCGGATCCGGCGACGCCGTGGTCGCCGGCGAAGATCACCAGCCGGACCGCCTGCGGCGCGTCCGGCGCGGGCCGCCCGGTGCAGGCGGCCCACCACACGGCCAGCTCGCCCACGCCTCCGAGGGCCCCCGGAGGCGTGGCCAGGGCGGCCAGCCGCTCCCGGGCCTGCGCGGCGATCGCCGCCGGCGGCGGTGCGACCGGTCGCCGCAGGGCCGCGACGACGTCCGAGGGGGCGACGGGGTCGGTCATGGGTGTCTCCTGGGTCGAGGGATCGCCCGTCCGCGTCGGACGGGGCTCGGCCCGAGCCTCTCGTGCCGGGGCGCCGCGGTCGTGATCGGGTCCGGCCCCGGACCGGGCGCGGCGCAGGAAGTCGAGTACCGCCGGGTCGGTGCGCGCGGCCTCGGTCGCGCTCAGGTCGCGGCTGCGGTACGCCGAGGACGAGGCGCGAGCCAGCGGCGCGGAGTCGGCGATGCGTCGGGCCAGGTCGTCGATCGCCGCGACACCGCCCGACCGCCAGGCCGCCGCCTCCTCGGCGTCGAGCTCGATCAGCACCGACCCGGTGACCGGCCCCTGGTCGCACCGCACATCCAGCAGCCGCCGGTCGCCGGGATCGCGCAGCAGGAACCACGACCCCGGACGGTGGGCGATCACGCCCGGCGTCCCGGCGTCGCCGGAGGACACGACCACGGTCCCACGCTACGCCCGTGGGCGGGGTCCCCGGGTCGCCAGACCCGCGACGCGGGTGGATGATGCTGGACGCACCATCGACCCCACCCAGAACGGCATCGCATGACGACGTCTCCGCCGGCCGTCCGGACCTCCCGCCTCGGGCGTTGGCTGCTGGACGGCCAGACCCCGGAGCCGCGGGGGTTCTACGAGCCCGACACCGAGGCCACCCACCACGAGACCAAGCCGTGGTGGCGGGTGATGTGCCTCACCGGCGTCGACTACTTCTCGACCCTGGGCTACCAACCCGGCATCGCCGCGCTGGCGGCCGGGGCGCTGGCCCCGATCGCGACGCTCGTGCTCGTCCTGGTCACGCTGTTCGGGGCACTGCCGATGTACCGCCGGGTGGCGGAGGAGTCGCCCCACGGCGACGGGTCGCTGTCGATGCTGGAGCGTCTGCTGTCGTACTGGCCCTCCAAGGCGCTGGTGCTGAGCCTGCTGGGCTTCGTCGCCACCGGCTTCATCATCACCATCACGCTGTCCGCGGCCGACGCCTCGGCGCACCTGATCGAGAACCCGTTCCTGCACGACGCGCTGGAGGGGCGGGCCGTGATCGTCACGATCGCCCTGATCAGTGCCCTCGCGGTGGTCTTCCTGCGCGGCTTCAGCGAGGCGATCGGTGTCGCGGTGGTGCTCGTGGCCTGCTACATCGGGCTCTCGCTCGTGGTCGTTCTCGTGGGCTTCCAGCGGGTCCTGCGCGACACCTCGGTGGTCGGCTCGTGGACCGACGCCCTGTCGATGGAGCACGCCACCGTGCTCGGCATGATCGGCGCCGCGCTGCTGGTCTTCCCCGCGCTGGCGCTGGGGCTGTCCGGCTTCGAGACCGGCGTCGTCGTCATGCCGCTGGTCGAGGGCGACGAGACCGACACCCCGCAGGCGCCCGTGGGCCGGATCCGCAACGCCAAGCGGCTGCTCACCACCGCCGCGCTGCTGATGAGCGTGATGCTCGTGGGGTCCTCACTCGTGACGACCTGGCTCATCCCGCCTGCGGCGTTCGAGGCCGGCGGCGACGCGAACGGGCGGGCGCTGGCCTACCTGGCCCACAACATGCTCGGCGACGGGTTCGGCACCCTCTACGACGCCGCCACGATCGGCATCCTGTGGTTCGCCGGCGCCTCGGCGATGGCCGGCCTGCTCAACATCGTGCCGCGCTACCTCCCGCGCTACGGCATGGCGCCCGCGTGGGCGAAGGCCACCCGCCCGCTCGTGCTGGTCTTCGGCGCGGTGGCGCTGCTGGTGACCGTGCTCTTCGACGCCGACGTCGAGGCCCAGGCCGGTGCCTACGCCACCGGCGTGCTGGCGCTGATGACCTCCGCGGCGGTGGCCGTGACCCTCTCCTGCCGTCGTCGTGGCGAGACGGGCCGGGCGGTGTTCTTCGGACTGGTCACCGCGGTGTTCGTCTACACCTCCGCCGTCACCGTCGTCGACCACCCCGGCGGCCTGGTCGTCGCCGGGCTCTTCATCGCCGCCACCGTGGCGATCTCGCTGGTCTCCCGGGCGGCGCGCTCCACCGAGCTGCGCATCCAGCGGGTCGTGTTCGACGAGGCGGCCACGATGATGCTGGGCGAGGTGCTGGTGGTCGACGCGCCCGTGCGGTTGATCGCGAACAAGAAGCAGGCCGGCGACGACGCCGAGTACGACGCCAAGAGTCTCGACGTGCGCATGGACAACCACCTCGACGCCGCCGAGGCCGCGCTCTTCGTCGAGGTGGACGTGGACGACGCCTCCGACTTCAACGCCCGGATCCTGGTGACCGCCCGGCGCATCGGCCCCCACCGCGTGCTGCGCGCCAGCGGGCCGTCCACCGCCAACGTGCTGGCCGCGATCCTGCTCGCCGTGCGCGACATCGACGACATGCCGCCCCACATCTACTTCGAGTGGAGCGAGCGGGGTCCGCTCGAGAACGCCCTGCGCTTCCTGTTCCTCGGCGAGGGCGACGTGCCCGCCGTCACCCGCGAGATCCTGCGGCGCGCCGAGCCCGAGGAGTCGCTGCGCCCGCAGTGCCACGTCGGCGGCTGAGCCAGTCTGCCTAGGGTGTCGGGGTGGACGCCGCGATCCGGGCCTGGCTCGAGCACCAGCTCGCGGCCCGGGTCATCGAGGCGCACGCCTTCACCGGCGGGGTCACCTCCACCATCCTCGGCCTCACCGACGCGACCGGACGCCGCAGCGTGCTGCGGATGATGACCGAGGAGCCGTGGCGACGCCACGGGCGCGACCTCACCCTGCGGGAGCGGGCCGCGCAGCGCACGCTCCTCGCGGCACCGGACGTCCCGGCCCCGCGCAGCATCGCCGTGGATGCCGAGGGCGAGGTCGCCGGCGTCGCGCTGCACCTGATGTCCCGGCGCCCGGGCGATCCCCTCGCTGCCACCGCTGCGATCGGGGAGGTGCAGTTGGCCGCCATGGCCGACCTGCTGGCGCGGATCCACGCCGTCACCCCCGACGAGCCGTACCGCACCTTCCAGTCCTGGGCGTGGCCGGCCAAGCGGGTCGTCCCACCATGGACCCGGGTGCCCGCGTCGTGGGAGCGCGCCTTCGCGCTTCTCGACGCGCCCGCACCGGCCTACGAGCCGCACTTCCTGCACCGGGACTTCTCCCACCGCAACCTGCTCTGGAACGGTGACCCGACCACCGGGACGATCAGCGGGGTCGTGGACTGGGTCGAGGCCTCCACCGGTCCGGCGTGGCTCGACGCCGCCCATGCCGCGACGACGCTGGCCGTGCACCTCGGCCCCACGCCGGCGCGGGCCTTCCTCACCGCCTACGCCCGGCTGAGCGAGGAGCCGCTCGATGCCCACTGGCTGGTGATGGACGCCGTCGGCTTCCTACCGCCGCCGGGCCGCGAGCCGCTGTTCGCCCACCCCGACCAGCTGGCCCGCCTCGATGCGTGGCTGCACGAGGTCGTCACCGGCGTCACCGGCGTCGCCGTTCACGCGGGCTGAGGACGGCGCTGCCGGGCTGCCGCCGACGGACCCGGTCCGCCCGGGAAGCAGCACCGCCTCCGACCTGTGTTCTCGCAGGTCGGAGGCGGTGTCGTCCGGTCGGGCTGACAGGATTTGAACCTGCGACCCCTTGACCCCCAGTCAAGTGCGCTACCAAGCTGCGCTACAGCCCGAACCCCTCGCGCACGTGTGCGTCGAAGGCGTGGCAGACACTACCGCAGGTGCTCGGCGGGCGCGGAATCGGGTCACCGGTAGTCGCGGGAGGACTGGCGCACCTGCAGGGCGGTGCCGGCGCCGGCGATGACGTCGTCGAGGCTGTCGACGCGGTCGGCCACCAGGTTCACCGCGCCCTCCTGCCGCTCCAGGATCCCGCGGACCACCACGGCGACGCGCTGCCGGGCGGCCTTCCAGGTGCTCATCACGCCCACCGAGCAGACGACGTTGAGCATCCCGGTCTCGTCCTCGAGGTTGAGGAACGTGACGCCCCCGGCGGTGCCCGGGCGCTGTCGGTGGGTGATGAGGCCCGCGACCCGGACCCGGCGGCGGTCCTCGACCTCGGCCAGGCCGGCGATCGAGCGGATCCCGGCCCGGCGCAGTTCCTCGCGCAGATGATCCACCGGGTGGCTGTCGGGGCTGATCCGGGTGGCCCAGAGGTCGGCCAGGGTGAGCTCGGGCTCCGACATCGCGGGCAGCAGCGGCGGCGCCGGCGCCGGGGTGGTGCCCGGCAGGTGGTCGGGCGACTCCGCGAAGCCCGCGGCCCACAGCGCCTGCCGCCGGTCCAGTCCGAAGCCCGCCAGCGCCCCGGCCGTGGCCAGCGCCTCCAGTTGCGGCGGGGTGAGGCCGGTGCGCCGCGCCAGGTCGGGGACGTCGCGGAACGGCGCCTCCTCGCGTGCCGCCACGATCCGCGCCGCCACCTCGGCCCCGATGCCGCGCACCGAGTCCAGCCCCAGGCGCACCGTGAGCGCGCCGTCGCGGCGATGGATCGGGGTCGGGTCGGGGCTCGCGGGGTCCCAGGGGGTGGGGGTGAAGTGGGAGCGCCGGCACTCCGGCAGCCCCGTGGCCGCCACCGGCGTGCCGGACGGGAGCGCGTCGTCCACCGGCTCGAGGTCGGCCTGGGCCTGCGAGCGCTGCAGGCACGGGCGTCGCACCTCCACGCCGTGCCGTCGGGCGTCGCCCACCAGCGACTGCGGGGAGTAGAAGCCCATCGGCTGGTTGCGCAGCAGCCCGGCCAGGAACGCCGCCGGGTAGTGCAGCTTGAACCAGGAGCTGGCGTAGACCAGCAGCGCGAAGCTGAGTGAGTGCGACTCGGCGAAACCGAAGTTGGCGAAGGAGAGGATCTTGACGTAGATCGCGTCCGCCTGGGCCCCCACCAACCCCCGACGGGCCATGCCGGCGTAGAGCTTCTCCTTCACGCTCTCGATGCGCTCCACCCCCCGCTTGGAGCCCATCGCCCGGCGCAGCAGGTCGGCGTCGTCACGGGAACAGTCGCCCAGCGCCACCGCCATCGCCATCACCTGCTCCTGGAACAGCGGGATGCCGCGGGTGCGCTCGAGCACCGGGATCAGGTCGGGGTGGTCGTAGGTGATCGGCTCCTGCCCGGTGGCCCGCCGCACGTAGGGGTGCACCGCGCCGCCCTGGATGGGGCCGGGGCGGATCAGGGCGATCTCGATGGCGAGGTCGTAGAACTCCCGCGGCCGCAGCCGCGGCAGGGTGCCGATCTGGGCGCGGCTCTCGACCTGGAACACCCCGATGGAGTCGGCGCGGCACAGCATGTCGTAGACCGCCGGCTCCTCCTTGGGCATCGTCGCCAGCGTCCACGACTCCCCCAGGTGCTGCCGGGTCAGCCGCATCATGTGGTCCAGGGCGCCGAGCATGCCCAGCCCGAGCAGGTCGAACTTGACCAGGCCCATCGTCTCGCAGCCGTCCTTGTCCCACTGCAGCACGGTGCGTCGGTCCATCCGGGCCCGCTCGATGGGACACACCTCCCCGATGGGGCGCTCGGTGAGCACCATCCCGCCGGAGTGGATGCCCAGGTGGCGGGGCGCGCCGAGGAACTGCTCGGCCAGCGCGAGCACCGGGGCGGGCAGCTGCGCCGCCGCGGGATCGGCCGCGAGGTCGCGGCCCCACCCGTCGATGTTCTTGCTCCAGGCGTCCTGCTGGCCCGGGGAGTGACCGAGCGCCTTGGCGGCGTCGCGCACCGCCGACCGCGGCCGGTAGGTGATGACGTTGGCCACCTGGGCGGCGTTGCGCCGGCCGTAGGTCTCATAGACCCACTGGATGACCTCCTCGCGGCGGTCGGAGTCGAAGTCGACGTCGATGTCGGGCTCCTCGTCGCGGTGTTCGGAGATGAAGCGTTCGAAGGGCAGCCGGTACCAGACGGCGTCGATCGCGGTGATCCCCAGCGCGTAGCAGACCGCCGAGCTGGCCGCCGAGCCCCGGCCCTGACACAGGATGTCGAGACGACGGGCCTGGGCCACGATGTCGTGGACGATCACGAAGTACCCCGCGAAGTCCTTGCGGCAGATGATGTCGAGCTCGGCCTCGATCCGCGCCCGCGCCTCCTGCTCGTGCGGCGCCCCGCGGTAGGTGCGCTCGAAGCCCTCCCAGGTGAGGTGGCGCAGCCAGCTGCCGGCGGTGTGGCCGGCCGGGATGCCGCGCTGCGGCAGGCGCGGCGTCGCCCCCCGCAGGTCGAAGGCGACCTCGTCGGCCAGGCTCACGCTGCGGGCGACCGCCCCCGGCCAGCGGGCGAAGCGCCGGGCCATCTCCGCGCCGCTGCGCAGCGGTCGTCCCAACGGTGGCAGCCAGCCGTCCATGTCGGCCAGGCTGCGTCGGGCGCGCACCGCGGCCATCGCGGCGGCCAGTCGGGCGTGGTCGGCGCCGGCGTGGTGCACGTTGCCGGTGGCGACGGTCGGCAGGCCGTGGGCCGCGGCCAGCGCCGCCAGCCGGTCGAGGTGGAGGTCCTCCCCCGGCAGGCCGTGGGCGGTGAGCTCGACGACGACGTGGTCGGCGCCGAAGCGGTCGACCAGCCCCCGCAGGGCGGCCGCCGCCGCGGCGTCGCCGTGCCGGGTGAGCGCCTGCGGCACCGCCCCCTTGCGGCAGCCGGTGAGGATCAGCCAGTGGCCCCGGCCCCGCTCGGTGAGCTCGTCGAGGTCGTAGACGGGCCGGCCCTTCTCGTCGCCGCGCAGCTGTGCCTCGGTGATGGCCCCCGCCAACCGGTGGTAGCCCTCCACCCCGCGCGCCAGGACCAGCAGGTGGGTGCCATCGGGGTCGGGCACCCCGGCGCCCGGGGCGCTGAGCCCCAGCGACAGCTCGGCGCCGTAGACCGTGGCCAGGCCCGAGCCGCGGGCGGCCTCGGCCATCGCCGGTGCGCCGTAGAAGCCGTCGTGGTCGGTGAGGGCGAGGCCGTGCAGGCCCAGCCCCACGGCCTGCGACACGAGGGCGGCGGGGTCACTGGCACCGTCGAGGAAGCTGTAGTTGCTGTGGCAGTGCAGCTCCGCGTACGGCACCGCCCGGGAGCGCGCCGCGGCCACCTCCTGCTGGGCGGCGGCGTCGTCGGGCTCGGCCACCGGGCCGGTGCGCCGCTTGCGCCGCGAGATCGGTGCGTCGCGCACGATCTCCTCGGCGTGGGGATCGGGGGTGGAGCCGCGCCCCGAGAGTCGGCGCTCCAGCTCCTGCCACGGCATCTCCGGGTTCTCGAACCCCATCGCACTCCCCTGTCGTTCTTCCTGGTTGCTGCGGTGCTGGGCGGTGGTGCGGGCCGTCGGTCGTCGCACCGCGTCTCGTGACGGCGCCGGGGCGCCTCCTCGACGAACGCGCCACCCACGGGCGTCGAGGAGCGAGCGAAGCGAGCGGCACGAGACGCCCGCACCCGAGCCACCACGTCTCGTGACGGCGCCCGGGCGCCTCCTCGACCAGCACGAACGTCACCGCCGTCGAAGCGACTCAGTCGTAGGCGGCCTCGAGCCACCAGCCGCGGGGGTCGCCGACCAGCAGCCAGGCCCGTCCGTCGACCCCGACCACCTGGTAGCGCACCCGCAGGCCGGGGGCGTCGGGCTCCCACCAGCCCTCGTCGAGGGGCCAGGGGCCGGCCCAGGCGGCGACGGGCTGCCAGGGCTCCCCTGGGATCCGCATCCGCGCCGGCGGGCTGTCGGGGCCCTGTCCCAGGACCGGGACCGGGTGCCCCTGGGCGTCGGTGACCTCGATCGGCCGGGGCTCGGCGTAGACCACGACCGGCGCCGGGCCGGGGATCGCACCGGGCCAGGGCCGGTCGCGGGGACGGGTGGGGACCACCCGCTCCCCCCAGGGGGCGCTGGCCTGCCGGGCGGCGGGCGTGCGGCCTCCCTGCACCGCCGGCTGCCGGACGGCGTCGAAGCCGACCATCGCCTGCACCCGGGCGACCCCGCGCTCCACGAACTCCTCACTGCCCCCGCCCCACAACGCCTCGGCGTGGGCGGCGGCCGGTTCGACGCTCTCGGGCAGGAACCGCACCCGCTCGATCGGGGCGGTGATCGTGCCCGCCTCCCGACGACTGCGCAGCGCGGGGCCGGCCTGCAGCTGCCAGTGCACCCGGTCGATGAGATCGCGGGCGGAGAAGTGGCGCGGGTGCAGCCAGGGCCGGGAGGAGACGACGCGCCCCTCGCTCTCGGCCTCGACCCGCACCCCGGTGGCGACCAGCTGCTGGGCCGCCAGCCCGGCCAGGAAGCGCTCGGCGGTGGTGCGCACGCTGAAGCAGACCGCCTCGGCGTCCTCCAGGGGCGGCTCGAAGGCGATCTCGCAGGCCAGCTCCGGCGGGGCCTGCCGGGCCGCGAAGACCGCGCCGCCCTCGCCCCGGGCACGGCGCCAGACCCCGAGGCCGTACTCGCCGAAGCGGGCCACGACGTCGTCGGCGCGCAGGCCGGCGAGATCGCCGAGCGTGCGCAGCCCCAGGCGGGCGAGCAGGCTCGCCGCCTCCCGGCCGGCCGGGCCGTCGGCCTCCAGCACCGTGACCGGCAGCCCGGCCAGGAAGCGCGCCGAGCCCCCCGGCGGCACCACGACGTGCTCCTGGGTGGTGGCCCGGCGCGCGGCCTGCTCGGCGGTGAAGAGGTCGTCGGCCACGCCCATGCGCACGTCCCAGACGAGGTCGACCAGCTCCTCGGTGATGACCGCGGCCGCCGACTGCTCGCTGCCGAACCAGCCCGCCGGCGCCCGCACCGCCACCAGGCCCGGCCGCAGCGCGGCCACCCCCGGTCGGGACTGCTCGATGGTGGTGACGACCGGTTCGAACGCACGGGCGTCGCGGGCGGGGTTGTCCTCCAGCAGGGCCAGCTCGGGGCAGCGCGACTGCGCGTCGCGGCGGCGCATGCCCCGGCGCACGCCGTCCTCGCGCGCCGGCTCGTTGCACACCTCGACCCGACCGGCCTTCAGCACCGCGCCGGGCCGCAGTCCGGGCAGCCCCTGCTCGGCCAGCCCTGCCACCACCGCCCAGTCGGGGCACCACGCCACCAGCACCCTCATCCGGCGGCCTCCTGCAGCCACGGCCGCTGCACGCGGACGGGGTCGGCGATCCGCAGGTCCTGCGGCCCCCACACGACGTCGTGGGTCACCGCCGGAGCGGCACCGCGGACGACCTCGATCCGCAGCCGACGGTCGTGCAGCACCCCGTGCCCCTGCCCCAGGCCCTGCCAGCGCCGCCGCGCGATGCTGATCCGCGCCTCGCAGCGCGGCCACTCCCCCCACACCACCAGCGCCGCCGAGCGCTTGCGCAGCCGCGCCTCGAGCTGCGCGGCGGGCCGGGCCAGCCGGCTCGCGTCGAGCCCGGGATCGGGGCGCAGCAGCACCAGCCGCACCGCGTCGACGAGGGCGGCGGTGACCTCCAGCCAGTGCTCCCCCGGGTCGGGCACCCACACCGTGCGGGCGAGGTCGAGGCCCAGCGCGGCGGCGGCCTCCATGCCGAGGTCGGGCCAGCCGGCGACGGCGACCCACTCCCCCTGCCGGGAGGCCTCGGCGAGCAGCGCCAGCCCGAGGGAGGCGGAGTCGACGCCGTAGGATCCTCCTGCGCGCAGCTGCACCACCGGGGCGAGCGCCGGGTGGGTGGGCAGCGGCAGCCGGGCCGGAGCGGACTCCATCGACGCGATGCGCTGGCGCAGCTGGTCGATGAGGGCGGTGTCCACCCGTCCATGATCGAACACGTGTTCGAACAGGTCAAGGCGGGATCCACACCGGCCTTCACACCGGGCTCCAGACGGGGCCCGACCCCCGCGGGACTAGGCTCCGTGGGTGCTCTGCCACGTCTGCTACGACGACCCCGAGGTGCGGCCCGGGTGCACCGCCTGTCACGGCACGGGTCGCGCCACGACCCTCCCGCTGTGCCGCGACCCGTGGAACGAGGTCGTGCCCGGGCTCTTCCAGGGCGGCCACGACGTGCGCCCGGTCTCCGCCACCGCCTGCGTGGTCGGCACCGAGTTCGACCTCGTCGTCAGCCTCGCCACCCGGCCCGGCTACGGCCCGGCGGACGGCGTGCCGCACCGGGTGCTGCGCATGGCCGACGCCGGGGTGGACGCGCCGCTCGCCGCCCGTCTGGACGAGCTGGCCGGCGAGGTCGCCGCGGCCGTGACGGACCGGCGACGGGTGCTCGTGCGCTGCTCCGGCGGCCTCAACCGCTCCGGCCTGGTCACCGCCCTCGCCCTACGACGGCTCGGCCACGACACCGCCGCGGCGATCGCCGCCGTGCGGGCGGCCCGCGGCCCCTGGGCGCTCACCAACCCCGGGTTCGTCCGCCACCTCCACAGCCTCCACGACCTGCCCTGAGCGGCCGTGACCGGCCGTCCCCTCACGCCGGGTCGCGGACGGCGACCTGTCCCGAGTCGGGGTCGACCTGCAGCCCGGAGGTGTCCACGGCCTCGAACGCCGCGGCGGGGATGCGCTTGAGGTCGGCGATGAGACGGTTCGGCCAGCGCGCGCTCTCCTCGCCCTGGAAGAACCACGGCGATCCGTTGTCGGCGAGCACCAGACCGTAGGTGCGCATCGCCGCCACCACCCGCAGCGCCGGCGGGGACAGGTCGGCGGGGGGCCGCCAGTCGGCCCGCAGCCGGAACCGCGCCCCCATCGGCGGGAACAGCGGCGGGTCCTGGGAGCCGGCGTCGTGCCGGGCCGGCCACAGGTGCCACCGGCCGGTGACGTCGGTGGTGAACCGGATCGCGTGGTCGATCCGGTCGCGCCGCACCTCCTGCCAGCGCAGCAGGCCGGGCAGGATCGGCAGGCCGGCGGCGTCGGCGGAGGTCCAGCCGTCGGGCCGCAGCGCGGAGCCGCGCAGGTCGAACACCGCGCCCGAGCCGGCGCTCCAGCGCCGCCCCGGACCGGTCAGCGGCCGGGTCGCATAGGTCTCGTAGAGCCGGCAGGAGCCGCGCTGCACCACCAGGGCGTGCCGGTCGCCGTCGCTCCCCCGGCCCCCCTCGATGCGGGTGTCGGCGCCCAGCGGGTAGCGCACCCGGTCGCTCTCCTCGGCGTAGCCGAAGCGCACCGGCACCCGCGGGTGGTCGGCGTCCACGACGGTGATCGGGATCCCGTAGTCGGCCCCCGGCCCGGGCTTGCGACCGAAGTCGGGGTGGAGCATCGCCCCGGGCGACATCCGCGCCAGCCAGGCCGCGCTGCGGGCGTGCACCGGCAGCGCGCTCACGTCGGCGTGCCACCAGTCGTCGGCGGGCAGCACCGCGCAGCCGCCGACCGGCACGCCGGTCGTGGGGGCACCTGCGCGCACGGCCCTCGCCACGCCCGAGGGCGCCGTCGCCGGCACCGCCGGGGACGCCTCCCCCGCGGCCCCGGTGACCCGCAGGACGCCCCGCGCCCAGGCGACGTCGGGGCGACCGGCGCCGGTCATCGGCACCGCCACCGCCACGGCGGGGATGGCGAGCATCCCGCCCACGATCATCGCGATCGTCGCGGTGACGAACCAGGGCGGCCGCTGCTCCATCACCTCAGGCTAGGGAGCGGGTGTCGCGCCCCGCACCGGCCGAACAGCCAGCCCCGACCCGCCCGAACGGATCAGGTGGGCCAGCGGACCACGAACGTCAGCGGGTGCGCTTGCGCTTCTCGCGCACCCGCTGCTGCAGCACGATCGGGGTGCCGACGAACCCGAACTCCTCGCGCAGGCGCCGCTCGATGTAGCGCTCGTAGCCGGCGTCGAGCTTGCCCGAGGTGAAGAGCACGAACGTCGGCGGCGCGGTGCCGGCCTGGGTGCCGAACATGATCTTGGGCTGCTTGCCACCGCGCACGGGGTGCGGGTGCTCGGCCACGAGCCGGCCCAGGAAGGCGTTGAGCGCCCCGGTCGAGACGCGGGTCTCCCAGCCCTCCAGCGCCCGCTCGAGGGCGGGCACGAGGCGGTCGATGTGCCAGCCGGTGCGGGCGGTGATGTTGATCCGCGGCGCCCACTGCACCTGCACCAGGTCGCGCTCGATCTCGCGCTCGAGGTAGTAGCGGCGCTCCTCGTCCACGAGGTCCCACTTGTTGAACGCGATCACCAGCGCCCGGCCGGCGTCGCGCACCGTCTGCAGGATGCGCACGTCCTGCTCGGAGATCGACTGGCCGCCGTCGAGCACCAGCACCGCGACCTCGGCGCGGTCGATGGCGGTGGTGGTGCGCAGCGAGGCGTAGTACTCGTGCCCGGAGGCCTCCTTGACCCGCTTGCGGATGCCGGCGGTGTCGATGAACCGCCAGACCTGGCCGCCCAGCTCGACCAGCTCGTCGACCGGGTCGACGGTCGTGCCGGCGACGTTGTCGACGACGACGCGGTCCTCCCCGGCCAGCTGGTTGAGCAGCGAGGACTTGCCGACGTTGGGCTTGCCGACGATCGCGATCCGGCGCGGTCCGCCGACCTCGGCCTCCCCGAGCTCGGGGGTCTCGGGCAGCGCGGCGAGCACGGCGTCGAGCATGTCGCCCGAGCCGCGCCCGTGCAGCGCGGAGACGGGGAACGGCTCGCCGAGGCCGAGGTTCCACAGGCCGTAGGCCTCGGCCTCGGTGCGGTGGTCGTCGACCTTGTTCGCCGCCAGCACGACCGGCTTGCCGGAGCGCCGCAGGATCTTCACGACCTCCTCGTCGGCGTCGGTGATGCCCACGGTCGCGTCGACGACGAACAGCACCGCGTCGGCCAGCCCGACGGCGATCTCGGCCTGGGCGGCGATCCGCTGCGCCAGGCCGCGGGCGTCGGGGTCCCAGCCGCCGGTGTCGACGACGGTGAAGGCGCGCCCGTTCCAGTCGGCGTCGTAGGGCACCCGGTCGCGGGTGACGCCGGGGACGTCCTCCACGACCGCCTCACGGCGTCCGATGATGCGGTTCACGAGGGTCGACTTGCCCACGTTGGGGCGCCCGACCACCGCCAGGACCGGCAGCGGACCGCGGGGCTGGTCGTCGTTCATGGCACTTCCTTGCGGGGCAGACTGCGGGAGGGTTCAGGACGGCGGGGCAGCCGGGCCGGCCGGGGCCGGCAGCGGTCCGGGCAGCGCGACGCCGGTGAGGCGCTGCGCGTGCACCACGTGGGCGGCGAGGTGCGCGCGGAGCCGCTCGCCGGCCGCCGCGACGTCGACGCGGGTGCGCGGCCACGGCTGCGGCGCGAACTGCAACGTCTCACCGTAGACCATGTGCACCGTCCCGCCCGAAGCGGGAAGCGACCCGCCCGACGCCCCGGGCTCGCGCGAGCCCAGGATCGCCACCGGCACGACGGGGGCCCCGGTGACCAGTGCGAGGTAGGCGGCGCCGTAGTGGGCGTGGCTCACGAGGCCGTCCCCACGGGTGCCCTCGGGGAAGATCCCCACCACCTGGCCGTCGCGCAGGGCCCGCACCGCGAGCCGCACGGCGCGCACGTCCACGCGCTCGCGATCCAGCGGGATCTGGCCGCTGAGCCACAGGAACGCCCCGAGCGGACCGCGGAACATCTCGCGCTTGGTGAGCGCGTGGGCCGGTCGTGGGGAGAAGATCGCCAGCAGCGGACCGTCGACGACGCCGATGTGGTTGGCGGCGTAGATCACCGGCCCGGTGGCCGGCACGTGGGCGACGTCGTGCAGCACCACCGCGAAGCGGCGACGCATGAGGAACCGCGCCCACCAGCGGTTGGTGCGCAGGTACCAGCGCGGGGCCGGCCGCAGGCGGTCGGTGCGCGGGGCCGCCGTGTGGTCGGCGCCGCTCACCGCGCGACCGCGCCGCTCCTGCCCGCTCACATCAGCGCGCGGGCGTCGCGCACCCAGCCCACGACCTGCTCGATGGCCTGGTCCAGGGACAGGTGGGTGGTGTCGAGCTCGACGGCGCCGTCGGGACGCCGCAGCGGGGCGGTGGCACGCCCGGAGTCGATCCGGTCGCGCTCGCGCAGCGAGGCCTCGGTGGCGCCGAGGTCGGCCGCCCCCACCTCGGCCGCGCGGCGCGCGGCACGGGCGGCGGGGTCGGCGGTGAGGTACACCTTCACCTGCGCGTGGGGCCACACGACCGAGCCGATGTCGCGCCCCTCCACCACGATGCCGCCCGTGCCGATGATCGCGCGCTGCAGCTCCAGCAGCCGGGCCCGCACCTGCGGCACCGTGCTGACCGGCGAGACCGCGGCGGTCACGGCGTCGCCGCGGATCGGGCCCGCGACGTCGACGTCGTCGACGGTGATGGTCGGCGAGCCTGGGTCGGTGCCCGAGACGATCACGGGCCGGTCGGCGTGGGCGGCGACCGCGGCGGCGTCGTGCACGTCGATGCCGTGCTCGAGCATCCACCACGTGACCGCGCGGAACTGCGCGCCGGTGTCGAGGTAGCGCAGCCCGAGCCGCTGGGCCACGCCGCGACAGGTGCTGGACTTCCCGCTGCCGGAGGTGCCGTCCACCGCCACCACCACGCTCGGGGCGGCCGGGGGTGCGGGGGCGGGCTCCGGGACGGCGTCAGGCTCACTCACGGGCGGCGAGCCTACCGGTCCGGCGATCAGGCGTCGGGCACCGAGCGGACCTTGGCGAGGTCCGAGCGCAGCGCGGCGGCGCCGTGGAGGTAGACGTGGGTGATGTCGGCCCGGGCGAGGTCGGTCTCGACGTGCGCCATCATCCGCACCACCCGCGGCATCGAGCCGGCGATCTCCAGCTCCCGGGCGCAGATCAGCGGGATGTCGGTGAAGCCGAGCTGGCGCGCGGCGTAGGCGGGGAACTCGCTGTGCAGGTCGGAGGTCGCGGTGAAGATCACCGAGATGAAGTCGTCCAGGGTCAGCCCGTTGGCCCCCATCGCATCGAGCACCATCTCCGAGACGCGCTCGAGCATGTGCTCGCGCTCGTCGGACTCCAGCTGGGTCGCTCCACGGATCGCACGTACGGCCACGGGCGTCACTCTAGGGCGCCGACGACGCCGCCGTCGCCCCGGGTGGGCGCGGGTCGGCGGGGTCAGCCGCCCGCGGCGTCGAGCAGTCCGCCGAGCTCGGCGGTGGTGAGCTCGCGCAGCTCCCCGGGCGGCAGCGAGGACAGCAGGACCGGTCCGAAGCGGGTGCGGGTCAGGCGCTGCACGGGGTGACCGACGTGGTCCAGCAGCCGCCGCACGATCCGGTTGCGGCCCTCGTGGAGCACCACCTCCACGATCGAGCGCTGGTCGGCGGCGTCCACGAGCCGCACCGCGGAGGGCTGCACGGGTCCGTCGTCGAGGGTGACGCCGGCCAGCAGCCGACGGCGGGTGGCCGCGGTGACCCGGCCCTGCACCTGCGCGACGTAGGTCTTGTCGACCTCGAAGGAGGGGTGGGCCATCCGGTGGGCGAAGTCGCCGTCGTTGGTCAGCAGCAGCAGCCCGCTGGTGTCGGTGTCGAGCCGTCCGACGTGGAAGAGCCGCTCGGGACGGTGCGCCACGATCTCGGCCAGGGTGGGGCGGCCCTCGGGGTCGGACATCGTGGAGACCACCCCACGGGGCTTGTGCAGCACCAGGTACACGAAGTCGCTCACGGGGGGCAGCCGCTTGCCGGAGACGCGGATCACCGCCGTGCGGGGGTCGACCTTGGTGCCGAGCCGGGTGACGACCTCGCCGTCCACCTCAACCTCGCCGTCGAGCATCAGCTCCTCGCACCGGCGCCGCGAGGCGACCCCGGACTGGGCGAGCAGCTTCTGCAGCCGCACCAGGCCGTCGTCGTCGGTGGCGATCTCCCTCACGCCTGCTCCTCCCCCGCCGTGCCGGCGTCCTCGGTCCCGGACGCGGCGGCGGGCACGGGGCGCGCCATCTCGGCCAGCTCCTCCTCGAGGTCGTCCATCTCGGGAAGGTAGGGCGCCAGCTCGGGCAGCTCCTCCAGGCCGGTGATGCCGATGCGCTCCAGGAAGTAGGTGGTCGTGCGGTACAGCGTGGCACCGTGCTCGCCGTCGCGGCCGGCCTCCTCCACCAGGCCACGGGTGACCAGGGTGCGCATGACGCCGTCGACGTTCACCCCGCGCACCGCCGACACCCGGGCGCGCGAGACGGGCTGCTGGTAGGCCACCACGGCCAGGGTCTCCAGCGCGGCCTGGGTGAGCCGGGCCTGCTGGCCGTCGAGCACGAAGGCCTCCACGACCGGCGCGAACGCCTCGCGCGTGTAGTAGCGCCACCCTCCCGCCACGTGCCGCAGCTCGAAGCCGCGGCCCTGCTCGTCGTACTCGGCGGCGAGACCGGCCAGCGCCTGGCCCACCGCCGCCTCGGGGTGCCCGACCGCGCTGGCCAGGGTGGCGGCGTCCAGCGGCTCGTCGGCCACCATCAACACCGCCTCCAGGGCCGGACGCAGGGCCTGCGCCGGCACCAGGGCGGGCAGCTCGACCAGGGTCTCCGGGGTCTCCGGGTTCTCCAGGGGCGGGACGGTGCTCATGCGGGGGACTCCTGGGACTCGTCGGGCCGGTCGGGCTCGTCGGGCTGGGGCAGCGGCGGCGCGCCGTCGAACTCGTCGATGTCGAGGCCGGCGGCGTCGGCGTCGTCGTCACCGGTCCAGCGGACCGTGAGCTCGCCCAGCGCCTGGGCCTGCTCGAAGGCGACGGCGCTCTCGCGGAACAGCTCCAGCAGCGCCAGGAACCGGGCCACCCGGGTGAGGGTGTCGGCGGCGTCGCCGCACAGCGCGCGGAAGGTGAGGGTGCCGCTGGTGCGCAGCCGCTCCACCACGAGCACGGCCTGCTCGCGCACCGAGACCCGCGGGGCGTGGATGTGGTGCAGGGTGAGCTGCAGCTCGGGCTTGGGGGTCATCGCCTTGGCGGCGAGCGCGGCGAAGGCGTCCAGGCCGATGCCGATCAGCACCTCGGGCAGCAGCCCGGAGTACCGCTCCTCCAGCCCGACCGCCCGCGGGAAGCGCAGCGACTCCGCCTGCAGCCGCTGCTCCAGCACCGCCGCGATCTGCTTGTAGGCGCGGTACTGCAGCAACCGGGCGAACAGCAGGTCGCGCGCCTCCAGCAGCGCGAGGTCCTCCTCGTCCTCCACGTCGGCCTGGGGCAGCAGTCGGGCCGCCTTGAGGTCCAGCAGGGTGGCGGCGACCAGCAGGAAGGACGTCGTCTGCTCCAGGTCCCACACCCGGCCGCCGGCCTTGATGTGGGCGATGAACTCGTCGGTCACCCGTGACAGGGCGACCTCGGTGATGTCCAGCTTGTGCTTCGCGATCAGGCTCAGCAGCAGGTCGAAGGGACCCTCGAAGTTGTCCAACCGCAGCGCGAACTCACCCGGCTGCTCCGACACGGGCTCGCTCGGGCCGCTCGGGTCGCTCGGGTCGGAGGTCGCCGGACCGGGAGGGGCGCTCAGGGCACTCATCGGGCACTCATCGGGCACTCATCGGGGGTCGCTCGGGCCGCTCGTCGTCACTCGGCCAGCAGCCGCCGCACGAGGAGCGAGTCGGCCCCGCGCTCGGCGTAGTCGGCCAGCACGAGGTCCAGGGCCTCGCGCACCAGCCGGCCGCGGTCCAGCCCGAGGCCGTGCTGGGCCCGCAGCTCCAGCCGGGTGCGCTCGAGGTCGAGCAGCTCCTGGCTGGTGACGTAGACGGTCATCTTCTCGTCGTGCCGCACCCGACCGGAGGCACCGGCCGCACGGCCACGGCCCCGGGCACCGCGGGAGCCCGACGGGGCCTCGGAGCCGGCCTCGACGGCCGCCTCCGCCGCTGCCTCGGAAGCTGCCTCGGGTGCCGCCTCGGGGACGGCCCGGACCGCGGGCTCACCGGTCCCGGCGGGGGTCTCCCCCGGCGGCGCGGCGGGCGCGGTGGGCCGGAAGAGGTCGTCGGCCGCCGGCAGGCTCACCCGTCGAGGCACCGCAGCGCCACCTCCTTGGCCAGCTCCCGGTAGGCCTCGGCACCGGAGGAGCTGGAGGCGTAGGTCGTGATGGGCTCCCCGGCCACGGTGGAGTCGGAGAACTTCACGGTGCGGCGGATGACGGTGTGGAACACCTTCTCGCCCCAGGCCTGCACCAGCCGCTCCATGACCTCGCGGCTGTGCAGCGTGCGCCCGTCGTACATCGTGCCGAGCACGCCGTCGATCTCCAGGCGCGGGTTGAGCCGCTCGCGCACCTTGTCGATGGTGGTCTTGAGCAGGGCCACGCCGCGCAGCGCGAAGTACTCGCACTCCAGCGGCACGATCACGCCGTCGGAGGCCGTGAGGGCGTTGACGGTGAGCAGGCCGAGCGAGGGCTGGCAGTCGATGAGGATCACGTCGTAGCGCTCGAGGGCCGGGGCGAGGACGCGCTGCAGGGTCTGCTCGCGCGCCACCTCGTGCACCAGCTGCACCTCGGCCGCGGAGAGGTCGATGTTCGAGGGCAGCAGGTCCATGCCCGGCACCCCGCTGGGCACCACGACCTCGTCGAGGGCGACGTCGGACTGCATCAGCAGGTTGTAGACCGTCAGCTCCATGTCGTGCGGGTTCAGCCCGAGCCCGACCGAGAGCGAGCCCTGGGGGTCGAAGTCCACCAGCAGCACCCGGCGGCCGAACTCCGCGAGCGCCGCGCCGAGGTTGATCGTCGTGGTGGTCTTGCCCACCCCGCCCTTCTGGTTGCACATCGAGATGACCCGCGCCGGGCCGTGGCTCGTCAGCGGCCGCGGATCGGGGAACCGGGGCACCGGCCGACCCGTGGGACCGAGCTTGCCGCCCCCGACGCCCGCTCCCGCACCGCCGTCCTGGTCGAAGGGGAGCGTGGGCTCGCCCGGCGTGCCGTCCGCGCTCGGCATCGCGGCACGCGGGGGGATCAGGGGGGCCTCGGTGCCGCTGACCGCCTCGCTCATCGTCGCGCTCCTTCGCCCGGGGGCTTCCTCGACCGCGGTCGCCCGCGCACCGGTCGGCTCTCGCCCGGCAGATCGTCCCCGACGTCGTCCCGCCCGCCTCACCGGTCAACCAGCCCGGAGTGGGACTGATTTGTCGACACGGCGACTCGGACAGGTCTCGCACGCGAGCCTAGGACGGCCCGGGGCCGGCGGGTACCCCGGGGGCCCTGATCCCCAGGAATCCGTCCGAACCTCGCAGATCTGTGGACAGCCTGTGGACGGACTCCGGCTTCTCTCCACAGGTCACGCGGCCCTGTGGACGGATCCGGGACGAACCTGTGGAGATTCTGGAGGTTCCTCACCGGGTCCGGACACCGGACGCGCGGGTCCCGGCTGAGAGGATGGACGCATGTCGTCCGGGCCCACCGCCACGCCGTCACGGTGGCGTCTGCTGGGCCTGACCCTGGTCGTCGTGGGCGTGGTGGCCCTCGTCCCGCCGCAGACCTTCGGCCTCGCCGAGGGCCCCGGTCCGGACATCACCGCCCGCGACCCGGGCGGCACCTCCCCCGCCCCGACACCGGAGACCCCGGCGATGCCGTCCGCCACGCCCGCGCCCGACCCGATACCGACCCCGACGTCGGACCCCACGTCGGATCCCACGCCGGACCCGGCACCGACGCCCACGTGTGCCCCGGCCGTACCCCTCGTCGACCCCGCCGCCACTCCGGAGGCCCGCTGCCTCGCCGCCACGCTCGACGAGTGGGCCGCGACCGGCCGCTACGGCCTGGGCCAGCAGCTCAACCTCTCCTCCGCCGCCTACCGCCGGCCGCTGCAGCAGCTGGCACCCCGTGGCCCCGCCCTGGTGGGCTTCGACCTGCGCGAGCTCGCCCTCGGCCAGACGTTCGGATTCCCCCGGCCGCCCCTGGACGCCCTGCTCGACCTGGCCGGGAGGGGCGTCGTGCTCACCGCCAGCTGGCACGCCGACAACCCCGCCACCGGCGGTGCCAGCGACGACCGCAGCTGGCGTGACGTGACGGCGCTGGTGAGCGGCCGCGGCGCCCCCGCACGACGGTTCTGGGCCGACTACGACCGGCTGCTCGACCTGCTCGAGCGCCTCCAGACCGGCGACGGCGGCCGCCACGCCCCCGCCGCCGTCCTGTTCCGGCCCCTGCACGAGGCCAACGGCGACTGGTTCTGGTGGGCCCAGGCCGATCCGGCCGCCTACCGCGCCCTCTACGCCGCGCTGCAGCAGCGGGCCTGGGACGCGGGGGTGCACAACATCGTGTGGGGCTGGTCGGCCAACGCCGACACCGGCGACCACATCGTCGCCCCGCTGGGCCTGCTCCCCGACCGCGTGGACGTGGTGGGCGTGGACAGCTACGAGTCCGTCGCCGGCGGCGTCCCCTCCCGCGGCCGGCTCGACCTCACCGGCCTGCGCGAGCTGGCCGACCGGGTCCCGCGCACCGCCGTGACCGAGGCCGGCCCCCACGGCAGCCGCGACGGCACCTGGGACCCCGCGCTCATCGCCCGCAGCGCGGTGGCCTCGGGCGTCGACCCCGCCTACGTGATGCTGTGGTTCGACGACGGCGACGGGGCCGACGGCTACTCCGGGCGCAAGCAGCTGGGGTCGCTCAGCGGCGGCGCCGCACTGCTGGCCGGGTGCCCCGACGGCGTGTGCCCCCTGCCCTGACGGACCCGGCGACGCAGCCCGACGCGCCGCTGCTCAGTCGGTGAGGCAGCGCACCGCCGTGGTCGCCAGCACGACCTCGCCCAGGGTGTCGGTGGCGTCGAGGTCGACGACGACCTCCAGCACCCAGTCGCGGTCGCCGGCCGGGTCGGCGAGGGTCTGGGTGACCCGCCACAGCCGCGCGACGACGTCCTCCTCCGCCCCGGCCGGGGCGCCGGTGGCGGTCTCGACGTGCCAGAACGCGGGCCCGCGGGCGTCGGCACCGGTGCCGATCGCGTCGTGCCGGGCGTAGTACGCCTCCAGCGCGGCGTCCCACGCGGCCCGGGTCATCACGACCGCCCGGGCCCGACCGTCCTCGTCCAGGGCGGCGGTCGTGGCGGCCGCCTCGGCCTCCACCCGAGCCAGGGCGTCGACGTCGTCGCGGGCCATGAGCGCCACCCGGTGCCACACGGCGTTGCGCACCATCACGGTGAAGGCACGCTCCTGGCGGGACAGCGGTCGGGCCGAGACCGGCTCGGCCCCGCCC
Organism: Nocardioides sp.; assembly: GCF_964228225.1. Classification (GTDB taxonomy): domain Bacteria; phylum Actinomycetota; class Actinomycetes; order Propionibacteriales; family Nocardioidaceae; genus Nocardioides. Next base: position 56,016 of record NZ_CAXQZB010000004.1, read on the forward strand.
GTGCGGGGCACGGCGGCAGGGTCCTGCAGGGCCTCCCACTCGTCGAGCAGCGAGGAGTCGGTCTGGCGGATCGTCTCGCCCAACCACTCCTGGAGGTCCTCGAGCTCGGGGCCGCGGTGCTGCTCGGGCACGGTCTGGCGCAGGGCGCGGTAGGCGTCGGTGAGGTAGCGCAGCACCAGACCCTCCGAGCGCGCGAGCTGGTAGCGGCGCACGAAGTCGGTGAACGACATGCCCGAGCCGTACATCTCCCGCACGATCGACTTGGGGTCCAGCGCGTCCTCGCGCAGCCAGGGATGGGTCTCGCGGTAGACGGCGTAGAGGCCCTCGAGGAGCTCGGCCAGCGGCTGCGGCCACGTGATCTCCTCCAGCAGCGCCATCCGTTCCTCGTAGTCCAGACCGTCGGCCTTCATCTCGGCCACGGCGTCGCCGCGGGCGGCGAACTGCTGGGCCATCAGGATCTGCCGCGGCGCCTCCAGCGTCGCCTCGATCACCGACACGACGTCGAGGGCGTGGTCCGGCGCGTCGGGGTCCAGAGCGTCGAGGGCGGCGATCGCGAACAGCGAGAGCGGTTGGTTGAGGGCGAAGTCGTCGGGCACGTCGTCGTGCAGCACGTAGCGGCGTCCCCAGCGGTCGGGCTCGGGCAGCCGCACGACCGTGCCGGACTCGACCAGGGCCCGGGTCAGGCGCAGGGCGCGACGCGCGAGGCGCAGCTGCTGACGACGCGGCTCGTGGTTGTCCATCAGCAGGCCGCGCATCACCTCGAACGCGTCCTGCTCGCGGGAGAGGACGTTGACCAGCATCGCGTTGTCGACCTTCATCCGCGAGACCAGCGGCTCGGGTGCCCCGGCCACCAGCCGGTCGAAGGTCTGCTCGGTCCACACGACCGAGCCCTCCGGCGGCTTGCGCAGCTGGGCCTTGCTGCGCTTCTTGGGGTTGGCGGCGTTCTTCGCCTCGGCCTTGGCCTTGGCCCGCTCGTTGTCGATGGTGTGCTCGGGGGCCTGCACGACGACGTAGCCGGCGGTGTCGAAGCCCGCACGGCCGGCGCGCCCGGCGATCTGCAGGAACTCGCGCGTGCGCAGGATGCGCTGGCGCTGGCCGTCGAACTTGGCCAGGCCCGTGAACAGCACGGTGCGGATGGGCACGTTGATGCCCACCCCGAGGGTGTCGGTGCCGCAGATCACGGTGAGCAACCCGGCCTGGGCCAGCTGCTCCACCAGCCGGCGGTAGCGCGGCAGCATCCCGGCGTGGTGCACCCCGATGCCCCGGCGCAGCAGCGGCCCGAGGACCGCACCGAACCCGGCGCCGAAGCGCACCCCGGCGAGCCGCTCGCGCAGCGCGTCGCTGCCGCGCAGCTGCAGCGACGACCCCGCCGGCCCCAGCAGCGACCGCGCGTGCTCGACGGCGTCCTTCTGGGTGAAGTGCACGACGTAGACCGGCGCCTGGTGGGTGGAGACCAGCTCGGCGAGGGTCTCCTCCAGCGGGGTCAGCGACCAGGTGAAGGTGAGCGGCACCGGCCGCTCGGCGCGGTCGACCACCGCGGTGGGCCGGTCGTTGCGCCGGGTGAGGTCCTCGGCGAGGGCGGTGACGTCGCCCAGGGTGGCCGACATCAGCAGGAACTGGGCCTGCGGCAGCGCCAGCAGCGGCACCTGCCACGCCCACCCGCGGTCGGGCTCGCCGTAGTAGTGGAACTCGTCCATCACCACCAGCCCGACGTCGCCGTCGCTGCCCTCGCGCAGCGCGATGTTGGCCAGCACCTCGGCGGTGCAGGCGATGATCGGGGCGTCGGCGTTGACCGCGGCGTCGCCGGTGAGCAGGCCCACCTGGTCGGCCCCGAAGACCGCGCACAGCTCGAAGAACTTCTCACTCACCAGCGCCTTGATCGGTGCGGTGTAGAACGACACCCGGTCGCCGGCCAGGGCCGCGCGGTGCGCCGCGAGCGCCACCAGCGACTTGCCCGACCCGGTGGGGGTGGCGAGCACGACGTTGCTGCCCGCCAGCAGCTCCAGCACCGCCTCCTCCTGGTGCGGGTAGAGCTCGACCCCGCGGGCGGCGGCGTCGGCGAGGATCGCGTCGAAGACCGCGTCGGTGGTGCTCGTCATGCCAGCGCCCGGGGGTGGGCGGTGGCGAAGACCTCGCGCAGGCTCTCGACCGTGACCAGGGTGTAGACCTGGGTGGTGGTGACCGAGGCGTGGCCCAGCAGCTCCTGCACGACCCGCACGTCGGCGCCCCCGTCGAGCAGGTGGGTGGCGAAGGAGTGGCGCAGGGTGTGCGGCGAGACCTCGCGGGTGACCCCGGCGCGCTCGGCGGTGCGCACCAGGATCGCCCACGCGGACTGGCGCGAGAGCCGGCCGCCGCGGGAGTTGAGGAACAGCGCCGGCTGGCCGCCCCGTGCGGCCGCCAGGGCCGGGCGGCCCCGCACGAGGTAGGCGTCCAGCGCCTCGCGGGCGAACCGGCCCACCGGCACGAGCCGCTCCTTGCCGCCCTTGCCGCGCAGCAGCACGGTCTCGTCCGCGGGGTCGAGGTCGTCGACGTCGAGACCGACCGCCTCCGAGATCCGGGCGCCGGTGCCGTAGAGCAGCTCCAGCAGCGCGCGGTCGCGCAGCGCCAACGGGGTGTCGTCGGCCCCCGCGGCCTCCAGCAGGGCCTCGACGTCGGCCAGGGGCAGCGCCTTGGGCAGCCGCTTGGCCGGCGCCGGCGGCCGCACCGCGGCCGCGGGGTCCACCGGGCACAGCCCGTCGGCGACGGCGAACCGGTGGAACCCCCGCACCGCCACGACCGTGCGGGCCGCGGAGGTGGCGCTCAGCGGCGGATGGTCGGCATCCCCCTCGCGCAGGTGCACCAGGAAAGCGGTCACGGTGGCCTCGTCGATCGCGGCGAGGTCGGTGATCCCCGCGCCCGCGAGGTAGGTGCGGTAGCGACGCAGGTCGCGCCGGTAGGACAGGAGCGTGTTCGCCGCCAGGCCCTTCTCGACCGTGAGGTGGTCGAGGTAGGTGCGCACGGCGCGCCCGATCCCGTCCCCGTCCGCCATCCGCGTCAGCCCCGGCCCGTCACACCGGCGAGGACGTCGGCGACCGGGGTGCTCGGGCGGCCCACCGCCTCGCCCACCGGGGCGTTGGTGAGCAGACCGGCGTGGGTGTTCAGGCCCGCGGCCAGGGCGGCGTCGCGCGCGCACGCCGCGGCCCAGCCGTGGTCGGCCACCGCCACGACGTAGGGCAGCGTGGCGTTGGTGAGGGCGTAGGTGGAGGTGTGCGGCACGGCGCCGGGCATGTTGGCCACGCAGTAGAACGTCGAGCCGTGCACCGCGAACGTGGGGTCGTCGTGGGTGGTGGGCCGGGTGTCCTCGAAACAGCCGCCCTGGTCGACCGCGATGTCCACCAGCACCGACCCGGGCTTCATCCGGCTCACGAGGTCGTTGCTCACCAGCTTCGGCGCGGCGGCGCCGGCGATGAGGACCGCGCCGATCACCAGGTCGGCCTCGAGCACCTGCTGCTCGATCGTCAGCCGGGAGGACGCCAGGCCGTGCACGCGGTTGTTGTACCGCCAGAACGACATCCGCAGCTTGTCGAGATCGGTGTCGAGGAGGGTGACGTCGGCACCCATGCCGAGGGCGATGTTGGCGGCGTTCTGGCCCGCCACCCCGGCCCCGAGCACCACGACCTTGGCGTTGGCGACGCCGCCGACGCCGCCGAGCAGCACGCCGCGTCCGCCCTGGGCGCGCAGCAGGGCGTGGGCACCGACCTGCGGGGCCAGGCAGCCGGCCACCTCCGACATCGGGTACAGCAGCGGCAGCGCGCCCGAGGGCAGCTGCACGGTCTCGTAGGCCAGCGCGGTGACGCCGCGCTCCAGCAGCGCGCCGGTGAGGGCGGGGTCGGCGGCCAGGTGGAGGTAGGTGAACAGCGTCAGCCCCTCCCGCAGGCGGTGGTACTCCTGCTCGACCGGCTCCTTGACCTTGAGGACGAGCTCGGCCCAGGCCCAGGTGGTGTCGGCGTCGGGCAGGATCGTGGCGCCGGCGGCGCGGTAGTCGTCGTCGGTGATCGAGGAGCCGAGGCCGGCTCCGGTCTCGACCGCCACCTCGTGGCCGTGCGCGACGAGCTCGTGCACGCCGATGGGCGTGATCGCCACCCGGTACTCGTGGTTCTTCACTTCGCGGGGCACGCTGATCTTCACGCGATGGGTCCTCTCCCGTGGGTGGGGTGCGGTGGGGTGCGGGGCCGCAGCGCGGCCCGGGTGTCGGCTTGTGGCCGCCTCCGCAGGCTACTCCGCACCTCCGACGGGACCGCCGACCAGACCGCGCGCCCGCGCCAGGAGCACCGCGGCGACCACCGGACCGTCGGTGACGTCGCCGGCGAGCACCGCGGCCTCGAGATCGGGGAAGGGCACCCAGGCGGCCACCATGTCGGCCTCCTCGTGGGCGAGCACGAAGTCGCCGCGGTCCACGGGGGTGAGCCCGCGGGCGAGGTAGAGGTGCTGGACCTCCGCGGTGATCCCCGGCGAGGGCCGCAGCGAGGCCAGGTGGGTCCACTCCCGCGCGGCCAGCTGCGCCTCCTCGCGCAGCTCGCGGCGTGCGACCTGCTCGGGGTCCTCGGCCGGGTCGCCGTCGAGCAGCCCTGCCGGGATCTCGACGAACCGGTGCCCGGCGGGGTGGCGGTACTGCCACAGGCACAGCACCCGGTCGTCGTCGTCGACCGCCAACACCGCGGCGGCGCCGGGGTGCTCGAGCACCAGCCGCCGTGCCTGCGCGCCGTCGGGCGTGGCGACGACGTCCGCGCGCAGCGCCACGACCCAGCCGTCGCGGTGCAGGTCCTCGCTGACGAGGACCGGCCACGCCGCCGCGACGTCGCGCACGGGCGGGGCCGGCTGCTCGCTCATGGCCTCACTCTGTCGCACCGGGCCGCACCGGGCCACACCGGGCCGCACCGGGCCCCTCGGGTTCAGTCCTCGACCGGCTCGCGCCGCAGCGTCGACTCGTCGAGCGGGAACCGCAGCTCGCGCTGGCGCTCGATCGCGGCTCCGATGAGCCCGGCGAACAGCGGGTGCGGCCGGGTGGGGCGCGAGCGCAGCTCGGGGTGGGCCTGGGTGGCGATGTAGTACGGGTGCACCTCCGCGGGCAGCTCCACGAACTCGACCAGGTCGTGCTCGGGGTTGAGCCCGGAGAACACCAGCCCCGCCTCGCTCAGGCGGTCGCGGTAGGCGTTGTTGACCTCGTAGCGGTGGCGGTGGCGCTCGGCGATGTCGGTCGAACCGTAGACGCGCGCCGCGAGCGACTCGGGCGCGAGGCGAGCGGGGTAGAGCCCCAGCCGCATCGTGCCGCCGAGGTCGCCGGCACCCTCCACGAACTGCGCCTGCTCGGCGATCGTGGCGATCACCGGCTCGGCCGTGGCGGGGTCGAACTCGGTGGAGTCGGCCCCGCGGAGCCCGACGACCTCCCGTGCGTACTCGATGACCATGCACTGCAGTCCGAGGCACAGGCCCAGGGTCGGGATGCCGTGGGTGCGGGCGTAGGTCAGCGCTCCGATCTTGCCCTCCAGGCCGCGCACGCCGAAGCCGCCCGGCACGCAGACGGCGTCGACGTCCTGCAGCGCCTTGGCGGCGCCGGCCGGGGTGGCGCAGTCGTCGGAGGGGATCCAGCGGATGTGGGCCTTGGCCTCGTGGGCGAACCCGCCGGCCCGCAGCGCCTCGGCCACCGAGAGGTAGGCGTCGGGCAGGTCGATGTACTTGCCGACCAGCGCGACGGTGACCTCCTCCTTCGGGTGGTGGACCCGACGCAGCAGGTCGTCCCACAGCGTCCAGTCGACGTCGCGGAACGGCAGGCCCAGGCGTCGCACGACGTAGGCGTCCAGGCCCTCGCGGTGCAGCACCTTCGGGATGTCGTAGATCGACGGCGCGTCGGCGGCGGTGACCACGGCCTCCTGGTCGACGTCGCACATCAGCGAGATCTTGCGCTTGATGCCCTCGGGCAGCTCGCGGTCGGCGCGGCACACCACGGCGTCGGGCTGGATGCCGACCTGGCGCAGCGCGGCGACGGAGTGCTGGGTGGGCTTGGTCTTCAGCTCCCCGGACGGCCCGATGTAGGGGACGAGGGAGACGTGGAGGAAGAAGCAGTTGTCCCGGCCGATCTCGTGGCGCACCTGCCGCCCCGACTCCAGGAACGCCAGCGACTCGATGTCACCCACCGTGCCGCCGACCTCGGTGATGACGACGTCGATGTCGGGGCCGCCCATCGCCAGGATGCGGTCCTTGATCTCGTTGGTGATGTGGGGGATCACCTGCACGGTGTCGCCCAGGTAGTCACCACGCCGCTCCTTGGCGATCACGCTGGAGTACACCTGGCCGGTCGTCACGTTGGCGATGGCGTTGAGGTCGGTGTCGAGGAACCGCTCGTAGTGACCGATGTCGAGGTCGGTCTCGGCGCCGTCGTCGGTGACGAAGACCTCGCCGTGCTGGAACGGGTTCATCGTGCCGGGATCGACGTTGAGGTACGGATCCAGCTTCTGCATCGTCACCCGCAGCCCGCGGCTGCGCAGCAACCGACCCAGGCTGGAGGCGGTGAGGCCCTTGCCCAGCGAGGAGGCGACCCCACCGGTGACGAACACGTGCTTGGACTGGTGGTGCCCGGGCTGCTTCACGGGACTCCACCATATCCCCATCTGCGCCTCAGCGCTGCACGCGGACCCCGCGCGCCATGGAGAGAAGTTCGCGGGCGTGCGCCAGCGCGGTGTCGGAGTCGGCCATCCCGGCCAGCATCCGGGACAGCTCACGCTCCCGCTCGGCGTCGTCGAGGGTCGTCAGACCCGACGTCGTGACCGAGCCGTCGCTGGCCTTGCGCACCACGACGTGGCGGTCGCCGAAGGCCGCCACCTGGGGCAGGTGGGTGACGACGAGCACCTGCGCTCCCCCGGCGGCGAGTGCCGCCAACCGGCGTCCGATCTCGACGGCGGCCGCCCCGCCCACGCCGGCGTCGACCTCGTCGAAGACGAAGGTCGGCACCGTGGTGGTGCCGGCGAGCGCGACCTCGAGGGCCAGCATCACCCGCGAGAGCTCACCACCCGAGGCGCCCTTGTGCAGCGGCCGCGGCTCCGAGCCGGTGTTGGCGGCCAGCAGGAACGCGACGTCGTCCGCGCCGTGCGCGGCGGGGGCGACGGGCTCGACAGCGATCGTGAGCCGGGCGTGGGGCATCGCGAGGAGCCCGAGCTCGGCCGTGACGGCCTGTTCGAGCCGGGCCGCGGCCTCGGTGCGCGCCTCGTGGAGCGCCTCCGCCGCGACGGTGAGGGCCTGCTCGAGCTCGTCGCGGCGCGCCCGGAGGGTCTCGATGCGCTCGTCGGTGCCGTCGAGGTCGAGCAGCCGCGCCGCGGCCTGCTCGGCCCAGGCCAGCACCTCCTCGACGGTCTCGCCGTACTTGCGGGTCAGTGCGGTGAGGGCGGCGCGCCGTTCGCTCACCGCCGCCAGGCGCGCCGGGTCGGTCTCGATGCCGGTGGCGTAGGAGGCGACGTCGGCCGCGAGGTCGGCCAGGACGTAGCCCACCTCCCCCACCCGGTCGGCGAGCGCCGCGGCAGCGGGGTCGTGCCCCCGCACCCCCTCCAGGAAGCCACGGGCGGCGCCGACGGTGCCCAGGGCGTCGGGACCGCCGGACTCGCTGCTCAACGCCTCCCGCGCCTGCTCGGCCGCCAGGCGCAGGGTGTCGGCGAACCCCAGCCGCGACTCCTCCGCCGCGAGGTCGGCGTCCTCGCCGGGCTGCGGGGCCACGGCCTCGATCTCGCCGAGGCCGAAGCGCAGCACGTCGGCCTCGCGGGCCCGGTCGCGGGCGTGCTCGACGACGTCGGCCAGGGTGCGCTCCACCTCGCGCAGCTCGGTGTGCACCTGCTGGTAGCGCGCGAGCACGTCGAGCACCGGCGGGCCGCCGAAGCGGTCCAGGGTGTCGCGCTGGGCCCGGACCGAGAGCAGGCGGTGCTGGTCGGACTGGCCATGCACCGCGACCAGCGGCTCGGCCACCTCCTGCAGGGCCGCGACCGGCACGGCCGCGCCACCCACGAACGCCCGGGAGCGTCCCTCGGCGGCGACGTTGCGGGCCAGGACGACGGCGTCGTCCTCCACCTCCCCGCCCAGGTCCTCGACCGCGGCCCGGAACGCGGGCAGCGACCCGGCGGCGACCACGCCCTCCACCCGGGCCTGGCGGGCGCCGGAGCGCACGGCACCGCTGTCGGCGCGCCCCCCGAGCAGCAGACCCAGGGCGGTGACGACCATCGTCTTTCCGGCACCGGTCTCCCCGGTGATGACCGTGAGACCGGGGCCGAGCTCCAGGACCGAGGACTCGATGACCCCGAGGGAGCTGATGCGCAGTTCCTCGATCACAGCGACTCCTCCTGCGGAACCTCGGGCGGGACGTCGGGTGGGGCGGCCAGGCTGGGCAGGCGGCGCTCGCCGCGACCGCGCCAGCCCTCGACCGGCAGCCCGAACTTGGCGACCAGGCGGTCGGTGAACGGGGCGTCGTGCAGGCGCGCGAGGTGCACGGGCTGGGCGCCGCGGCGCACCTCGATGCGCGCACCGGGTGCGAGGTCGACCGTGCGGCGGCCGTCGGCCCACATCACCCCGGCACCCTCGGTACGGGCGAGCACCTCGATGGCCACCGTCGAGCTGGGGGCCACGACCATCGGCCGGGCGAACAGGGCGTGGGCGCTGAGCGGGACGACGCACAGCGCCTCCACCTGGGGCCACACCACCGGCCCGCCGGCGGAGAAGTTGTAGGCGGTGGACCCGGTGGGCGTCGCGCAGACGACGCCGTCGCAGCCCCAGCGCGAGAGCGGCCGGTCGTCGATCTCGACCACGACCTCCAGCATCCGTTCGCGGGCCGCCTTCTCGACGCTCACCTCGTTGAGCGCGAAGGTCTGCGCCACGGTGGCACCGTCCACGACGACGCGGACGTCGAGGGTCAGGCGTTCGTGCACCGCGTACCGCCGGGCGACGATCGCGTCGAGGGTGTCGTCGACGTCCTCGGGCTCGGCCTCGGCGAGGAACCCGACGTGACCCAGGTTGACCCCCAACACGGGGGTGGCGGTCGCCCGGGTGAGCTCGACGGCGCGCAGGATGCTGCCGTCGCCCCCGATCACCACGGCGAGCTCGCATCCGCGCCCGGGCGCGGGGTCGTCGTCGGCCACCACCTCGACGAGGTCCGCAGCAGCCGGGAGGGCGCCCAGGGCCGCGGCCTCCTCGGCGAGCAGCCGCACCCCGACGCCGTGCTGGGGCAGTCCCTCGAGGAAGGCGCGGGCGATGGCGCGCGCCTCGGGGCGGCCGGTGTGGGCCAGCACGAGCACCCGTCGCCGCGTCACTGCTCCACCCTCTCATCCGGCCCCTGGTCCGGCGCCGACCGCCCTGCCGCCGACAGCGCGGGCACGGCGGCGACGACCTCGCTGAACTCGGCCTCCCCGATCCGGGCCTCGCCCCGGCGCAGCCAGAGGAAGTACTCGTGGTTCCCCGAGGGCCCCGGCAGCGGACTGACGGCGACCGCCTGCGCGCCCCAGCCCGCGACCGCGGCGGCGTGGGCCACGGTGGCGATCGCCTCGGCGCGCAGCGCGGGCTCGCGCACGACGCCGCCCTTCCCGACGCGGTCCTTGCCCACCTCGAACTGCGGCTTGACCATGAGCGCGAGATCGCCGTCGGGCGCGGTGACCGCCAGCAGCGGGGCGAGCACGAGGGTGAGGGAGATGAAGGAGAGGTCGCCGACGACGAGGTCCACGGGCTCCCCCACGATCTCCAAGGTGAGGTCGCGCACGTTCTGCCGGTCGACCACGCGCACCCGGTCGTCACTGCGCAGGGACCACGCGAGCTGGCCGTAGCCGACGTCGACCGCCACGACCTCGCGGGCGCCGCGGCGCAGCAGGACGTCGGTGAAGCCGCCCGTCGACGCCCCGGCGTCCAGGGCGCGACGTCCGGCGACCGCCAGGCCCCGGTCGGCGAAGGCGTCGAGCGCTCCGGCGAGCTTGTGGCCGCCCCGCGACACGTAGTCGGGGCGGTCGGGGTCCTCGCGCACCACCAGGGCGACATCGGTCGTGACACCGGTGGCGGGCTTGGTCGCGCGGCTACCGGCGACGCTGACCCGTCCGGCGGCGATCAGCTCGGCGGCGTGCTCGCGCGAGCGGGCCAGCTGACGGCGGACCAGTTCCTGATCGAGCCGCAGACGGCGGGGCGGCACGGCCGGCTCAGCCGACCGGCGGCCGGGGGCCGCTCGGCTCGTCCAGGGCGCGGCGCAGGCGGGCATGGGCCTGCTCGAACACGGCGACGTGCTCGGCCAGGGCGGTGCCGGGCAGCCCGGCCACCGACGCGACGACCTCGTCCACCGCCGACACCCCGGTGGGCTCCGGGGCGGGGGGCAGGGACCACCGGCGCTGCTGCACGCCGTCCGCCTCCTCGAGGGACTCCTCGCTCATGGGCGCAAGGCTAGGGCATCGCCGGCGGCGTCAGCGGTGCCGGCGGCTCGAGGTGGTCGACGACGGCGGCGGTGCCCGTGCGGTCGAGGTGGTCCCACGCGGCGGTCGCGACCGCCCGCCACCAGTCATCGGGGTCAGCGGCGGGGTCAGCGACGGGATCTGCGGCGCGTCCGGTGCCGGGAGGGGTGCCGGGCTGGGCCGCGACGAGGACGCGTCCGTCCACGACCTCCGCCCGCCAGACGCCGCAGTGCGCGCCCCGGTCGGTGAGCACGGGCGCCGGGTGGGAGCGGTGCAGGGCGCCGAGGTCGGTCCCGAGATGGTCCGGGCGCAGCTCCGGGGGCGCCGCCACGAGGCCGGCGAGATCGGTCACGCCGGTCAGGACGAGCAGCGTCCGCACGCCCGCCGCCCGGCCGCCGAGGATGTCGGTGTCGAGACGATCACCGACCATCAGCGGCCGCGTCCCTCCCACGCGACGCACGGTCTCGTCCAGCAGCGGACGCGCGGGCTTGCCCGCGACGCGTGGTTCGACGCCGGTGAACTCGCGGATCAGGGCCACCAGGGCGCCGTGGCCCGGCGCCACCCCGTCGGCGGTCGGGATGGTCGTGTCGGTGTTGCTGGCCACCCAACGGTCACCCGCGCGGATACGCACGGCCGCGCGCATGATGTCGCGCCACACCACGTCGGGGCCGTATCCAGTAACGACCACCGCGGCGTCCTCCCCCACCCCGACGCCCTGCAAGCCGGCCTCCGCGACGGCGGCGTGCAGCCCCTCGCCGCCGAGCACCACGACCCGCCCGCCCTCACCGACGTCCTCCCGCACGAGGCGGGCGGCGGCCTGGGCGGAGGTCACGACGTCGTCGCGACCGGCAGGCACGCCGAGCTCGGTGAGGTGCGCCGCCACGGTGTCGGGCGTGCGGGAGGCGTTGTTCGTGACGAACGCGCACCGCACGCCGTGCGCACGGGCCACCGCCAGGTGCTCGGCCGCCCCCGGCACGGCCGCGGCCCCGACGTAGACCACCCCGTCGAGATCGAGCATGACGAGGTCGACCTCGGACCGCAGCGGTGCACGCGACTCACGCAACATGGCGCCATTGTGGCCATCCGCGGCGCGCGGCCACGCATCGGCCTCGACGATCCGTAGGATCGGAGGATGGCCACCAGCGACCGGATGATCCCCGCGTCGCTGGCCTCTCCGCTGCGGCTCGAGCCCTTCCGGGCCATCCGGATCGCCCCGGCCTCGATCGGCGATCCGGCCGCCTCGCGGCTGCTCGGCCGACCCCACCACCGGGTGCCCGAACGGCTCGCAGCGTGGCGCGCCGAGGGGCGGGTGCTCCACGACCCCGGGCCCGCGCTGTACCTGCACGAGTACACCGTCAACGGGATCACGGTGCGGGGGCTGGTCGGTGCACTCGACGTCTCGCGGGTCGCGCGACCGGGTGACCGGCGCGCCGTGATGCCCCATGAGGCGGTGCGGCCGCGCCAGGTGGAGAACCTCACCGCCCGCTTCACCGACCTCGGCGTCAACCCGACGCCGTTGCTGCTCTTCCACGACGCCGACCCCGAGCTCCGCGACCTCCTGCGCACGCTGCGCACGGGGCCCGCCTGGGCGCGTTACCTCGACCGGCGCGGTCAGGCGCACCGCGTCTGGCGCCTGGCACGCCGCGAGGACGTGGACCGCGTCGCCGCCCTGCTCGCCGACACCGAGGCGGTGATCGCCGACGGCCACCACCGGTACTCGGCGTACCTGGCGCTCCAGCAGCGCTACCCGGGGACGGCCGCGGACCGGGGGCTGGCGATGCTCGTCGACCAGGGAGACACACCCCTGTTCCTCGGTGCGATCCACCGGGTCTGGCACGGGGTCGCACCCGCCGCGGTCGCCGAGGCCGCACGCCAGGCCGGCCACGCCGTGACCTGCCTGCCGGCGGGCGAGGCGCTCAACGCCCTGGGGCCGCATCACGTCGTCCTCAGCGACGACGCCGCCTGGTTCGCGATCGGCCTGACGGGCAGCGAGCGTGGCCGCGAGCTCGACCGCGTGCACGCCACGATCGTCCCGCGGCTGCGCAGCCCCCTGGAGAGCGCGACGCACCATCCCGAGGTCCGTGCGGCACTCACCCTGGCGCATCGCAGTGGAGGCACCGCACTCCTGCTGCCCGCGCCGTCCCTCGCGGACGTCCTGTCCGTGGTGGCGGGCGGCGACGTGATGCCCGAGAAGGCGACGTCCTTCCAGCCCAAGCCGGTGCCGGGCACGTTCATGCGCGCGTGGCTCGACGAACCACCCGTCCCGAGCTGACGACGATCTCCACCCGCGACTGCGTGAGCGTGCCCGCGCGGTAGAAGCGCCGGCGCACCACGCCGGAGACGGCGACGACGTCGTCAGGCCGCCAGCCGCCCACCCGACGGGCCAGTCCCGTCTCGCCCCAGACCGCGCAGTCCAGGGTGTCGACCCGGCCACCGTCGGCCTCGGGCCGTGGCACCACCAGACGCCACGTCCGCACCGGATCGCCCGAAGGCATCACCCGGACGACCACCTCTCCACTGATCCGACCCACGAGGTGCACCTCGTTGCGCCAGGGCTGTTCGGTCTGCTCGCCCGCGGCCGGGCCTGCTGTCGTCGTCATCGGACCAGCCAAACCGACTCCGCCCACGAGAAGGCCGGACCAGGGGACACACGGTGGACACACCACCGCCCTCGTCTCCCTGGGGAGAAGTCGCGGACGACAGAGGTCGGAAAATGCGTAGAGGCCACCGGCACAAGGCGGTGGCCTCTACGAATGTATGTCCGGCGGCGTCCTACTCTCCCACAACCTCGCGATTGCAGTACCATCGGCGCTGGCAGTCTTAACTTCCGGGTTCGGTATGGGACCGGGTGT
>NZ_CAXQZB010000005.1:0-105434 GCF_964228225.1 Nocardioides sp.
CGCCGTGGTCGAGCCGTAGTCGGCTCGGTGCTCAGCGACCATCCGAAGCGCCCGATCCTTCAGGGCCGGGTCCACCTTCTTGGGCATGTGCTCATCCTCCTTGACTCACAAGGAAGCGGCATCAAACCCGTGACGGTTCAACCTCAGCCCCGCCGACTACGAGACCCAATGGGCCCAGACCGGGTCTGCTGGACCGCCCAGCGAGAACGCAGCATGATCACACCCACCCAACCCTGACCGTCCGGGAAATCGGGGGCACTTCAGCTGGCGTCGACGGTCGCGGCGAGTGTGTGGAGGCGTCGGGTGGTGGTGCGGGTGCGGCCCCGGGTGGCGATCGGGCGGGCGACGGCGAGCACCACGTCGGGGTCGGGGTCGGCGTCGTCGACGGCCTGCAGGAGTTCGTCGCGAGCGCGGGGTGAGTCGGCAGCCGTGGGATGTGTCTTGGGAGCCATCGGGTCACCTCCGGTGTGCCGTGATCGGGTCCAAGGTACTGCGCCGCTCCCGGTGTCTCTGGCCATGTGACCTCATCGGGTTGTGGGGAGGAGTTGGGTGAGGAGGTGGCGTTGGTCGGGGCGGTGTTCGGTGGGGGCGATGTAGCGGGTGATGGTGCCGGTGCCGAGTTTGTGGCCGAGTTGGAGTTGGGCTGCTTCGACGCTGGCGTGGTGGGCGAGGTGGGTGGCGACGGTGCGTCGCAGGGTGTGGGGGGTGACGTGGTTGTAGGGGGTGGGTTCGAGGGCGGTGCGGAGGTCGTCGCGGAGGTTGGCGGGCCAGATCCAGGTGCCGTTCTTGCTTCCGAGGACGGGGTCGAGGGGGTCGGTGTAGCGGCTGGTGGCGCGGCGTCGGTGGAGGATGTCGACGACGGGGTCGGGGAGGTGGAGGACCCGGATGTCGTCGGTCTTGGTGGACTCCTGCCGGTGGAGGTGGGTGACGTAATCCTTGCGGGGTTCGATCAGGGTGCCGTCGATGCGGACGGTGGGGTCCGGGCTGGTGAGGTCGATCTTGTTCCAGGTGAGGGCGAGGACCTCGCCGATGCGGGCGCCGGTGGCCATGGTCATGGTGGCGATGTCGGAGAGGTTGTGGGTGGGGCCGCGGCGTCCGGGCTTGCGGCGGGCGTCGGGGTGGAGTCGGGCGAGGAGGTCGCGCGCCTGGTCGGGGGTGAGGGCGTCGACCGGTGGTGCGGCGCGGGGCTGGTCGGGGACCTGGTCGAGGGGGTTGGTGGCGATGGCGCCGTCACGGACGGCGAGCTTGAGCATCTGGTTCAGGATCGTGCGGGGGCCGTCGGTGGCGATCCCGAAGTCGCTCATTTGGGCGAGGATCGTCTCGAGCAGTGGTGGGTCGATCTCGTGGAGTCGTACCTGCCCGAGGTGGGGGATGACGACGTTGCGCAGGTAGGAGTCGTAGTAGCCGAGGGTCTGGGGCTTGATGGGGGCGCCGGTCTTGGTGCGCTCGACGCGGGCTTTGCGGTCCAGCCAGTAGGCGCCGAGTTCGGTGATGGTCCAGTCGGGTTGGATGCCGCGGGCGTTCGCGGTGGGGCGGATGGCGAGTTTGGCGGTGAGCTTGTCGGTGGCCTCGCGTCGGGTGCGTCCGCTGGCGGTGACCTGGCGGCGTCGGCCGTCGGTGCCGCGCAGCCATTGCTTGGCGGTCCAGGTGCCGTTGTCGTTGCGGACGACCCACATCTGTCCGGTCTCGTTGAGGCCGAGGCTGGGGCGGCCGCGCTTCATGCCGGCCATCCGTGGTCGCGCTGGGACTTGGTCTCGAGGGACTCGAGCCACGCACGGACGACGGCACGTCGGTAGAACACCTGCCGGCCGATGGTGAGTGCCGCGGGTCCAGTGCCGCGGTAACGCCAGTTCCGCAGCGTCGCCTCGGTCACCGCGCCGCGGAGTTCGACGACCAGTTCGGCGGGCGTGAGGTACTCCTCGGGCGGGAGCAGCGGCCCGGTCGCGGCGCGGTCGGTGACGACGTCGAACCCAGCTGGAGCGACAAGGCCGACGGGACCGAGTGGAGTGTCGGCGGAGGTCGCTGATGACGCCTCAGGGGTTGGCGGGGGTGGGGGTGGCATCGTGCGGTGGTCGGTCTCGTCGTTAGTGGGTGAGGTCGAGGGAATCGGCAGAGGTGACCGGGGCGACAGGCCCGCGGTGGCCCGGCCGGTCGACTCTGACTCGAGTGCGTTGGCGTCGAGGGCGCCGGTGTCGCTGCTGGCCCGGGGGTGGCTGTCCGGGGGAGAACTGGTCGCGTGGTCCGCGGCCTCAGCGTTGCTGGGTGGCGCTGTCGTGGTCGGCTGTGCGGCGGTCCGGGGAGGTGTGGTGCCGGTACGTGCAGTCCTGGGCGCTTCGGTTCTGGCGGGTGTGGGCGTGGTCGTTGGCGCTGCCGGGTGGGTGCCCGGTGGGTCAGCGCTGTGCGGGCGCTGCTGCCGCTGCGGTGCTGCGGTGGCGGTTGCGGGCATGGTGGTGTCGGTGATCGCGCTTGCCTTGATCCGGGCTTGTTCGCGGCGGGCGCGGGCGCGGGTCTCGGCGGGGTGCTCGATGACGGGAGTGGCGTGCCGCGTGGCGCGGCGTCGGCTGCTCATCGTGTGCCTGCCTTGGCGGGCGCAGGGCGGACGGTGGTGGATGCGTGAGTGACGGTCATGCTGGTGCTGTGCCGCTGGATCGTCGACGGCTGACATGAGCGCCGCGCCGTGTGGCGCGGCCCGGATCGACACCCGGGGCCAGGGTCGATGGCAGTGGTGCGCAGCGGCGACGCCGGCACGTTGATCGGGTGTGCCGGCATCGCCGCCCCATCGCTGCTCCGGGGCTGCAGGAACGTGGGGGTTCGTGCGCTGGGGTGTCGAAGGCGTGGAGCAGGCTCAGGAGCCATCGATGCCGGAGAACGGGTCGGTGCCGGTCGGGCCTTCGGCCCACTGCGAGCGGCGCTTGATGCTGAGCAGGTCGGTGATCTCCTCCGACGGGATATCGGGCTGGAGGAGGTAGCGGACACCGAGCCAGAAGGTGCCGTCGTAACTGGTGCCCAGGAACCAGTGGGTCGTCTCGGTGAGCCACTCCTCTTGGTCCAGGAAGTCGTCGATCAGGGACTGAGCGATGCGAGACATCGGGCCGCAGCGCGGGCAGCGGTCGCTGATCTCGTAGGCGTAGCCGATGAACTCGGTGACCTCGACGAGGAAGGAGTCGCCGACGCAGAGGCTGACGTCGGCGGCGCAATAGATGGCGGTGGCCGTGAGAGCGACGGCCTCCACCAGGCCGATGGGCGCATGGTGGGCGGCGGCGATCCCGCGCTGCTGGAGCAGGTGGTCGATGAGGTCGTGTACGGCGCGGTGGAAGCCGTCCTCGAGCCGCTCGATGTGGGCGCCGTCATCGGTCTGGAAGTACATGTGATGCTCCTGCTCTGCCCAGAAGGGCGGGTGAGGTCAGCGAGACGCGCGGTCGCGCGCTCCCTCCCTCTGTGCCGCCGCTCACGGCACGGGGTGCTGTGATGAAGTGGACTCTTCGGCTCCTGCTGGTTCGGTGGGGCGAACATGGCTGGGACGACGTGCAACGACCGCGCGTCTCGGCGTGTGTTGGTCGTGCGTGTGAGGTGACTCCTGGGTGGTGAGCACACCTGACCTGTGCCTCCACCGAGCCCGCGGCGACGCGAATCTTCTGGCCGGCGTGGTGGCGAGCGGGGCGCAGCGTCGGGCGCGCGGGGGTTCGGGGGCGGGCTTCGGCCCGCGCGACCCAGGGTGGTCACCTGTGCCGGTAGGCCTCGCTTCGCTCGGCACCGGAGCGTTGCGGGTGCGTATCGACGGCGACGGCGGCGGCCAGAACGTCTGCGTCGGTAGGTGAGCGACGGTCCGCAACGCTGGCGATGCGTGATCGACGCGGTGCATCACGTCGTCGGCACGAACCACGTCACGTCATCACAGCGACGGCGGTTCGGCTCGGTGCGACCATGACCGCCAGCGATCACCAGGGACCACCAGCAATCACGATCGGGCAGCGGTACGACAACGCTGCGCACCCGATGGACGTTGCAGGGTCGACGTTGTCGATGACGATGTCGGTTCACGGACCGCGCCTGGGTCGTGCAGCGTCGCGATGACGACCGGGACGGCGACCCGATGACGACACGTAGCCAACGGATGACAGCGCGCCACGGCGCCGACGGGGGATGGTGGGCGGGCTCCCCGAGGAACTCGGACGACGGCTCGCCACGCGATGCCTAGGCTGCAGAAGTCTCAGTGCGCTGAGGCCATCGCCAGTGCCGATGCCGGGGTGTGTAGTGGACGCCAACGCGGCGGCGCGACGCCTCAAGACGTGACCCCAAATGCCACACCAGGAGCGACCACCCCAGTTCTGAGGGCCGACGAGCCGTTCCCATCACGGAGATCGGCACGTACGAGGGGGCACGGCGATGACCTGTTCCCTACGGGAATTGGGTCCAGAACAGGGTCCTGTCAGCGGTGACTTTTCGCCTAGTTGAGGGCCGGGGGACTACGGGACAAACCCGGGAAACTCGCTCAGCGGCGGCTCTGTTCGGCGTTCCCGCCTGCCGGTGACCGCCGCAGACCTGCCGCGACCGCAGTCGTGCGCCAAATCCTGCGCATGGGAATTGGTGTGGACTTCGAAGAGCACTCGCCCAGCCCCAGCCCGAACAGGATCGTCGGCACCGCCCAGACTGCTGCTCGAGCCCGTGAGCACCTCCAGCGCTACCAGGAGGAGCGCGCCAAAGCGCTCGACGTGCTCGCGGGCGGGACGGGCGCTCTGCGGAACTGGCTCGTGCTCGTGTGCGGCCCAGACGCGGCCGCACATCACTCGACCCGATTGCTCCTCGTCGTGCAGACGATGGGGTTCTCGCGCGGGCAGTCGCTCGCGATTCTGCGACGCATGCTCGTCGTGCTCGAGGGGCCCGACGCGGAGGTGGGCAACCGCCGCCTCGCCTCGCTCGATGTCGGGTGGCTGCTGGATGGCCGAACGAGGTGGAGCCGCTTCTTCGCGCTCCTTGAAGCACTGGCCGACCCGGACCTCCGGACTCAAACGGGCGAGGTGTGGACGTTCAGCCCGTTCGACTTCGAGCCTCCCGCCGTCGGCGGTGCCGCAGTGGAGCCGACCGAATCTGTGTCGCTCGAGCAACGCGGGTGGCGTCGGTCTTGGGATCGCACCGATCTGGTCTATCGGGCAGACCTTGGTGAGGTCGACCCGCGCTCGACGGACTTCTTCTACGCCCCCGAGACGGTCGGCATGTTGACCTGGGATGCGAACCGAGCGGCTCCGAGTCGTTCCCGGCAGTTGGTGACCCCGGTCCTGCCGAAGCATGCGCGGTTGTCGCTGTGGGGGCGGCTGCTGGCTCATGGGGATGAGTTCCTCCAGGTCGCGGGTGCGGTGCATGCCTACCGTCATGTGAGCCTTGGGCAGTTGCAGCGGCTTCTGCCGTCGTCGGTTCCGAGGAGCCATCTTGTTCGGATCATCGACCTCATGTGGGAGGTCGGCTTGGTGACCCGGAGCGGGTGGCCGCACTCCCAGCTCGGTGTCGTCTACGTCGGCGCCCACAAGTTCACCGAGGATCCCGACCTGCGCATGTTGACCAGGGCTGAGAGAGTCGCGGTCACCGGTGGACAACCGTGGCGCGGAGCTGCATCAGGGTCACGCCGTCACGATCTGCTGGCGTTGGAGATCCTGCTCAGGTACACCGAGATCGCCGGGCCCGCGGCAGTGTTCGGTCAGTCCTTCGCCCAGCACCAGGCGATGCGGATCGACCGTGCGCTCGGCACAACGCGCCCTCTGCCGGGAGCAGGCGTCGCCGATGGTCTGATCGTTCCCTGGCGCACCGGGCCGGTCGCTATCGAGATCACAGCCACGATGTCGGGCGTTCGCCGTCATCTCGAGCAGTACGTGGCGCTCCTCAGAGCGGACGGACACGCCCGCGATGGAGGTCGCCAGGGTAGCCCCGCCGTCATCTTCGTCGTCTGTCCGCGACCCTCGCAGCCGGCGACGGCGATGACGCCCTGGGCTGAGGAGGACGCGCTGATGGCGGAGGTGAAGAGGGAGATCGTGAGGCTCGAGAAGGATGCCCTGACAGCGAACCTTTTGGCCTATGTCGGCGTCGTCCGCTGGAGCACCTGGTTCCCCCGGTCAGCAGTCGAAGTGGATCCGTGGGCGTTCAGCGAGTTGCGGGCGACCACACGCCGAGCAGGGCAGTGGGTCGATGTCGCGTTCGCGCCCCGAGTGGCCGCGCCGGTCAGCTTCGACATCGAGCTCCGGGCGCTCCGAGCCGAATGCAACGCCGGCCTGCTCGGAGCGACGCCGCACCTCCTTCGCGGGGATCCGACATCGCCGTGGACCGCCGGCACCTACCTGTCCCTCAACTACATCGACGCCTTGCCGCATCTACACGCCCGCAACACATCCCGCCGTCGGATGGCCCGCCGGCCCGAACTCCCACAACCCGCCGCCCGCCCAGCAGTACCGAGTCGAATGCGGTTCCCCGATTGCGGGCCGTGATGAGGGAGTCCCTCGCCGTTGATCAGTCATTCCCGATGTTCCGCTTGCTCCAGGACCGGGCGCGGACCGTCGCGAAGGTGCTCGTGGCGAAGCGTCCGATCCCGCGCCTCCCGACTCGCTCGTCGGCAGTGGGTCGTAGCTGTCGGACCTACCGCATTCGCCTCCGGCGCATCTCAGGTGCGGAGTTGCGCCGCCTCGTCAATGACCTGACGATCATCGTCCCCCGGGGAGTTGCGGTGCAGCGGTGACATGCCCTCGCGATGCTCATCGTCGCGGTAGTCGGCGTCGTCGAGTTGGTCTGGGTCGGATCGCGTGCGGAGGTTTGCCGTGCCCCGGCTTTGGATCGGGCTTGCCTCGGCGGAAAGGTCACGTTCGTCCCCGCGGACTTCCCCTCGATGGGTCACGCCCACCATGGCTCTGATCAACTCGTCGAGTGCCCGCCGTTGGCGAGCGGTGAGCAGTGCGGCCTCTTCCGGCGGGACCCAAACTGATGGCCGCGACACCGCGAGCCAGTTAACGACGTCCTCTCCAAGAGCATCGACGAGTTTGTCGATGGTCGCGGGGCTTGGGCGGCGCTTCCCGGTGATGTTGTCCTTCAAGGTCGATTGGTGGATGCCAATCGCGTCAGCAAGCCGTCGATAACTCGGCTGGACGCTCGTGGGGCTGCGACCGTCAGTGAACCCGCGGGCGGTCATTCGGGCGGCCCAGGGTTCAGGGACTCCAGTCACGTCTACGACCCTCCAAAGAAGTGCGTGCCAGCGTCCAGCGCTCTGTAGACGCCAACGCTACCGATTCCCGTTGGTGTGACTCGTGATCGCCCGGCGGAGACACAACGGATCAGACAGGGGTAGACACACATGAGATAAACCTCTAATCTCTGATTAGACATTCGAGGATGCTGGATTCGGGAGGTAGAGGTGGTTCCTGCTGCACCGTTCGTCGGTCACAGGCTTGCCGTTGGGTGGTCGGGATGACTACGCCTGTCGGAAGCCCGCACGAAGGGCCGCGTGGCTTCGGGCGGTGCGGCGCATCGGAGGCGCATCCCGAGGGGGTGTTGCTGTGCCGGGAGTGTGGTGGCCGGTGGCTGATCCGCACCATGTCCGGCTCCGCTTATGTGGTGGACCTCGACGAGCGCGCTGTGATGCGCATCCGGGTCGCTGACGCGCCTGAGGAGTTGCGTACCCAGGACGACAACCGGCTACGACGTGATGGTGAGGTCCTGCCTTTGCATGACCTCGAGCAGGTGCGACTTGGTGTGAACGCGATGTTCGTTCTCAGCGAGGTCGCGGCGCCCGCCAGCGTCGTCGTCACGTTCCGGCAGACCAGCCCCGTCGTGGCTGTTGAGCTCCTCGACGAGCACCCCATCACGCCGCCCACGGGCCTCGCCCGGCCACCTGTCACTGGCTGCCAGCAGTCGACCCGCGTTGACGAGGAGACGTCATGAGCACTTCGAACGACAACGTCCCCGCGGGGTATGACCGGCTTCTCGCGAACGCCCTCGCTCAGATGAACCACCACGACCGCAACCGGCGCCACCAGGGGCCCTGGATGCGCCAGCCGGCGCCCCGCGATTGGGCCGCTGCGCTCGCGGACGAGTACCGCCCTGCCTCCGAACGCGAGCGCTGCCACCGCGGCATGGTCGCCTTCTTCCGGCAGTACCCGGTCTACACGGTGGCCTTCCTCGCAGGGGTGGTCGCCGAGCTGTCGGGTCTGCTCGACGACGACGATCCGTGGACCGGGCTGAGTGGCACCCTGGTGTTGTCCGACCTTTCCGCGAGAACCAGCGGCCGCCGGGTGGGGTCAGGTGCGGCTGGCGGGCCGATGAGCCACGGAGTCGGCAGGGTCCCCGGCGCTGGCCGCCTCGGTGACACGCAGGGTCTGCAGCCCGGTGTGCTCGTCGCAGGCCATCACCCGAACCGCGAGGTCACCGGCGCGGTGTGGGCCGATGGACGGCCACTGGTGGCACCCCGGATCTCCGCAGTCGCTCAGTCCCCGGAGTGGGCGGACTTCATCGACCCCGAGGGTCTCGACCGGCCCGAGGACATCCGGTTCGGGACCCGGGTGAGCGCCTCGATCGGCCCCATCGTCGGCGACACCAGCGGTCCCTGGCACGACGTCGCCACGGCGCTGCTCGCCTTCGCAGCACACGACCCCGACAACTTCAGGTCCACCTTGGCCACCGCCTACCGCCACACGGTGTCCCCCCGACCCCGCGCGGTCCCCGACCTCTGGGGCACGCCCACCGCCGACCCCGGCACCCCGGTGCGCACCACGACCACCGCAGCATCGTCGACGCCCCCGACTCACAACTGGGCCTCAGGCGATGTCGAATCCCACCGCCTGGCAGCGGAGGAACCAGTTCAGCTGCTGCTCACGTCGGTCGAGGCGGTGATCGGCTGGCTCACCGCACGCAGCCAGATCTACACCTGTATCTCCCTGCTCGACGACGTCACCCACTTCTGGCTCGCGGCAGCGGACCACCTCGTGCGAGGCCAGCCGATCCTCTACTCGTTCGACCCCTCGCCGGCGTGGAGCGCGTCGAGCGGTGGGTACACGACCTCGTACATGAGGCCGCAGCACCCGAGCGCCCCGCGCTTGTGACCCCGACCTGAGGCCACACCGACGGGCGCCTTCCCCGACGGCCACCTCGACTCGCCCCGCTGCACCCGCCACAGGTGCGCAGCGCAGCCCACACTGACCGTCCACGAAGCAGAGCACCCGCCTACCCGTGTGCGGCCATGCCCGAGCGCGCCCGCGCACCCGAGCCGGACCCGCCAGAACACCACGGATGCGGGCACGCCCTGCGCCAAATCCTCCTCATCCCGCTCGACCGATCCCCGACCAGCCACCACCGCAAGAGAGCGGACCAGCCCTGAGCCGAGCACCCCAGCTACCCCCGGCGGCAGGCCAGTGATGCCGCCGGTGATGCCGCCGTCCCTCCATGCCAGGGCGTCCCGGTTCCGTACGCCCCCGACAGCGACCACCTCCCATCAGATCGGATCACGACCCTCATGTCTCAACCCCCGAACGAGCCCCCACTCGGACCGCCCGAGCCACCGGTCCAGCCCAGCGACACCGACTCGACACCGGAACTGTGGGCCCTCGCGCTGGGTGATCCGCTGTTCTCCGACGACCAGCGCTATCAGCTCCGCGAGGACATGGGTCGCATCGTGCGCACCCACACCTCCTGGGCTGCCGCCTACCTCGCCGGGATCCTGGTCGACACCACCCGAGTGCTGCCCCCCGACGACCCGTGGAACGAGATCAGTGGGACGCTCAACTACCGCCAAATCCTGTTCGGCCCGTCTGCGCCACCGGCGCGCCCTGACGGCACGCCACGCCCACGAGACACCGGGAACAACGGGCACACCGGACACGGCGGGGCGGAACAGCGCCCGGACGCCGCCGTCGAAGACGACCCGGGAAGCGAGCCCGTCGCCGCCATCACGGCGCAGCGTGCCGTACCGGGGTTCCCCTGGGCTCGCACCCTCACCTGCGGACCGGACGCCGATCCGCGCCTCACGGGCGCCCGCACCCCCACCGGCCGGCCCTTCGGTTCGTTCACCGACTTCACCGACCTGATGCCCCTGAGGTGGCGCGACCGCTATCCCGCCGACCTACGCGCGGTCTTCGGCGACGGACCGATCCTGGCGCCAGTGGGTCACGGTCTCGACGACGTCCCCGCCGCGCTCCTGGCCTTCGCGTTCCGCGACCCCGACCGACTCCACCGGCGCCTCATCGATCTCTACGCCGCCTACGACCTCAACCAGATCGTCGACCTCACCAACGAGACCTGCGACCCCGCCGGTGATCTGCTCGACGCAGTCGCTGCCGCCGTGCGCTGGCTCCGGCTACGGCGCCGCTGCTACGGACACATCGACGACCAACACCGACTCGTGCGCCACTGGCTCTCCGGGCCAGCAGCCCGCATGACACGGGGCTGGCCCCTCACCATGCACTTCGACCACACCGCCACCTGGCTCCCCCCGATGGACAGCTACTGCCGCCTCCGCAGCCGGCTCGTCACCATCGACCAGGCCCACGGCGAACCCCACCGTGAACCCCACGGTGCAACGAGCCGTAAGGCGACCGGCGAGCCGGATGACGGGGACCAGTGAGTGGCGACATGGCCGGACCTCCCGGGGGCTCCCAGGGCACCCGGCCGCGTCCTGTGGGCTCCCTGCCCAGCACCGGCACCGCCACCACCGGTGTCTGGACGCTGACCACCCGCTCAGGCACCCGGTACGTGATCGTGATCCCGCCCGAGGGTCGTGCCAAGGCGATCCGACTGTCCTGGTACGGCTGGTACCCCGGCCAATGGCAGGAGTACCGCGGCAGCCACGTCCACCGCGAGCCCGACCTCCCGGTCCGCCTCGGCCGACCAGCCCGGCTCCTCATCGGCCCCAACCTCATCACCTCCCCGGTCATCGCGATCACCCACCACGCCATCGGCAGCGCCACCGACCTCGCCGCACTCGAACAACGCGCTCACACCGCGATGGTTGACGACCTCGCCCGCCGCATCGCCGACGGCTCCCTCAATGACGAGCTGCTACGGCACATGTCGACCGACCTCGACCTGCCCCTGCACCTCCCGGTGCCCACCCGCACTCCCCAGGAGCCACGATGACCTCGCCCGCACCATCCGAGGACCACCCCGCCGCGCCGGAAGTGGTGGCCCTGTTCGAATGCGGCGACCTCGTCGCGCTGTACGAGAACACCCCCGCCGGACTCGCCGCCGCGCACGCCGACGCCGCCGCCCTGCGCGATGACGCCCGCACCACACCGCGAGCCAGTCCCGACATCGCGGACGGGACACGGGACTACGTCACGGTGAAGACCATCCCCTTGCGTCGAACACCTCGGTATGCCGAGGACCAGCAGGGGACACCGCGCACCCCGCCCACTGACTCAATGAACGACGCCGCTCCCGGCGCCGCTGACGATGCGGCTGACGGAGCCGCTGACGGAGCCGCTGACGGGGCCGCTCCCGCCGACACCGTGGTCGTGGACCTGGAGAGCCTCGCGACCGCCGTCGCCGCCGGTGACATGCCGGTGGCCGACGCCCAACTCGCTGTCCTCAGCCGCTTCATCGCAGGCGCCGCGCGGGAGATGCCACGGATGAGCCTGACCGACCTGTGCGCACGTCTCGGGATCGACGAAGCCGCCGTCCGAGCACGTGCCGCCGACATCCGCCGACGCCACGAACACGCTGCCCACCCACCAGCCGATGCCCCGCCACCGACCACGTTCACCGTCACCTGGTCAGACCACGAGAACTGCTGGATCGCGACCGCCCCGGACCAGCCACCGCTCTCCTGGAGCTCGACCAGCGCCGCCGCAGCACTGCTCGGACTGTTGCGACTCCTCCCGACACCACCCGGCTCAACCACCGCCACCACCACTGCGACGCCCGAATGACAACTCCCGCACCGGTCGCTGACCGCAACGCGTGGTGTCTTCGCGCTAGCGCACCCGGTCCCCGGCCGACAACGGTGAACCGATACCGGGAGCCCACATGACCACACCACCCCGGCACGCGTCACCGGTCCAGCCCGCCACCCGGCCCTGGCTGCTGCTCGACGTCGACGGCGTGCTCAACGTCGCACCGACCGTCGACAAACTGCTCGCCGGGTGGCAGCCCCACGACGTCCTCGGCCCCTTCGACGATCGCGCCTACCGCCTCGTCCTCGACCCCCGACACGGTGACTGGCTCACCAGCCTGCGCCAGCACTACCGACTCGCGTGGTGCACCACCTGGTGGCGCGTCGCCGACCAACGAATCGCACCACTCCTCGGACTCACACCACTACGCCACGCCGTTCCGCTTCCACCGACACCGGCCGCCCACCACGTGGACGCCGACGTCAGCGCGAAGACACCCCACGTCCGCGCCTGGGCCAATGGCGCGCCACTCGCCTGGATCGACGACGACATCGACCAACGCGATGCCGACGCCCTGCTCGCACCAGCACCCGATGACACGCGTCCACCATCGACGACGCCGTGCAGCGACGTCCTGCTGCTCCGGACCGATCCCGCCGAGGGCCTGCAACCTCACCACGTCGACCGGCTGCTGTCCTGGACACCACGCACTCACGCCGACGCCACCCCGCCGGATCCGACAGAGCACCCCGAACGCCATGCACGGTGATCGCGAAGTATGGGTCCTCGGCTGCGGCACGGTGCTCACCAACGTGCACCCCGCCCGCCAGTGCCGCTCGCTGCGTTTCGCGTGCCCCCTCCACGCGCCATCCGACCACGCACTCGCGGGCGCGGAACTCGTCCTGTACCCACCCAACCGTTTGGGTCGTACCTGCCCACACCGCATCGTCCACCCCGACATCGACGACGTGCTGTTCCGCCTGCGTGGACGCGTCATCGGCGTCGACGAACCCGCGCCCTGGGCCCACACCTACTGCGACGGCTGCTGCGGCCTTGTCTTCGACCCCGCCGACGCGCACCGCATCCCACGACCCCGCGGCCTCAACTGGTCGCCCTGGCTGATCGACCACCCCGGCCGCTGAAAGGAAGCCCACGTGACCGAGCCCGACCCCGAGTTGATCGCCGAACTCCTCGCCCGCCTCATCACCGACACCGGCAAGCGCACCGACCTCGACACCGCCCTCGCGATGTTCGGCTTCGACCGCGCCACCCTGATCGCCGAACTGACCGACGAACCCGACGCATGAGCGCATGCGGCCAACTGCACCCGTACCCCGTCATCGCGGCAGTCAGCTCTGCTGAATCCACCCTTCGCCTTGACAGCGACGCCGCCCACCCCCCGACGCCCACATCACCCACCGGCCGACCACTGCCGGCCTCCTCTCCGTGTACCGATAGGCCTCGCTTCGCTCGGCAACGCAGCGTGGCGTTGCGACACGACCCGGACGTGCGAGGTGTCAACGATGCGTCGACGCGGCGACCTTTGTGTGCGCAGCGAGATGATCCGTGTCGCATGCGTTGGGGACGACACACCGCTTCGGTACGAGCCCTGACTCGTCACCGCTTCGGTACGCAACGCGGCTACCGACACGGCGACGGATCGCAACCACAACGCGCGTGGCGCCTCGCGGAAATCGGTGCGGGAATCACACCAAGTTGGAGCACCATGCCCGCTGTCGTCAGCGACCACTCGTGGAATGGCGCCACTGTACGCTCGTCGGTGACCACCGACCGTGTCCGAGAAGAGAGCCCGTAGGAGCGCCCGAAGTGCCGACGACGGGCGAACGAAACGGACACCACGCCACCCACACACCCTCGCATGGGAACACAACGGTGACCACAGACGACGCGTGGAGGTTGCACCCCCATCTATGCCCGTAGATGGGGGTGCTGCGAGGGCCGTTTCTCGGGGCGGGCGTTTGGGGCGTTTACACCCCCGTCTTTCCGGTCGGGTCATCAGGGACTGCCTCCACCTGAGTCGACACCCGACCTCTGAGGTTTCGGTCTCAGGGTCCACCAAACTTTGAACTGCCCCGGCGTGTCCGGAGATCTCCGACATCGACGACGTGCTCCTTCGCCTGTGTGGGCGCGTCATCGGCGTCGACGAACCCGCGCCCTGGGCCCATACCTACTGCGACGGCTGCTGCGGCCTCGTCTTCGACCCCGCCGACGCGCACCGCATCCCACGACCCCGCGGCCTCAACTGGTCGCCATGGCTGATCGATCACCCCGGCCGCTAAATGGAAGCCCACGTGACCGAGCCCGACCCCGAGTTGATTGCCGAACTCCTCGCTCGCCTCATCACCGACTCCGGCAAGCGCACCGACCACGACACCGCCCTGGCGATGTTCGGCTTCGACCGCGGCACCCTGATTGCCGAACTGACCGACGAACCCGACGCATGAGCCCACGCAGCCAGCCGCCCACACACGTCGTCACCGCGGCAGTCAGCTCTGCTGAATCCATCGCTCGCCTCGACAGCGACGCCGCCCCGATCCCGACGCCCACATCACCCGCCGGCCGACCACCGTCGGCTTCGTCTCCGTGTACCGGTAGGCCTCGCCTCGGTTCGACCAGCGGAAGTTGTGTCGGCCGATGCCGAAAGGTCGGACCCGTGATGAAGGATGAACAGCGTCACGTCGAAGGGGCTCACCATGGATCTTCTCGGGTGTCGTTGGTCTCGACGACGACTCTGACGACGGTTCATCTGGGGCGATCGTGATCACCGTCGACGACACCAGGGTGTATCACTCGTCGGCGCTCACGCCAGGGATGTCGCTGCCCGTCTCCGTTCCCATCGCCAAGCCCTACCGACTCGGCATCCAGCTGAGCGACACCTCGCCCGGCGGCACTGAGGGACACGACGAAGTGGAGGCTTACCCGGCGATCGGCGACCCGGCGTTGCGTTGCACCGGCTTGTAATGGACACGCCTGGTCGGAGGTCCGTGCGCATACGCGGCGGCATGACGCTGTCCGCGGGCCGCCGAGGCTTCACTGCGGTTAATACCGCAAGTACCCCCAACCAACGCCACTCGGCATCAGGCGAGCCACATGGGGTCAGCGCTTCGGTCACGACCCACGGGCATGTCCGAGAATCCTTGGGCGGCACAGTCGGTTCGTCGCTAGGTTCGTCGTCCAGCCGTTTCACAGGTCACCGCCGCGCGGGAGGGACTCCATTGGCCACCGTCGCCCAGCACATCGCGGCCACCGACTCTGCCATCTGCACGAACATCACCTCGCTGACGAGCCAGCGTGACCTCCTGTCACAGAACGTGCTCAGCCACTTGCGGAACCTGGTCGAGGCCGCCGCGGTCCGCCTCCACACGGCGAGCGGAGACACCGAGCACGACTATGACGCCATCGAGGCCGCACTGGCCTGGGTGAAGGCGAACGGGCGTCTCAGCTTCGTCACCAAGTTCCACGCGCTCCTCCAGCCCTCCGCCTCCCACTACACCTTCGATGGCGACACGTCGGAGCGGCTCATGCTCCGCTATTACGAGTACATGCTGCGGCTGCGCGACCTGCTGGGTGATCAGGCCGGCGTGGACATCCTCGGCAACCTCGAAGCCTTCCCTTTGGACCAGGACTCGGCGCTTGCCGAGTACCACGAGAAGATCGCCGTCGAGGTCGACAAGCCGGGACGAGCGACCTCCGATCGCCGGGATCGCTACTACATCCACAAGACCCGCCCCTTCGTCACGGACGGTCGCGTCTACTACGAGGTCACCTTCTACAAGGCGGTCAACCGGGTCAGCAAGGCCGACCGCATCATCGGCTTCACTAGCATCGACATCGCGGACAACTACTCCGCCAACCTTGGGCTCCAAGCGGCCACCATCGAGGTGTTCGGCCAAGAGATGCCCGTCACCATCATCAGAAACTGGGACGTCTCCATTCGCCCCTGCGAGCTTGAGCACTTCGCACGCATCGTCGGTCAAGACGTCAAGAAGGTGCGTACCGACTCCGCCGAGTACAAGTTCTTGATGGGCGGCCTCACCGCGGGCTCGACACTTCTCGACCTCATCGACGCCACGCCCGAGCGCTACGACGACCTCAAGACGCGGGGAACTGCCAGCACGAAGAACCCGCAGATCTTCCCCGCGATGGACGAGGCGCGCCGCATCATCCAGGGCAAGCGGCGTGGGCACAACGCTCTCCGCTACCTGCTCCTACGGATGCGCAACGAGATCCTCAAGGCGCAGTACTACTGGGAGCCCAACACCCGCCTATCGAACCTAAACTTGGGTTACGGCTGCATTCCCTTCGACGACATGCCCTTCTGTACGGCGCCACGGGCGCACAACCCCCGCTTCTGGGACCTCATCAACAGCCTCGACCCCGACGGCCGGACCCACGAGTTCTTGGCCCGCCGGGTTCAGCGCAATGTAGAGGACAGGGGAATCCTCTACACGCCGGTCGCCGAACTTGAGGACCTCGGCGACGTCAACGACCTCATTGACACCTACAACGGGAAGCTGTACTACACGCATCGCCCGGCCCGGGACCTCGTCCTCGACAAGGGTCACGTTTTCATCCAGGGATACGAGGACAACACCTACGACATCGTGACCAAACTGCAGGCACACGCGGCTGGGGGCGTGAGCGGCTACACGGCGGCGGTGGAGCAGTGGCTTGGAACCACCGCGCACGTCGTAGACGACCCCGCGAAGCGGGAGGCACTCACAACGCTCTTCGCCCAGTCTCGAGTCGTTCTGGTCTATGGAGCGGCAGGCACGGGGAAGACCCGTATGGTGGACCACATCGCCAACTACTTCGCTGGCAATCCTAAGCTGCTACTCGCCAACACCCATCCTGCGGTTGAGAACCTGCGCCGGCGCGTGACTGCGCCGAATGCGACTTTCCGGACCGTCGCCAGTCACAAGCGCACCCCGAGCGGCGAGTACGACGTGCTTGTCATCGACGAGTGCTCAACCGTGAGCAACTCGGACCTGCTGGCCATCTTGGAGACGACCAACTTCAAGTTGCTCGTCCTCGTGGGCGACGTCTTTCAGATCGAGTCCATCCGCTTCGGCAACTGGTTCAACGTCATCCGGTCCTACCTCCCGGCAGCGTCCGTCTTCGAGCTGAAGACTCCCTACCGCACAAGCAATGACGCATTGGTTGACCTCTGGACCAAGGTACGCACTCTTGATGAGGCCATCACGGAGGTCATCGCGCGGAACGGGTACTCCACGCCCCTGGACGCGACACTGTTCGCCAAGCACTCCGATGACGACATCATCCTTGCCCTCAACTATGACGGCCTGTATGGGATCAACAACATCAACCGATTCCTCCAGGCCAGCAACCCCAACCCCGCGGTGCCTTGGGGCCCGGCCGTCTTCAAGGTCGGCGATCCCGTGCTGTTCGCTGACACCAATCGCTTCAAGCCGCTGATCTACAACAACCTCAAGGGCACCATCGTCGATGTGGAGGCTCACGACGGCAGCATCCAGTTCGACGTGCGGCTGGATCGGCCTGTCACCGAGCTGGACGTGGACGGCTACTTCGACCTCCATTGGGTGGCCGATTCGACGGTGCGGTTCTCGGTCTACGACATCGACATCAGCGATGAGGATGACGATCTTGACACGACAACGGTGCCCTTCCAGGTCGCCTATGCGGTAGGCATCCATAAGGCACAGGGGCTTGAGTACGACATGGTAAAGATCGTCATCACTAGCGCCAACGAAGACGACATCACCCACAACATCTTCTACACGGCCATCACCCGGGCCCGCCAGCAGTTGCGCATCTACTGGTCGCCCGAGACCCAGCAAGCAGTGGTCAGCCGGCTCCACGCCACGGACACGAAGAAGGACGTTGCGCTACTGTCTGCTCGCAGGAGCCTCGTACCCGTACGCCGCAAGTGACCGCAATGTCGTCGGGGTCGACACCCACGCCGCGACCCACAGTTACCCCATCGTCGATGACCGCGGGGCGCTGCTGGACCAAGCAACCTTCCCGACAACTCCCGCTGGCCTGCGCCGTGCTCGGGACTAGATCAGTCGCCGCACCGAGGGCGACCTCGACGGCGTGCTGGGCGCCGCTGAAGGCACGGGCTCCTACGGCGCAGTCCTCAGTGACGCGCTGGCCGGGGCGGGCTACCGCGTGGTCGAAGCCCCGACCCCGCAGCGTGAGAGGGGTCGCGGGAAGACCGATGCGCTCGACGCAGCCCTCGCTGCCCGCGCCACCTTGGTGATGCCGATCGCCAGGCTGCTAGACCGCCGAGCCGGTCAAGCGCACACCGCGCTGCGGGTCCTCACCGTCGCACGAGAGCACCTCAACATCGAGCGGACCCGGTGCATCAACGCACTGACCTCACTGCTCCGCAGCCACGACCTGGGCATCGATGCCGCAAGTCCCTCACCGCCCACCAGATCACCGCGATCGCCGGCTGGCGGCGCCGCGCGGAGCCGTTGGGAACCGCGACGGCGCGCACAGAAGCCGTCCGCTTGGCCAAGCGCGTGCTGGTACTCGATGAGGAGTTGACCGAGAACCGCGAGCGGCTCACCGAGATCGTCACCGACGAGGCGCCCGAACTGCTCGAGCTGCGCGGCGAGGGCGCCGTCACCGCAGCCTTCGTGCTCACCGTGTGGTCCCACCCCGGGCGCATCCGCAGCGAAGCAGCCTTCGCCGCAATCGCCGGCACCGCACCCATCCCGGCCTCGCCCGGAAACACCGTGCGACACCGCCCAACCGCGGCGGTGACCGTCAGCTGAACCGAGCGATGAACACCATCGTGCTGACCCGCATGCGCACCGATCCCAACACCCGGACCTTCGTCCAGCGACGACTGGCCGAGGGCAAGACCACCAAGGAGATCCGGCGCTGCCTCAAGCGCTACGTCACCAGGCAGATCTTCCGCACCCTGGTCGACACCCACCAACGCACCGACACACTTCTCGCCGCAGCTTGACGCTACATAGAAGTATCCCGGGTTTCGTGGAGCAGGGGTCTGCTGCACGAAGGGGTGACAGGTTCGGTTACGCCGCTTGGGTAGCGGTCGTGGTCATGATCAGTTCGTATTCGACCGGGGTCAAACGGCCGAGGGCGGCTTGTCGTCGGCGTCGGTGGTAGGTCCGCTCGATCCACCGGACGATGGCGATCCGCAGTTCGTCGCGGGACTTCCAGACGCGGCGGTCGAGGACGTTCTTCTGCAGCAGCGAGAAGAACGACTCCATGGCGGCGTTGTCGCCCGCGGCACCGACGCGGCCCATGGAGCCGACCATGTCGTGGTGGTTGAGTGCGCGAACGAATTTCCGGCTCCGAAACTGCGACCCGCGGTCGGTGTGCAGGACGCAGCCGGCCACATCGCCGCGCCGAGCAACAGCGCTGTTGAGGGCCTCGACCGCGAGCCGCGACTTCATCCGTGAGTCGATGGAGTAGCCGACGATCCGGTTGGAGTAGACGTCCTTGATCGCGCAGAGATAGAGCTTGCCCTCACCGGTCCAGTGCTCGGTGATGTCGGCCAGCCACAGCTCGTTCGGGGCGCCGGCGGCGAACTCGTGCCGGACCACGCCGTGCTTGTCGACCACGGCGCACAGGTCGTCGTGGACGGGCGGCCCGGCCTTCTTGCCGTTCTTGCCGCGCTTCTTCCCGAACGCCGACCACCAGCCCCGCTGGGAGCAGATCTTCCACGCGGTCCGTTCCGCCATCGGCTCACCGGCGTCGCGGGCCTCGTCGACCAGGAACCGGTAGCCGAACTCCGGGTCGTCGCGGTGCGCGTCGAACAGCGCGTTGGCGCGGTAGGCCGCCCTCAGGTCGGCGTCGGTGACTGGGCAGGCCAGCCAGTGATAGTAGGGCTGGCGGGCGATCTTGAGCACCCGGCACGTCACCGCCACGGGGATCCCGTCGGCGGCCAGCTCGCGGACGAGCGGGTACATCATTTCCCCGGCAGATGCGCCTGCGAGAGGTACGCGGCTGCACGGCGCAGCACCTCGTTCTCCTGCTCGAGCAACTTGATGCGCTTGTTCGCCTCACGCAACGCATCGGACTCGCCACCACTCTTGGCGGTGCCCGACGGTGACGAGGACCGCTCATCGATCGTCAGCCAGCGCTTGAGGCACGACGGCGAGATACCGAAGTCCTTCGCGACCTGGGCGATGGAGGAATCAGACTCCCGGAAGACCCGGATCACGTCCTCGCGGAACTCCTTGGGGAACGCCTTCGGCATGGTGCACATCCTTCCAGCGCCGACACACATCGACGCAGATCAGATGTCACCTATCCGTGCAGCAGACCCCACTGCTTGCGTGGCGGGCTGGCGTCGTCGTAAGCGACAGGCGCCGGCCGGGGTCTCTACGACCTCATGGATGGGTAGTGGCTTGTCTGACATTGCTGACACCTCAATGCCCGCTCCCAAACGCTAGGATGTCCCAGGCGGCGGCAGTTCAAGGACGCGGGAGTTCTCGAGGCGCCATAGGACATGTGCTGTACCGAGGCGGGTGCGGCCGAACCCGTCCAGAGGGTCGAAGCCGAGGACGCGTTCGATCGTCTCGACCCTGTCCTGCATCGTGCTGTGGTGGATGCCGACCTCGCGGGCGGCCTGGCGGACGGTGCCGGTGCGGACGACGGCGGCAATCGTGGCGGCTCCCCAAGGGTGCTCCAACAGTGTCGCGAGCTGTTCGACGTCGGGGTGGCGGCTGACGCCCGCGGAGTCGGCGAGGAGACCAACGATTCCGCCGAGGTCGTCGGCGCGCACCAGCGGCGCTGAGGGAGGGTCGCACAGGCGCAGTGCGACCATGGCAGTACGAAATGAGCGGTGGAGTTCGCTGACCTGGGTAGGGGAGCCGATGCCGCACGGCGTGGCATCGAGATCTTCTTGGTCAGCTGGTATGACGACGGCGTGCACGGGGCCGAACTGCGTGGGCACGACGTCCTCGGGGCCGGAGGGATGTGTGCTCCAGACGGCGAACAGTGGGGCTACGGCTACTCGGTAGTCGCGGCCCGCCATGAGTCCGAGAGCGGTGGCTGAGATGCAGCGCTGCTCCTCGTCGACGGTCTCGTCGACCAGGAGGCCGAAGTGGCGTCGGTTGTCGAACTCCCGGCGCCCGTGGCCGTGCCTGATGCGGACGGCCAGGGCCAGCCGTTCGAGGATGATGGCGTCGTTGGGCTGCTGGGGCCCGTCGCGTTCGAGCCAGACCTGCAGGTCGTCGGTGGCGTGGGCCGTCATCTCCGGACGGCGCGAGGGTGCGTGGGTTTCATCGCGGTGTCCATCGGGTGCGATGCGGACCACTCGAGCGGGAGAGCGTTGTTCGAACCCGGCGGTACATGCTGCGAGCGACGCGGCCGAGGCGAGCAGTGCTCGCGTGTTCACTCGTCCGATGACCAACTCGTCGAAGCAGGCGATGACACGCAGCCCGAGGCTGGCGCTCGGGTCGAGGCGCGCGATGCGGCCGAGAAGTTCCTGCATCAGCGCTCTCCTGCCCTGGTCGCAGTGTCAGTCGGCAAGGGTCTTCTCCACCCAGGCGTTTCGTGCGGCGATCATGCTGCGGCTGACTGCCGTGTGGGGCGCGAAGATGTCGCACGCGTGGAACGCGCCGGACCAGACGTGGAGCTCGGCGTCGCCGCCTGCGGTCCAGATGGCTCGGGCGTAGTCGATGGCCTCGTCGCGGAAGATCTCGGCCGCGCCGACGTCGACGAAGGCGGGCGGCAGGTTCGCGAGGTCGGTGGCGCGTGACGGCGCCGCGTAGGGCGAGACGTGGGCCGTGCCGCGCGCAGCACCGAGCAGGGCGTCCCATCCGGTCACATTGCTGACCCGGTCCCAGACCCCGACCCCGTCGAACTGCGAGGTCGAGGGAGTCGCACATCGGTCGTCGAGCATGGGGTAGTCGAGAACCTGCCCGCACAGGGCGGGCCCGTTGCGGTCACGTGCGGCGAGAGCCACGCCCGCCGCGAGTCCTCCGCCGGCGCTGGCGCCAGCCACGAGGATGCGGTCGGCTCGGACGTTCAGGGCGTCGGCGTGCTCTGCCAGCCACAGCAGAGCGGCATACATGTCCTCTCGAGCATGGGGGTCGGGATACTCCGGCGCGAGCCGGTACTCCACCGTCACGAGCGCGGCACCGAGCTGGTCGACCCAGTCGAGCACCAGATCGATGCCGCTGAAGCGGTCGCCGAACATCAGGCCGCCGGAGTGGGCGTAGAGTACGGCTGGAACGACACCGCTCGCGTCGGCGTGCCGCAGGACCGAGACGAGCGTAGGGAAGCCGTCGTGGCTCGCGATGGTGTGGTCCTGTCTGGTGATCCGCCGCTCGAGGAAGGCGTCGTCCAGGGGCGGGGACGCGTAGGACACGCGCATGAAGTCGATGAGGTCGGGCGTGATGGTCGGCGGGAACATGCCACCGACGACAGCCAGCCCGGCCCTCAGTTCGGCGTCGAACGCGGGGCGCGGCGGCGTTGGCAGCGTGGTCACAAGCACTCCTTCCGCGTCAGGCGTGATCGGAGGCTACCTCTGCTCGCGTGCGGTGACCATGGGAGCGGCGGACTGCTGGTGCGCTACCCGCCGGATGGCGGGACGCATTCTCCGAACGTCGTCGTTTCGACGGTTTCGTGGATCTGAGCGTACGACCAGTGTGACGTGGGACACGGTTCGCACGGCAGCGGGCCCACGATCAGGAGGTCACCATGAGCAGGACCATCGACGGGACCGGCATCGACCAGGTGCTCGACGCAGCGGTGAGGAGAGGCGCGGTGCCGCACGTCGCCGCCATCGCCGCCGATGCAGACGGGATCTTCTACGAAGGTGGAGCGGGCGTCCGCGTCGCGGGCGAGTCCGATGACCCGGTCACCACCTCCACACAGTTCCGCATCATGTCGATGACGAAGATGGTCTGCACGGTGGCAGCGCTGCAGCAGGTCGAGCGGGGTGAACTGGACCTCGATGCCCCCGTCGAGCAGTACGTGCCTGAGTTCGTCGATGTAAAGGTCCTCGACGGCTTCGACAACGGCACGCCTATCCTGCGCGAGCCGGCCAGCAAGGCCACGGTCCACCAGCTCATCACCCACACCTCGGGACTCGGCTACTGGTTCTGGAACGACCAGCTCGTCAAGTACGAGGCCGCGACCGGCATCCCCAACGTCGTGCCCGGCACCATGGACGCGTTCAAGGCGCCGTTGGTGGCCGACCCCGGCACGGAGTACGTGTACGGCATCAACACCGATTGGCTCGGTCGCGTCGTCGAGGCCGTCGCCGGCAAGAAACTCGATGCTGTCATCAGAGAGAACATCACCGATCCGCTCGGCATGGACGATACCGCGTTCATCCTCGACGAGGCCCGCTACGCCAACGCCGTGACCGTCCACGTGAAGGGTGAGGACGGCGCATGGACCTCGGCCGGCGAGATCCTCAACCAGGACCCCGAGTGGTACGCCGGTGGTCACGGTCTGTACTCGACCCCGCGGGACTACATCCGCTTCGAGCGCGCGCTGCTTCGCGGCGGTGAGCTCGACAGTGTCCGCATCCTGTCCGAGGAGACGGTGGACGCGGCGTTCACCAATCAGATCGGTGACCTGGACTTCCCCGCCGAGATCCCGACCGCGGACCCGCCCATCACCGACACGATGCACGCCGGCCCGGGCTGGAAGTGGGGTTACGGACTGCTGCTGAACACCGAGGACGTACCCGGCGGTCGACGCGCCGGCACCGGCGCCTGGGCAGGCCTCTTCAACACCCACTTCTTCATCGACCGCACAACCGGCATCTGCGCCAGCATCTACACCAACTCCCTGCCCTTCATCACCCATGAGGACGCGTGGAAGACCTACATGGAGTTCGAGCAGGCGTTGTACGCGGCGCTCTGAATCACCTCAGTGCGCCTCGGGGCTCGCGCCACGGCAGATCTGAAAGCCGCCGGTCTGCCGGTGATCGCGAGCGCCAGCGGCCCGAAGACCCAGAAGCTCTCGATCATGGAGTGGACGTAGTCGGCCGCCGTCGAATCCGGGACACCTGAAGGCCTCGACCAGCCCGGGCGACTCAAGCTAGCGCCGGCTGGGGAAGGGGATGGTCAACCCCAATTCGACCAGAGGGCAGCGGGCTTGGTGCGTCCGTTTCGCACATGCCGGTGATCCAGCGTGATCGGCAGGGAAGGTCTGCGCAGGTCAGCGGCCGGTCGCGCGGTGCGCCAAGCCGAGTGACGCCGCCACCTGCGGTGATGAGGTCGTCGGTTCGATTCCGACAGGCGGCTCCGACGAACAGCCCCTGACCTGCGGGAACGCAGGGCGGGGGCTGTTCGGCTTCGGTGGCTAGCGGGGCCGACTCAACCGAAACTCAACCGAAACTCGGCTCGCGCCGCCGTCGCGTCGGCCGCGAGCTTGCCGCCGACGGCCTGGGTGCGATCGTCCCGGTCGACGGACTACGGGAGCTTGGAGGCGAGGACGTCGGCCGGCAGGATCTCGGGCGCTGCGCCGAGGAGGTGCTGGTTGGCCATCAGGGCTTCCACGATGGCGCCGCTGGCGTGGGCGTCGCGAGCGGCCTGGTCGGGGAATGCATCGAAGATCCAGAAGGTGTCGGCGTGGGTCCTGACCGCGAACCAGACGATCGTCCCTTCTTCTTCGTTGGCGAGGGCGACAGCGCCGGCGAGCAGATCGGCGAGCGCGTCCTGCTGGCCGTCGGCGGCGACGATCTTGGCGACGAAGGCGTAGGGAAGTGCGGGTGTGGGCATCTGAGCTTCTCCTCGAATCCGGGGTTTCTTCATGGGGCTCGGCCAGCGTAGGACGCGTGAGGGCCGGTGGGGAGTGGCGTATACGGCAGGATTGCTATTGTTCACGTCATGCGTATCGGACTGATCGCGCTCGACGGCTGCTTCGGTTCGGCGGTCGCGTCGGTCATCGACATCGTGCGGGTGGCCGACGGAGCCCGTGGCGATGTGGACCCGCGGATCGACCCGATCGAGCTCGCCATCGTCGGGCCGAGACGGCGAGTGACCACGACGGCATCGATGACCCTGTCGGTGGACCACCCGCTGCCGGAGCCTGGCGAGTTCGACGTGGTCGTCGTCCCTGCGCTGGGAACCCTCACGGCCGCCGCCACCGACGACGCCCTGCAGAGCCGGGATGCTCGTGCGGTCGTCGCCTCGCTCGGGCGCCTCGACGACGCGACCACCCGGATCGCTGCGGCGTGCACCGGCGTGTTCGCCGTCGCCGAGACAGGTCGGATGCATCATCGGCGGGCGACGACCAGCTGGTTCCTGGGGCCGGAGTTCCTGAAGCGCTATCCGACGGTCGCCCTCGATCTCGACACGATGGTCGTGGTCGACGGGAATCTCGTCACTGCCGGCGCCGCCTTCGCCCACATCGACCTCGCACTCTCGCTCGTGCGATCGATCAGCCCCGACCTGGCCCAGCATGTCGCCAAGCTCCTCCTCATCGACGAGCGCCCGTCGCAGGCGGCCTTCGTCGCCTACGAACATCTCCGGCACGATGACCCGATCGTCGTCGAGTTCGAACGCTTCGTGCGCGCCCGCCTGGACGAATCGTTCAACGTCGCGTCGGTCGCGCAGGCGCTGGGCACCAGCCGGCGCACCCTCGAACGACGCGTCCGTTCGGCGCTCAACCTCACCCCGCTCGGCTTCGTCCAACGTCTTCGCATCGAACGGGCCCGGCACCTCTCGGCGACCACGGACCTCACCTCCGCCGAGATCGCGCTCCGGGTCGGCTATGCGAACGCCGAGACCCTCCGCTCCCTCCTGCGCAGGGAGCCACGCCGTACTTGACCGAGTGCGATGAGGACGGCCTGTGTCTTGGTGCTTGCTTGCAACCAACTCTCAGCACGTCGCGTCGACGCACCTGCGGCGGTCAGGCTCCGTTGGGACTGCTGGGCTGATTGGCGATAGTGCGCGAACCAGGCCTCCAGCAGTCCGAGTTGTCCCGTCGTGGGTCGGGTCTGCTGCGCTGATCGGTAACACGTGATCTGTGTCGTTGGAGTTCGGCGCAGGTGCATCATGCCGAAGAACCGACCCGAGGGAGGACCGGCGAGAGTCGTGACCGCTGCTGGGTTGGCACTGCTTCGGCGCGACGACCCAACCGATATTCGTCTGGATCTCATGGGACACGTCACAGATCCGAGTGATCGGCGGTGATCCTGCGTGACCCGAATCCGGCATCTGTGCCGGTCAGCGCCCTCATGCCGGTCGCGGCGCGCTAGATGGTGCCGCCACCTGCAGTGATGAGGTCGTCGGTTCGAAACCGAGGCGGCGGCTTCGACGAACAGCCCCTGGCCTGCGGAACGCAGGGCGGGGGCTGTTCGGTTTCGGTGGCTGGTGGTGCGAACTCGACAGAGGTTCGACCGCTGTTCGGCCGACCTCTGCTCGGCCAGACAGGATCGAGGAGGCCTAGGTCTGCGCAGGGTTGCCCGGTACGCCCGTGGCCGGACCGGTCGTCGTCGCGGGCGCCGTGGTGCGGGCACGCATCCCCGTCGCGGTGACTGACGCGGTGAGCAGGACGGCGGCCGCGACCCACCAGGCGGTGCGGAAGTCGGTGAGGGCGGCGGTGCCGACGGCGTCGCCGAGCAGGGCGAACAGGATGCTGACGCCGACGACGAAGCCGAGTTGGCGGGCCATGGTGACGACGCCGCTGCCGGTGGCGGCCATGGTGGGCGGCAGGTCGTGGGTGGCGCCGGCCATGAGGTTGGGCAGGGCGAAGCCGACGCCGATGCCGCCGAGCACCCAGGCGGGGAGGTAGTCGGTCGCGTAGGCGGGGTCGGTGCCCATCCGCAGGGCCGCCAGGGTGCAGCTGAGCCCGACCACGATCGAGCCGGTGGTCACCAGCCGGCTCGGTGAGACCGACGTCAGGAAGCGCTGGGCCAGGGCGGCGGTGATGGGGACGAGCATCGGGCCGACGGCGACGGCGAGGCCGGTGCGCATCACGCCGTAGCCCCAGACCTGCTGGAGCCAGAGCACGCCGACCAGCAGGTTGATGGCGAAGCTGACGTTGAACAGGAACATCGAGGCGAGCGCCCAGCGGTAGGTGCGTACCCGCATCAGGGCGGGGTCCACCACGGGGGCGGGGTGGTGGGCGGAGCGACGCGCGAACAGGGCCCCGGCGAGGGCGGAGGCGGCCAGCGCCGCGGCGGTGCGGGCGTCGGCCCAGCCCCAGTCCTCGCTGCGGACCAGGCCGAGGGCGAGGAGTCCGGCGGCGGCGGCGATGAGGCCGGCGCCGAGGAGGTCGGGGGTGCGGGCGTCGGCGTCGACGGGTTCGTCGCGCACCACGCGCAGCGCGGCGACGATGATCGCGACGCCGACGGGCACGTTGATCAGGAACACCCAGCGCCAGGACAGCTCGGTCAGGACGCCGCCGACGGTGGGGCCGATGGCGGCGGCCACGGCGCCGACCGCGGCCCAGATCCGCACGGCGACCAGTCGCCGCTCGGCGGGCAGCGTGGCCAGCAGGATGCCGAGGCTGGTGGGCGTCATCGCCGCCGCGCCCACCGCCTGGAGTGCGCGGAAGCCGACCAGGAGCCACACGTCGCCGGCCGCGGCGCAGGCGGCGCTGGCCAGGGTGAACAGCGCGACTCCGAGGATGAACATCCGCTTGCGGCCGTAGCGGTCGGCCAGCCGTCCGAAGGGGATCAGCAGCGCGGCGAACACCACCGCGTAGGCGTTGAGCACCCAGCTCAGGTCGCCCGCCGTCGGGCCGCCGGGGGTGCCGACGTCGAGGTCGCGGCCGATGGCCTCGAAGGCGACGTTGACGACGAAGAGGTCGAGGCTGGAGAGGAACGCCGCGCCGACCGTGACGAGCAGGACCGCCCGCGCGGCGACGTCGCGCGGCGCGAGCACGCCGGAGTCCTGACTCTGCGATGACATAGCCAGCACCGTAGGGCTCTGACTATGCCTTCGGCAAGCCAGGTCCTAGGGTGGATGCATGGCCCTCCGCTTGACCGGGCGCCTCGCCCGCCGCACCGCCGCCCCCGGCGACCGGTGTCCCATCGACCGCACCCTGCGGGTCGTCGGCAACCGGTCGGCGTTCCTGCTGCTGCGCGAGGTCTTCTACGGCACCACCCGCTTCGACGACCTCGTGCGTCTCACGGGGCTCAGCGAGGCGGTCGCGGCCAAGCGGCTCAAGGAGCTGCTCGACCACGGGTTGCTCACCCGCACGCCGTACCGCGTGGAGGGTCAGCGCACCCGCCACGAGTACGTGCTCACCGACGCCGGCCGGGACCTGTTGCCGGTGCTGCTCGCCCTGGCGCAGTGGGGCCGCGAGCACGTCGCTCCCCGCACCGGCCCCGTGCCGCACCACGAGGACTGCGGGGCCGAGGTGAGCGTGACCTTCTGCTGCGCCCAGGGGCACCACGTCAGCCAGGACGACCTGTACATCCACGCCTGAGCCCCGGGGGCGAGGGATCGTCTCGCCCGTGCGACCTCAGGGAGTCGGAACCCGCGCCGGGAGCACGGGTGGACGTCATCCAGTGCGCCTCGGGGGCTCCTGGGTCAGCTGGTGCGTCGGCGGAAGAGGTCGGCGGTCAGCACTCGGTAGGAGGCGTCGTCCGTGGGATGGGGTGCGTGCACGGCCGCTCCCGGTGAGTCGGGGAGGGTCCAGGAGCGGTCGAGGTCGAAGACGACGTCGCGGGAGGCGAAGCGCCACGCGCCGCGGTGGCGTCGGTAGTGGTCCAGGTAGCGGACGCCGACGAGGGAGTCGACGTGGTGGCCGTCGTGGGCGGGGAGGTGGTGGTAGCCGAGGGCGTAGACCTCGCCCTGGGCCCGGTCGGGGTCGTCGAGGTCGAGCTCGACGAGGTGGTTGGTGACGTAGTGGGCGCCGATGGTGATGACGGGGAAGGAGTCCTCGAGGAACCGGACGTAGCCCTCGGCGTCGCCCTGGTAGACCGGCC
The DNA here is from genome assembly GCF_964228225.1 of Nocardioides sp. Classification (GTDB taxonomy): domain Bacteria; phylum Actinomycetota; class Actinomycetes; order Propionibacteriales; family Nocardioidaceae; genus Nocardioides. The sequence continues at coordinate 28,741 of NZ_CAXQZB010000005.1, forward strand.
CGTGGTGGTCGGTGGCGTCGGGGGTGTAGAGGCTCCGGAGGAGCTCGGGGTCCTGACGGTCGACGCCGCGGCAGTAGAGCAGGACGAGCTCGTGGATCTCATGCTTGTCCAGCAGGTGCTGCAGCCGGGGGTCGGCGACGACCGGGACGGCATCGCGGGTCATGGCAGGTCCCCGATCGCGGCCGCGGTGTCGAGGTCGCGGTAGGCGGTGAGCAGCCGGACGTGGTTGGCGACGTTGATCTCCCAGCCGTAGTTGGCGACCGGGCAGGTGAGCCAGCCGATGTAGGTGTTCCAGGCCTGGGCGCGGCGGTACTCCTCGAACGCTTCCTCGAGGGAGGGCGGGGCGTCCACCCCGTGTCGGGCGAGCTCGTCCAGGTGCAGGCCGATGAGGCGGCGTTCGTCGGCGCGCCGGGTGGCGACGTCGAGTCCGGTCACGAGCAGGTAGGACAGGTCGTGCATGAAGTGGCCGCGCACGCTCAGCTGCCAGTCCACGAACCCCGTCTCGCCGCCGGGCAGGACGTAGGTGTTGCCGACGTGGCAGTCGCCGTGCACGAGGGTGCGGGGGAGCGTCGCCTGGTGCTGCTGCACGCGGCGCACCTGGGCGTGGAGGGAGTCGGGGTCCTGCCCCACCGACTGGAGCAGTTCGCGCTTGTGCTGGGTGGTGACGACCTCCTCGCGGATCATCCGTGGCACGAGGTCGGGGTGGTCGAACAGCTCGTGCAGCTCGCCGGCGACGTGGGTCTGGGCCCACGCGAGTCGCGGATCCCCGCCCGGGGCACTGCTCGGGTCGGCGTCCGCGGGATCCCAGAAGCGGGCGTGGAGGCGGGCGAGCTCGCGGATCGCGCTCTCGATCGAGGCGAGGGGTGGTGCGTCGACCGCGGAGGCGAACCGTGCGCCGTGGGGCCGCAGGTCCTCCAGGGCCAGGCCGAAGCTGCCCGAGGCGGGATCGAACCAGGCACCGAGGCAGCGTGGCGTGGGCAGGAACTCCCAGGGGCGGATGCTGGTGTAGACGTCGACCTCGTTGCGATAGAGAGGGAACGCCGGGAGAGCGGGACGGGCGATCTTGAGCACCACCGACCGGGGGAGGTCGTGCTCGGTGTCGTAAGCGAGGTCCAGGTCCAGGCGGCCCGAGGTCGACACGGCCTCGCCCTGACCCCACTCCCAGACCCGCCGCACCGACACGTCCCGCACCCCGACGCCGGGGTTCAGGGTGTGCAGCAGGCGTTCGAGCAGGTCGGGGGTGAAGGCCTGCGGATCGGTCGGGATTGCGCCCAGCGTCGTCATCGGGTCGCCTCTCGGAGTGGTGGAGCGCGACGTTAACCCAAACGTATTAGCGATGCAATGGGGACGGGTTAGGATCCGACCGTGGAGCGCAGCGGGCGGATCGAGCTGATCGACGCGGCCGAGCGCCTGATCGCCGAGCAGGGGCCCGCGGTGTCGTTGCGCCAGATCGTGGTCGCCGCCGGTCAGCGCAACAGTGCGGCGATCCGCTACCACTTCGGGTCCCGGGAGGATCTGATCGCAGCGGTGATCGCGCAGCGTCAGGCGGTCTTCGAGCCCCGGCGCCTGGTGCTCCTCGATGAGGCGGAGGCCGCGGGAGAGGTGACGGTCGCCGGTCTGGTGCGGGTGCTGGTGGAACCGGCGTTCGAGCATCAGCGTCGTGAGGGCCCGGGTCACCATGCCCGGTTCATGGAGAAGGTCCGCGACCTTCCCGAGGTCGTGTTCACCGAGCGGGCCGACTGGCCGGCGACCTCGTTGCTGATGCGGCGGTTGGCGGCGCTCACCGGTGTCCAGGGGGTGTCGCCGACCGCACGCGCGGTGCGGGTCCGGGGGCTGGCCAGCGTGGTGCTGGCACTGCTCGCCGACCTCGAGCGCGAGCCCGCCGCCGGTCCGCAGCAGCGGGCCGAGGCCGAGGACGCGGTCGTGGAGATGATCGTCGGCTGCCTGGGGCGCTGACCTGCCCGGCGGACGTCCTGTCGCTCACTCGTCGCCGGTGGCGCGACGCCCGTGGGCCTCCTCGAGGTGATCGGCCACGATGTCGGCGATGTCGGCGAGGGTGGCGAGCTGCTCGGGGGTGAGCAGGTTCACGAAGCAGTGGCGGACCACGGCGACGTGGGCCGGTGCGGCGGCGGTGATGGCCGCGCGGCCAGCGGCGGTGATCGAGATGTCGAGGCCGCGCGCATCGGTGGCGCAGGCGCGACGCTCCACCGTGCCGCGGCGCTCCATGCGCGTGAGCTGGTGGGAGAGGCGGCTGCGGTCCCAGGCCAGCTCGCGCTGCAGCTCGCGTGCCCTCATCACGCCGCCGGGGGCCTCGGAGAGATAGACGAGCACCGCGAAGTCGGCCTCCGTGAGGCCCGAGTCGGCGGCGAGCTCGGCGTTCAGGCGCGCCGTGAGGTCGCCCCGCAGGCGGTGGAAGCCGCGCCACGCCCGCTCCTCGTCGGCGTTGAGCCACCGGGTCGTCATGCCTCCAATCCTACTGTTTGTTGACACATCATCAATCTGATACGTTGTTGGCATGTCAACAAAGAGGCCGGTACGCCTCGCCCTGCGGCCCCGGATCGGTGCGTTCGCTCCCGATGCGGTCTCGACCGTCGTCGTGGACCGAGCGCGGACCGTCGGGGGCACCTCGGCCACCGGCTCGCTGCTGTACTGGTCGGACACCCGGTTCGGGAGCGCCTTCGCGCTTCCGCTCCACCGCCACGAGGGGCTCGAGACGATCACGATCGTGCTGGACGGCCGGTCCCAGCACTACGACACCGGGACCGGTCGCTGGGCCGATCTCGCCGCCGGCGATCTCCAGGTCATGCGAGCCGGTACGGGGCTCCAGCACGCCGAGCGGGTCGTCGATGCCGCTCGGGTCCTCCAGCTGATGGTCGATCCGGGCCCCGCCCTCGCCGCTGCGACGCCGACCTACGCCGACCACCGCCTCGAGGCCATGCCGACCCGATCACCCGAGCAGGGGGTGGATGTCGTGCACGTCCTCGGCGGCGAGGCTCCGGCATGGTCGGCCGGCGGCCTGGTGATCCGGCGCATCCGGCTCTCCGCTCACGCGCGCGTGGAGCTCGACGCCACCCCCGACCGAGCCTGCGTCGCCCTCGTGCTCGGAGGGGCGATGACCCTCGGCCCCAGCGGATCCCGTGACTCCGGCACCGACGCTCCGCGCGCGACCTCGACCGTCCTCCGCGACGGCGACGCACTCGACGTGAGTGGCGCCGCAGGCACCCGCCTCGTGGCCCGGGAGACCTCAGAGCTCCTGGTCCTCACCGTTCCTTCCGCACCAACCCCCTTCATCAGCAGAGAGGCGTCGTCATGACCAGGATCGGCATCATCGTCGGGAGCACCCGACCCCAGCGCAAGGCGGCGGAGGTGGCCCGCTGGGTGCAGCAGGTCGCGCAGGAGCACACGGCCGGCCGTGAACCGGCGACGACGTTCGACCTCGTCGACCTGCTGGACCATCCGCTTCCGCACCTCGACGAGAGTGCCCCCGCCATGGCGGGTCGCTACGAGCACGCCCACACGCGAGCATGGGCGGAGGCGATCGCCTCCTTCGACGGGTTCATCGTCGTCACGCCCGAGTACAACCACTCGATCCCCGGGGTGCTGAAGAACGCCTTCGACTACCTCGCGCGGGAGTGGGCCAACAAGGCCGTCGGCATCGTCTCCTACGGCGGCATGGGCGGCGCCCGTGCCTCGGAGCACGTCCGAGCGATCGCGGGCGAACTCCAGATGGCCGATGTCCGGTCCGCCGTCACGCTGACGCTCGCCGGCGACTTCCGCGACTTCACCGAGCTCGCCCCCGGCCCCTTCAGCCGGATCAGTGCCGAGGTGATGGTCGACCAGGTGCTCGCCTGGACCGAGGCCCTCGCCGGCGTCCGACTCGACCCGCCGCGCGGCTCGGCTCTCGGCTGACGCGCTCGGTCGCCACCCTGCCCGCCACCCCACGAAGGAAGACCCATGTCCCTGACCCTCTGGATCCTCAACTCCCTGCTCGCCGCGGCCTTCCTCGGCGCAGGAGCCCTGAAGCTGCTCCGGTCGCCGGCCGATCTGAAGGAGGCCGGCATGGGCTGGGTGGACGACGTGTCCCCCGGTCTCGTCCGGTTCGTCGGCGCCGCCGAGGTGCTCGGCGCCGTCGGGCTCATCCTGCCGAGGGCGCTCGACGTCGCGCCTGTCCTGACGCCGCTCGCTGCCGTCGGGCTGCTCCTCACCATGCTGGGCGCGATCCTGGTGCACGTGCGTCGTCAGGAGCCGGCGGCACCCCCGGCCGTGATCGCGGTGCTGACCTTGGCGAGTGCGGTCATCGGCTTCGCCCGACTCTGAGCCGCATCGGCCCGCTCGAACGCCCGGTCCGCTGTCCTGTCGTGCGCAGGTCGGACCGGGCGTTCGGCCTGTCAGGTGGAAGGCGACCTCGGCGGGGCGAGGTGGTGGCTCCCGGTCCGCTGTCGGAGTGAGCCCTCAGCGCCGATCAGGGTCTGGCGGTCGCCGCCGACGTCGTCGCGGCGGGGGCTGCGGCCGCGACGAGCTCCCACAGCTCGACCGTGGTCGGAAGTGGACGCGAGCACACGTCGTCGGCGTCGGAGGGCGACAGGCCGAGCATGCGCAACAGGTGGCGCGCGGCGTCGTCGGTCAGGGCGGCATCGTCGAGCTCGGGGTGGTCGTGGATGGTCTGTCCGACTGCCATGGCGGCGCCGCCGACGATGAGCAGGGCGGTCCCGGTGTCAGGGCTGGTGAAGCGGCCGGCGGCGCAGGCGCGTTCGATGTCGCGCCGCGCCCGGGGGGCCAGGCCCCGGTCCGAGGAGAGCATCCCGAGTCCCTGGGAGAGGATGACGCGGCTGTACCGGGGCTCGAGTCGGTGGAGGCGACCCACGAGCCGGAAGCTGCGTGCGAACACCTCGGCCGGGTCCTCCAGGTCGTCCCCCCAGGCGTCGAGGAGTGCGCCCTGGAGCTCGAGCGCGTCGTCGACGGCGGCCTGGAACAGGTCCTCCTTGGTGGCGAAGTGGTTGTAGAACGACCCGATGCCGACGCCGGCCAGCTCGGTGATCTCCAGGACCGGCACGCTCGTGCGGTCCTCGGCCAGCAGTCGCTGGGCCGCCTTGATCAGTGCGGCGCGGGTCTGTGCGCGCTGGCGCTCGCCCCGCCGCTTGGCAGCGGCCGCCACGGCTTCCGACATCGTCCGACTCCCCTTCGTCAGGGGCGAGCGTAGCGAACGTCGGCGCGATGCCGGACCGTCAATGACGATTTCGTCAATAACGCTTGACGCTGCCCGCGATCGTCAATGACTATTTCGTCAATGACGACTGCGAGGTGGAGATGACGACCGAGATCGACCGGGGGCACAACGACCACCGCGACCTGCACAGTGACGACGGCGCCCGTCCGGGAGAGCATCCCGGCCGCGCGGTCGATCCCGTGATCAAGGTCCGCGACCTCGCCTGGCTGGAGTTCGAGAAGCCCGACCTCGCCGGGGCGGAGGCCTTCGCCCACGCCTTCGGCTTCACGACCAGCTTCCGCGACGACCAGCAGCTCCACCTGCGGGGCACCCGCGCCGGCACGCCCGCGGTGATCGTGCGGAAAGGTGCGCGATCCCGCTTCACCGGCCCGGCCTTCCACGCTGCCGCCGGCGGGGACCTGGTGCGTCTGGCGGACCACCTCGGTGTGCGGGTGCAGCCGTTGCCCGAGCTGCTCGGAGGACTCACGGTCGACGCACTCGATCCCTCCGGTGCCCGGGTGCGGGTGGTGTCCGGCTGCCACGAGCTGCCAGCGCTGGAGGGCCAAGAGCCCCACGTCCTGAACGTCGGTGGCGAGGTGCGTCGCAGCAACGCCACGCAGCGACCTCGCCGCGAGCCCGCGCGGGTCGAGCGCCTGGGTCACGTCGTGCTGCAGTCGGTCCGCTACCGACAGGCGCTGGACTGGTACCTGGAGACGCTCGGCATGATCGTGAGCGACTTCCTCTACTACGAGGGACAGCGCGAGCGCGGGCCGACGATGTCGTTCATCCGCTGCGACCGGGGGAGCGAGCCGACCGATCACCACACCCTGGCGATGACGCTGGGGCCGCGGACCCGCTACGTGCACTCCGCCTTCCAGGTGAGCGATCTCGACGCTCTCGCAGCGGGCGGTGAGTTCCTCGCCGACGCCGGGTACCGGCGGTCCTGGGGGATCGGGCGCCACATCCAGGGCAGCCAGATCTTCGACTACTGGCGTGACGACCACGGCTTCCTGGTCGAGCACTTCACCGACGGCGACCTGTTCGACCACACGCTCGCGCCGGGCTGGGCGCCGATGACGTCTTCCGGGCTGGCCCAGTGGGGGCCGCCCGCCTCCGCCGACTTCCTCGGCCTCGCTCCCGGCCGGGAGTCGCTGGCCGAGGCCCGTTCCCTCCTCGCCGCGCTGCGGCACTCCGACAACGAATTCGACCTGGCCCGCCTGCGCGGGCTGCTGAAGGTGGCCCGCTCATGAGTACCGACATCCTCCGTCTCGCCGATCAGTGGGTCGTGCAGAAGTCGCCGACCACCGGCACGGTGATCGCCACGTCCGCGCGCACCACGGCCGACCTCCTCGCCGACCGCGACGCCATCGCCGCCGCAGTCGCGGCAGCGGAGGCCCCGTTGCCCGCCGGTGACCTCGCCTCGCCGGTGACCGCCCCCTGCCGGGTCGTGGCGCAGATGACCAACTTCGTCAGCCACATCAAGGACTCCGGCTTCAACCCCGAGACCGTGCCGCTGACCTTCTTCCGCAAGACCTCGCACTCCCTCAGCGCCGCCGACGCCGACATCGTCAAGCCCGCTCACGTGCGCTTCCTCGACTACGAGGTCGAGATCGGTCTCGTGATGGGGCGCGACCTGCCCGTCGGCACGCACCTGACCGAGACCGACGTCGCCGACCACGTCGCCGCACTCGTGATCACCAACGACGTCTCCGCTCGCGACCTGCAGCTGCCCAAGACCCAGTTCTTCGAGTCGAAGTCCTACCCCGGGTTCACGCCGACGGGTCCCAGGCTCGTCGTGCTGGAGCCCGGCGAGTGGGCGCGGTTCGCGGACCTGCGGCTGCGGCTGTGGGTGAACGGCGAGCTGCGGCAGGACGCCGTGGTCGGGGACGACATGCTCTACCGCCCGCTGCAGGCGCTGCGCGGTCTCACCCGATTCCAGCCCCTCGCCCCCGGCGACCTGCTGCTCACCGGCACCCCCGGTGGCACCGCCCTCACGGCACCGCCCAAGCCCGTCGAGATCATCGGCGCGCTGCTGCCCCCGGCCACCAAGTGGCGTGCGTTCTTCAAGGCCCAGGCCAAGAACCCGCTCTACCTGGCCGACGGCGACGTCGTCGAGCTCCATGTCGGCACCGACGACGGCGCCCTCGACCTCGGGCGTCAGCGCACCGTCGTCCGGTACGCCGCGGACGAGCCGCGATGACCACGACCCAGCCCGAGGTGGTGGTCATCGGAGCGGGCCCCACCGGCGTCACCGCGGCTCTCCTCCTCGCCCGGGCCGGGGTCTCGACCGTGGTGCTCGACCGTTGGTCCGAGGTCTTCCCACAGCCCCGCGCGGTCCACCTCGACGACGAGGTCCACCGCATCCTGGCCCGGATCGGGGTGGCGGATCGCTTCGCGGAGATGACGATCCCGGGAGCGGGTCTGAGGCTGCTCTCGCCCGAGCACCGCACGCTCGCGCAGTTCGACCGCACCGAGCGCAGCACGTCCAACGGCTTCCCGCAGGCCACCATGTTCGACCAGCCGGACCTCGAGCGGATCCTGAGGGAGCGGCTGGCGCAGACCGACGTGGACTTCCGCGGCGAGGTCGAGGTGACCGCCGTGCAGGGAGGGGACGCGCCCGTCGTCGAGTACACCGACACGGCCACGGGGCGAGCGCACACGCTCCGCCCGCGGTTCGTGCTCGGCTGCGACGGGGCGAACAGCCTCACCCGCGGGGCGATCGGCGCCACGATGCGGACCCTCGGTTTCGGTGAGCAGCGCTGGCTGGTCGTCGACGTCGCGACGCCGCGGCGCCTCGGGCACTGGGAGGGCGTGCACCAGGTGTGCGACAGCCGCCGCGCCGCCACCTACATGCAGATCGGACCCACCCGCCATCGATGGGAGTTCGAGCTCCTGCCCGAGGAGTCGGCGGCCGACTTCGGGTCCCTGGAGGCGCTCGCACCGCTGCTCGCGCCCTGGGACGAGATCATCGACGACTTCGAACTCCTCCGTGTCGCCGAGTACACCTTCCGCGCGCAGATCGCCGACCGGTGGCGCGAGGGCGGGGTCTTCCTCCTCGGGGACGCCGCCCACCTCACGCCCCCCTTCATCGGGCAGGGCATGGGGGCCGGCCTCCGCGATGCCGCGAACCTGGCCTGGAAGATCGCCGGGGTGCTCGACGACACCCTCCCTCCCGCGGCCCTCGACAGCTACGAGGCCGAGCGCGCGCCCCACGCCCGGGCCATGATCCGGCTCGCGGTCATCGTGGGCACCGTGATGACCGGCGGTGGATCGGCGGGCGATCGGCTCCGCCGCGTCGTCGTGCCCCACCTCGTCCGGATCCCCGGCCTGCGCCGCAGCGTGCTCGACAGCGCGACACCGGCGCTGTCCCCCTCCTCGATGGTCCGGCGCGGCCTGCTGCGACGGGGACTCGCGGGTGGCCTCTGTCCGAACGTCGTCCTCGCCGACGGTCGACGGCTGGATTCCGTCGCACCCGGGTGCTTCCTGCTGATCCGCCGCGGGGCCGTGCAGGAGTCCGTCGCGGCGGCGGACCGCGGCGGTCTTGTCGAGATCGACGCCGCGACGTCCGGGGAGCTGGCTTCCTGGCTCGGCCGTGCCGATGCCGTCCTGGTGCGTCCCGACGCCGTCGTCATGGCGCAGGGCGGCCGTGACCGTGTGGTGCGGCTGTTGCCGGGGACGCCGACGTGGCGTCCCCGGCAGGTCGTCACCCGGAGCCGGGTGAGCGTGATGCGCCGTCGTCCGGCTCAGAAGTCCTCGTCGAAGTCCACCGACCCGGTGACGCCGACCTGGTAGGCCGAGACGCGGCGCTCGAAGAAGTTCGAGAGCTCCTGCACGTCCTGCAGCTCCATGAAGGCCAGGGGGTTCCTCGAGCCGTAGATCGGGGGCAGGCCCAGCCGCTCCATGCGCCGGTCGGCCACGTACTCCAGGTAGGAGCGCATGTCGGCGGTCGAGAGTCCGGCGACACCGCCGCCGAGCAGGTCCTCGGCGAACTGGGCCTCGCAGTCGACGCCCTCGATGAGCATCCGGCGCACCTGCTCGGCGAGGTCGTCGTCCCAGAGGTCGGGCTCCTCGGCCCGGGCGGTGTCGACGACGTCGAAGGCGAAGGCCATGTGCATCGACTCGTCGCGGAAGACCCAGTTGGTGCCCGACGCGAGCCCGTTGAGCAGGCCGCGGGAGCGCAGGAAGTAGACGTAGGCGAAGGCGCCGTAGAAGAACAGGCCCTCGATCACCGCGGCGAAGCAGATGACGTTGAGCAGGAAGGCGCGGCGGTCGGCCTGGGTGCGCAGCTCGGTGAGGTCGCCGAGCGAGTCGATCCAGGTGAAGCAGAAGTCGGCCTTGGCCTTGATCGAGGGGATGTTGTCGACCGCGGCGAAGGCGGCGAAACGCTCGGTCTCGTCGGGCACGTAGGTGTCGAGCAGGTTCAGGTAGAACTGCACGTGCACCGCCTCCTCGAACAGCTGCCGGGAGAGGTAGAGGCGGCCCTCCGGGGAGTTGACGTGCTGGTAGAGGTTGAGCACGAGGTTGTTGGCCACGATGGTGTCGCCGGTGGCGAAGAACGCCACGAGCCGCGAGACCAGGTGGCGCTCGGCGTCGGTCAGCCGCTGGAGGTCCGCGAGGTCGGAGTGCAGGTCGACCTCCTCGACGGTCCAGGTGTTCTTGATGGCGTCCTTGAAGCGCTCGAAGAAGTGCGGGTAGCGCATCGGCCGCAGGGTGAGGTCCAGGCCGGGGTCGAGCAGCAACTGTCGGGCGGGTTCGGGTGCGGTGGGGGTGGTCATGGTGTCGGTCCTCGGGTCGGTGGTCGCGGGGGCGGTGGGGTGGGAGACGTCGAGGCTCACTGGCAGGCCTCGCAGGACTCGGGGTTCTCCAGCGAGCAGGCCAGGGCCTCCTCGTCCGAGACGCCCGGCCCCTCGACCGGCGCGGCCGTGGCGACTGGGACTGCGGCCGTCGCGGTGCTGGCGCCGGCGACGGTGGCCTGCTGGATCCGCGTCGCGGGCCGCGAGCGCAGGTAGTAGGTCGTCTTCAGCCCGCTCTTCCAGGCGTAGAGGTACATCGAGGAGAGCTTCCCGATCGTCGGGCCGGCGATGAACAGGTTGAGCGACTGGCTCTGGTCGATGAAGGGCGAGCGGGCCGCGGCCAGGTCGATGAGCGCCTTCTGCGGCAGCTCCCAAGCGGTGCGGTAGACCGCGCGCACGTCGGCGGGGAGCGCGTCGATGCCCTGCACCGAGCCCTCGGCGCGCTTGATCTGCTCGCGGATCTCCGGTGTCCACAGGCCGCGGTCCTTCAGCTCGCGCACCAGCGCGGAGTTGACCTGGAGGAACTCCCCGGACAGCGTCTCGCGCTTGAACAGGTTCGAGACCTGCGGCTCGATGCACTCGTAGCACCCGGCGATCGAGGCGATGGTGGCCGTCGGGGCGATCGCGACGAGCAGGGAGTTGCGCAGACCGTGGGCGGCGATCTGCGCGCGCACGGCCGCCCAGCGCTCGGTCTGGGTGCCGGTGGCGTCCCACAGGTCGGGCTGCAGGACCCCGGCCGCGGCCCTGGTCTCACCGAACGCGGGGTGCGGGCCGTGCACGGCGGACAGGCCGGCGGAGACCTCGAGGGCGGTCAGGTAGATCTCCTCCGAGATCCGCGTCGACAGGTCGCGGGCCGCCTCGGAGTCGAAGGGCAGGCCGAGGGCGAAGAAGACGTCCTGCAGCCCCATCACGCCGAGCCCGACCGGACGCCAGCGCGGGTTCGACGCCGCCGCCTGCTCGCTGGGGTAGTAGTTGATGTCGATGACGCGGTCGAGGAAGGGCACCGCGGTGCGCACGGTCGCACGCAGCGCCTCCCAGTCGAGCTCGACGCCGGCAGATCCGTCGGGGCCGTCCGCGGTGCGGCGCAGGTGCTGGGCGAGGTTCACCGAGCCGAGGTTGCACACGGCCGTCTCGGTGTCGGAGGAGACCTCGATGATCTCAGTGCACAGGTTCGACAGATGGACGACGGGCTTGCCGACGGCCTGGTCGTCGGAGGTCTGGTTGCAGGTGCGGTTGGCGGCGTCCTTGAAGGTCATCCAGCCGTTGCCGGTCTGCGCCAGGGTCCGCATCATCTTGCCGTAGAGCTCGCGGGCCCGGACCTGGCGGACGTAGCGGCCCTCCTGCTCGGCGCGGGCGTAGGCGGCGTCGAACGCGGGTCCCCAGAGGTCGGGCAGCTCGGGCACCTGGTCGGGGTCCATCAGCGACCAGGTCGCGTCGGCCTCGACCCGGCGCATGAACTCGTCGGGGATCCAGTTGGCGAGGTTGAGGTGGTGGGTGCGGCGGGCCTCCTCGCCGGTGTTGTCGCGCAGCTCGAGGAACTCCTCGATGTCGGGGTGCCACGGCTCGAGGTACACGCACGCCGCGCCCTTGCGTCGTCCGCCCTGGTTCACGGCGGCGACCGAGGCGTCCAGGGTGCGCAGGAACGGCACGATGCCGTTGGACTGGCCGTTCGTGCCGCGGATCAGCGCGCCGCGGCCCCGGACCCGCGAGAAGCCGATGCCGATGCCGCCGGCGAACTTCGAGAGCCTCGCGACCTGGTGGTAGCGGTCGTAGATCGAGTCCAGCCGATCGGTCGGGGAGTCCACCAGGTAGCACGAGGACATCTGGGTGTGGCGGGTGCCGGAGTTGAACAGCGTCGGGCTGCTGGGCAGGTAGGCCAGGCTGGACATCAGCCGGTAGAACTCGATCGCCTCGTGCGGGCCGGTGGCCAGGCCGCAGGCCACCCGCAACAGGAAGTACTGCGGCGTCTCCACGACCCGGCGGTTCGAGGGGTGGCGCAGCAGGTAGCGGTCGTAGACCGTGCGCAGGCCGAAGTACTCGAAGCGTCGGTCGGCCGACTCCTCGATCGCGAAGTCGAGCTTGCGGGCGTTGTCCTTCACGAACGCCGCCGTCTCGTCGCCGATCAGGCCCTCGGCGTGGCCGAGGGCGACGGACTGGCTGAACGAGGCGATGCCCTGGTGGCGCACCTCCTTCTCGATGTAGGCCGAGAGCAGGCGCGCGGCCAGCCGGGAGTACTGCGGCTCCTCGCCGATCATCTCCGCGGCGGTCTGGATCGACAGCCGGTCGAGCTCGGCGGTGGTGGCGCCGTCGTAGAGCCCGGAGATGGTGCGGGTCGCGACGCGCAACGGGTCGACGTCGATGAGGTCGTCGGCGACGCGCTCGACGGCGCGCACGATCTTGTTGACGTCGACGTCCTCGGTGTCGCCGTTGCGCTTGCGCACCTGCATGGTGGTGCGTCGCGCCGGTTCGGCGGTCCCGGTGCTGGGGGTCGGGGTGGTGGGCAGGGTGGTGTCGAGGACCGACAAAGCTCTCTCCTCGCGAGCTGGTCCGGAAGGGCCCGGTGCCGCGGAGGAGGGGACGGCAGGACATGCGCGTCGTCGCCGATGCGCACCTGCCGGCCGTCGGCCCTCCCACGAGGCCTCGGACCACCGCACCCGGCGGGTGCGGTGCGCTGGCAGGTCTTCGGACTCGTGGGCGTGCCTGTCGCCAGGCGCCTACTGGCCGTCGCTTCCCGGACCCGGGGGTCCAGTGCTTGGTTGACGGCGGTCGTTCCCACTCACCGCTGCGGGGCAGTCCCGGATTCCCACCGGGTTCCCTCTTGCCTCCTCCGCGCCCGAGGGAGCGGAGGAACCAGCTGCATCAACCACTATATCTGGGAATGACATGGATGTAACTACCCAATATCTAGTGCCTGGTGTCGTGCGGAGGGTTGCGACGTCCGATCCCGGAGCCCCGGGTCAGTCGGTTCCGTCCCAGACCGTGAGCGCGGGGAAGGCGCTGCGGAGCCCGGCGTCCTTGGCGACCAGCCGGGCGTGGTTGGCGATGGCCGCAGCGAGGATGAGGCGGTCGTAGGGATCCCGTTGTGCCCCTGCTTGCGCGGCACGATCGCGGCCATGACGAGCCGGGCGAGCGCGAGGTCGTCCTCCCGGACGCCGACTTCGGCGCTCACCTTGTCGATGACATCGCTGGCGGCGCTGGTGATCCGGCCACGTTCGTGCAGGCTGTGGGCCTGCTGTGAGCCGATCCGGCCCCGCGGGGGAGCCCGGCGCCGGCCGGGTGCGTCACCATGGGGCGGTGAGCGAGCGCAACGTCCTGGGCGGCGAGTTGGAGGAGTGCGGCACCGAGCCGATGACCGGCTTCCACCGCGACGGCTGCTGCAGCACCCGCGGCGACGACCGGGTGATGCACACCGTGTGCGCCGTCGTCACCGAGACCTTCCTGGCCCACCAAGCGGCCATCGGCAACGACCTGTCCACGCCGCGTCCGGAGTACGGCTTCCCCGGCCTGCGCCCCGGCGATCCCTGGTGCGTCACCGCCCACAACTGGCTGCGCGCCCACCACGACGGCGCCGCCGCCCCCGTGCGGCTGGCCGCCACCAACGCCTCGGTGCTGCGGATGATCCCGTTGGAGGTGCTGCGCGAGCACGCCGTCGACGTGCCGGGAGACCTCAGCGGCCTCGACCTCTGAGGCATCGCCGCCGCCCGGTCCCTCACGGTTCGGATCCGGGGCGGCCGGGCCGGTAGCGTCGTCCGGTGCCCGATTCCCGCCCACGCCGTACCTTCGCCGTCATCAGCCACCCCGACGCCGGCAAGTCGACGCTCACCGAGGCGCTGGCGCTGCACGCCCGCGCGATCAACGAGGCCGGTGCGGTGCACGGCAAGGGCGACCGGCGCGGCACGGTGTCGGACTGGATGGCGATGGAGAAGGCCCGCGGCATCTCGATCACCTCAGCGGCGCTGCAGTTCGCCTACCGCGACCACGTGGTGAACCTCGTCGACACCCCGGGCCACTCCGACTTCTCCGAGGACACCTACAGGGTGCTCTCGGCGGTGGACTCCGCGGTGATGCTGGTCGACGCCGGCAAGGGGCTGGAGCCGCAGACGCTGAAGCTGTTCCGGGTGTGCGCCCTGCGCGGCATCCCGGTGATCACCGTCATCAACAAGTGGGACCGTCCGGGCCTCTCGGCGCTGGAGCTGATGGACCTGATCCAGGCCAAGATCGGCCTGCGCCCGACGCCGCTGACCTGGCCGGTGGGCGAGGCGGGCGACTTCCGCGGGGTGCTGGACCGGCGCACCGGCGAGTTCGTGAAGTACACCCGCACCGCCGGTGGCGCCACCCGCGCCCCCGAGCGGCGGATGACGCCCGGCGAGGTCGAGGAGGCCGATGCGCAGGTGTGGGCGGACGCGGTGGAGGAGCACGAGCTGCTCGAGCTCGACGGCGCCGACCACGACCAGGAGCGGTTCCTCGCCGGGGCCACGACGCCGGTGATGTTCGCCTCGGCGCTACAGAACTTCGGCGTGGCCCAGCTGCTGGAGCTGCTGCTCGAGCTGGCACCGGCCCCGGGTCCCACGCCCGGGGTGGACGGGTCGGTGCGGGAGCCGGCCGACGAGTTCAGCGCGTTCGTGTTCAAGGTGCAGTCGGGCATGAACTCCGCGCACCGCGACCGCCTCGCCTACGCCCGGGTCGTCTCGGGCACCTTCGAGCGCGGGATGGTGGTCACCCACGCCGCCACGGGACGCCCGTTCGCCACGAAGTTCGCCCAGGCCGTGTTCGGGCGCGAGACCACCTCGGTGGAGACCGCCGAGCCCGGCGACATCATCGGCCTGGTCAACGCCAACGCCCTGCGCGTGGGCGACACCGTCTACGTCGGCGAGCCGATCGAGTACCCGCCGGTGCCGACGTTCGCCCCCGAGCACTTCATGACCGCCAGCGCCGGCGACATCGGGCGCTACAAGCAGTTCCGCAAGGGCATCGAGCAGCTGGACCAGGAGGGCGTGGTGCAGGTGCTGCGCTCGGACCGCCGCGGCGACCAGAACCCGGTGCTCGCCGCCGTCGGCCCGATGCAGTTCGAGGTGGTCGAGGACCGGATGGTCAACGAGTTCAACTCCCCGATCCGCTTCTCCCGGCTGGACTACCAGGTGGCGCGCCGCACCGACGCCGAGGGCGCGGCCGCTCTGGCGGGTCTGCGCGGCGTGGAGGTGCTGCAGCGCAGCGACGGCACGCACCTCGCGCTGTTCGTCGACCAGTGGCGGGCCACCGCCACCGCCCGCGACCACCCCGACGTCCTGCTCGAGGCGCTGCCCGCCGGCGGTGGCTGACCCGACCGTCCGGTCCCTCGGGACCACTCAGGGGTGAGGAGCGCCTGCCGATGGTCCTGGTGCGAGCGGCGGCCTCCAACGCCGCTCGGACCTGGAAGACCGAAGGACGATCGGATGCACGCTCCTGCCCCCGTCTCGCATGCCCTGAGCCGTGTGCTCACCCTCCTGCTCGCCCCGGCCGTGGCCGTGGTGCGGCGGATGCGACTCACCCTGCGACTGGTGGTGCTGGCGGTGATGCTGCTGGTGCCCACCGGCGTCCTCGCCCAGGCGTTCCTGAGCACCACCAACGGTCAGATCGCGTTCGCCCACGACGAGCAGTCCGGGGTCGAGGTGCTGCGCCCCGCGCTCGAGGCCCTGGCCGCGACCGCCGCCGGCGACCCGGTGGACCTCGGTCCGCTGCGCCAGGCCGTCACCGCGAACCCGGCGCTCGAGCTCGACGCCTCCTTCGCCTCGGTGACCGAGATCGGCGACGCCGCGACCCCCGCCGACCGCGCCCGGCTGGCCACCGCGCTCAGCGACCTCATCGCCGCCGCCGGCAGCAGCTCCTCGCTGATCCTCGACCCCGACCTCGACTCCTTCTTCGTCATGGACGCCCTGGTCGTGCAGCTGCCCGCCGCGTTGACCGCCACCACCCAGGCCGCCGTCGGACCTGCCACGACGACGACGCCGGTCGCCGCAGGTCAGGCCCCAGGCCAGGCGGGGAACGGCCCGGTCGTCCCGGCGGCGGCCACGGGCTCCGCCGCCCCGGCCCGTCCCGCCGGCCAGGGCGGCCCGGGCACGGCCTCGGCCCCGGTCCGGTCGACGCCGGGCGCCACCCGGACCCCGGCGGACCAGGCCGTGGCCGACCAGGCCCTGCTGGCCGGCGCGTTGGCCCGCGCCGATGCCGCCATCACCGCCGACGTCAACGCCGCCGTCGAGGCCACCTCGGCGCTGGGACTGCGCGAGCAGCTGAGCCCCCTGGCCGCCGTGCCGGAGCCGGTCGACGCCCTCCACGAGCACCTGACGGACACCCTGCGTGCCCCCGCCGCGGCCGACGGCTCCGCGGTCGCTGCGGCAGCGACGGCGGCGATCCCCTCGGCCACCGACGCCCTGGACGCCCTGCTGCAGACGCGCGTGGACGGCTTCGTCGGCCAGCAGCGGCTGGTCATGCTGATCGGCGTCACCTGCCTGTTGCTGGCGGCGATGGTCACCCTCGGCGTGATCCGCTCCACCCGCGAGGACGCCGGTCGCACGATCGTGGCCGTCGAGGCGCTCGCCCGCGGCCAGGTGAGCGGCCTGCAGGTGCCCGAGGGCCGCGACGAGTTCGGCGACATCGGCCGTGCCGTCGCCCGGGCCGCGCACACCCTCGGCGAGGCCGAGGAGAAGCTCGCCCGCTCCCAGCAGGAGCGCGAGCGGCAGGCCGCGGAGGCCCAGGCCCAGGCCCTCGATGCCGCCGAGCGCGACCGGGTCGCCGCGCTCGAGCGCGCCGAGGCGGAGCGGCGCACGCAGGCCGCCGAGGCCGCGCGCCAGGCCGAGGCCGCGCGGGAGGAGGCCGAGCGCGAGCAGCGCGCCGCCGCCGAGCGGCTCCAGCGGGAGCAGCAGGCAGCGAACGAGCGGGTCGAGCGGGAGCGGCGCTTCGCCGAGGAGCGCGACCGCGAGGCCGCCGTGCTCGCCGGCAAGGTCGAGGACCTGCTCGGCGTCGTCTCGGCGGCGGTCGAGGGCGACCTCACCCGCTCGGTCACGGTCAGCGGCGACGACGCCGTGGGGCAGCTCGCCTCCGGCGTCGGCAGCCTGCTGGCCACCATGCGCGCCAACATCGCCGAGATCGGCCGCACCGCGGTGCTGCTCGGCACGGCCGCCGACGAGCTGACCTCGCGCAGCCAGGGGATGGGCGCCAGCGCCGAGCAGACCTCCGCGCGGGCCGAGAACGCCTCCTCGGCCTCGAGCCAGGTCTCGGCCACGATCGGTGCCGTCGCCGCCGGAGCCGAGGAGCTCTCGGCCAGCATCGGCGAGATCGCCCGCCGCGCCACCGCCGCGGCCGACGTCGCCCAGCGCGCGGTGGACGCCGCCCAGGGCGCGACCGGGGTCGTCGCCGGCCTCGGCGGCTCCAGCGCCGAGATCGGCGCGGTCGTGAAGGTGATCAGCTCGATCGCCACCCAGACCAACCTGCTCGCCCTCAACGCCTCGATCGAGGCCTCCCGGGCGGGCGAGGCGGGTCAGGGCTTCGCCGTCGTCGCCAACGAGGTCAAGGCGCTGGCGCGCGAGACCGCCCGCTCCACCACCGAGATCGCCGGACTCGTGGAGGCCATCCAGTCCGGCACCCAGGACGCGGTGGGTGCGATCGAGCGGATCACCGGGATCATCGCCGAGATCAACAGCATCCAGGGCGGCATCGCCGACGCTGTGGAGGAGCAGACCGCCACCACCAACGCGATGGCGCGCCACGTGACCGAGGCCGCCGGCGGCGCCGCCGAGATCACCCGCGACATCGCCGAGGTGGCGCGGGCCGCCGACTCCACGCGCTCCGACGCCCGGGTCTCGCTTGAGGCCGCGACGGCGCTGGCCGGCACCTCCGAGGAGCTGCGGGGCCTGCTCGCCCGCTACCGGTACTGAGACCGGGCTCCTCCGGCCCCGGTCAGGCGGTGTCGATCAGACGGCGAGCAGGCCGCGTCGCCCGAGGAAGTCGGCGATCGCCCCGGCGTAGCGCCGGGGATGGGCGAAGCGGAACATGTGCCCGGTCTCGGGGAGGACGACCTCCTCCACGTCCGGGAGTGCCGCGATCATCCGCGCGGTGGCCCGCGGATCGATCAGCCGGTCCTCCGCGGGGGTCAGCGCCAGGGTGGGCACCTGCACCTGCGGCAACCGCCCGAGCAGGTCCACCGAGCGCGCGGCGCGCACCCGCGCCACGTAGGTGCTGGGCGGCGTCGCGGCACGGAACATCGCGACGGTGTCGCGGCGGGTCCAGGGCCGCTCGGCGGTGGCAGCGGCGTCGTGCCGCGAGGCCAGCAGTTGCGCGTGCACCGGCAGCGTGACGCGGGTGTAGACCGGTCCACGCTGCAGACCGCGCACCGCACCGAGCCGGGGCAGCAGGCGATGGAGGGGATCGCTGGCGAAGCCCCCGGAGATCACCAGCGCCCGCAGCCCCGGGGGCCGTCGCACCGCGTGGGCCAGCGCGATCGCGGCCCCGAAGCTGTCGCCGACGACGACGTGGTCCTGCAGGCCCTCGGTCACCTCGGCGAGGGCGTCGGCGTAGTCCTCCATGGAGGAGAGGCCTTCCCGGGAGGCGGGGCGCGACCAGGCGCAGCCCGGCGAGCGGACCGGCCACGGCGTCGACGTCCCAGGGGGCGCCGCTGAAGCAGGGCACCAGCACCGCGGTCGTGACGGGTGGGTGCGACGGGTCGGGCACCGATGCCATCGGCGCACCTCCTCTGCCGAGAGGTTGAGGCTCCGACCGTAGTGCTCCGGCGCTGGTCTGCCCAGGGCCACAGCGGTCCGAGCTCCCACAACGCTCTTCAAAACTAGAACGTGTTCTGGTAGTCATCGTCCGTGGGATTCCTGAAGCAGGACGCGCCGGTCGTCGACTTCGCGGCGTGGAGCGCCGGGTCGCGCTCGGAGAAGATCAAGCCGATGGCCCGGCACTGGGCCGAGGTGGGGTTCGGGGCGCCGGTGGTGATCCACCTGTTCTACGTCGTCAAGATCGCCCTCTACGTGCTCGCCGCGTGGGGCATCGCGGTCGCGACACCGGGCATCGACGGGTTCACCGACGTCGCCGACTGGTACGCCGAGCCGATCGTGTTCCAGAAGGTCGTGCTGTTCACCATGCTCTTCGAGGTGGTGGGCCTCGGGTGCGGCTTCGGGCCGCTGAACAACCGCTTCTTCCCGCCGATGGGCTCGGTGCTCTACTGGCTGCGCCCCGGCACCATCCGGCTTCCTCCCTGGCCCACCCGCGTGCCGCTCACCCGCGGCGACGCCCGTACCCCCGTGGACGCCGTGCTCTACGGCGCGCTGCTGGTGGCGCTGGTGGTCGCGTTGTGCTCGGGCGGCACCGGCCCGATGCCCGAGCTCGGCTCCACCGTGGGCGTGTTGCCGACCTGGCAGATCGCGGTGATCCTCGGCCTGCTCTCCGTCCTGGGGCTGCGCGACAAGACGATCTTCCTGGCCGCCCGCGGTGAGGTGTACGGCTCCCTGACGGTGGCGTTCCTGTTCGCCGAGGCGTCGGGGGTCGACCTGGTGCTGGCGTGCTCGCTGGTGTGCCTGACGATCTGGATGGGGGCGGCCACCTCGAAGCTGACCCGCCACTTCCCGTTCGTGATCTCCACGATGATGAGCAACAACCCGGTGCTGCGCCCCAAGCCGTGGAAGCGGGCGTTCTTCCGGGACTTCCCCGAGGACCTGCGCCCGGGCCGGCTCTCCACCGTCGTCGCCCACACCTCCACCGCGGTGGAGGGCCTGGTGCCGCTGGTGCTGTTCTTCGCCACCGACAGCGACGTCGTGCGGGTGGCCGCGATCGTCATGCTCCTCTTCCACGGCGCGATCCTGTCCGCCATCCCCATGGGCGTGCCGCTGGAGTGGAACGTCTTCATGATGTTCAGCGTGCTGGCGCTGTTCGTCGGGCACCGCGAGCTGGGCCTGGACGACCTCACCAGCCCGTGGCCGGTGCTGCTGTGGGCGGTTGTGACCGGCACCGTGGTGGTCGGCAACCTCGCCCCGCGCAAGGTCTCCTTCCTGCCCGGCATGCGCTACTACGCCGGCAACTGGGACACCGGGCTGTGGTGCGTCAAGCCGTCGGCGTCGGCGAAGATCGAGGCCAACGTCGTGTCGATCGCGAGCATGCCCCAGTCGCAGATGGTGCGGTACTACGGCAGCCCCGAGAACGCCCAGCTGATGCTCTACATGGGCTACGCCTTCCGGTGCTTCAACACCCACGGGCGCGCGATGTTCACCCTCGCCCACCGCGCGATGGCCGACGGCGACGAGGCCGACTACCTGCTCCTGGACGGCGAGCGGATCTGCAGCACCGCGCTGGGCTGGAACTTCGGTGACGGGCACCTCCACAACGAGCAGCTGATCGCGGCGCTGCAGGAGCGCTGCGGCTTCGAGCCCGGCGAGGTGCGCGTCGTGCTGCTCGACGCCCAGCCGATCCACCGCCAGACCCAGCAGTACCGCCTCGTCGACGCCGCCACCGGCGAGTTCGAGCGCGGCCACGTGCGGGTCGCCGACATGGTCGACCGTCAGCCGTGGGACCACACGGTCCCGGTGCACGTCGGGGGCTGAGGGCTGACGGCGGCGGCGTCGCCGCTGTGCCCTCGAATCAGCAGGTGCCGGCGTCGGCCGCGGTGATCGCGCCGGCGGCGGAGTCGTAGATCGCGAACTGCGCGCCGTCGTCGACGCACACGACGTAGGTGTCGGTGTCGGCGTCGTAGGTGTAGAGCGCCGCGATGTCGATGCCGTACGCCTCCAGGGCGGAGTCGGCCTCCGCCTGGTCGGCGGGGTAGGCGCCGATGTCGGCGGCGTAGGTCTCCATCGCGTTGGCCACCGTCTCGGCGCCCTCCTCGACGCCGGTCTCGGTGCCGGTCTGGCCCTCGTCCAGGCCGAGGGCCTCGTTGGTCTGGGCGGAGAAGGCGTCGGCGGCCGCCTGGAGGTCGTCGTCCTCGCCCTTGAGCAGGGTCAGCACGAGGGCGTCGCCGTCGGAGATCTCCAGCGCCACGGGGGAGTCCTCCGGCACGACGTCGCCGCACGCGACGTCGTTGAAGAACAGGCCGAACCGATCGCCCTCCGAGGCCGCGGTCATCGACCGCACCGGGTCGCCCTCGAGCGACTCCACGCACCACGCGCCGTCGTCGGTGGAGGGTGCGGCGAAGGCGTAGCGGTCGGTGTCGAAGGTGACCGCGGCGTTGAGCACCTCGGGGTCGGAGGACTCCGCGCCGGTCGACCGGATCGCCTCCAGCGCCGGCCCGGCCGTGGCGGTGAAGAAGTCGGCGTAGGAGCCCGCGACGGCGTCCGTGGTCGTCGTGGCATCGTCCTCTGCGCCGACCTCCACCGAGGCCGAGCAGCCCGCGGCGGTGAGGGCGAGCAGGGCGACGCCGGACACGGCGGGGAGCAGCAGCCTCATGGCCCCGACCCTAGCCGGGCCCCGCCGATCCGACCCTGGATCCGCCCCGCGTCAGCCCAGCCCGAGGGCCCGCACCGACTCCTCGCGCATCTCGACCTTGCGCACCTTGCCGGTGACGGTCATGGGGAACTCCTCGACGACCATCACGTAGCGGGGGATCTTGAAGTGGGCCAGGCGGCCCTCGCAGAAGGCGCGGACGGCGGCGGCGTCGAGAGTGGGGGCGCCGGGGCGCACGCGCAGCCAGGCGCACAGCTCCTCCCCGTAGCGGGCGTCGGGGACGCCGACCACCTGCACGTCCTCGACGTCGGGGTGGGTGTGGAGGAACTCCTCGATCTCGCGCGGGTAGATGTTCTCCCCGCCGCGGATGACCATGTCCTTGATGCGCCCGACGATCTCGCAGTAGCCGTCCTCGCGCATGACGGCGAGGTCGCCGGTGTGCATCCAGCCCTCGGCGTCGACGGCCTCGGCGGTGCGCTCGGGGTCCTCCCAGTAGCCGAGCATCACCGAGTACCCGCGGGTGCAGAACTCCCCGGGCTCGCCGCGCTGCACGGTCTCACCGGTGACGGGGTCGACGACCTTGATCTCCAGGTGCGGGTGCACGCGGCCGATGGTGGCGGTGCGGCGGTCGAGGTCGTCGTCGCTGCGGGTCTGGCAGGAGACCGGGGAGGTCTCGGTCATGCCGTAGGCGATGGACACCTCGGCCATGCCCATGTCGTCCACGCAGCGCTTCATGACCTCCACGGGGCACACCGAGCCGGCCATGATCCCGGTGCGCAGCGTGGACAGGTCGTAGTCGGTGAAGCGCGGGTGGTGCTGCATCGCGATGAACATCGTCGGCACGCCGTACACCGCGGTGCAGCGCTCGTCCTGGATCGTGCGCAGGGTGGTCTCGGGGTCGAAGGCGGGGGCGGGGATCACCATCGTGGCGCCGTGGCTGGTGCAGCCGAGGTTGCCCATCACCATCCCGAAGCAGTGGTAGAAGGGCACCGGGATGCAGAGCCGGTCGTGCTCGGTGAGGCGGATCGTCTCGGTGACCAGGTAGCCGTTGTTGAGGATGTTGCGGTGGCTCAGGGTCGCGCCCTTGGGGAACCCGGTGGTGCCGGAGGTGTACTGGATGTTGATCGGGTCGTCGGGCGACAGCGTCGCCATCCGGGTCGCGACGGCGTCGGCCGGCAACGGCTCGCCGGCCCGCAGCAGCTCCGCCCAGTCCTCGGTGTCCACCAGCACGACCCGCTCCAGGTCCGGGCACTCGGGCCGGGCCTGCGCGATCATCGCGGCGTAGTCGCTGGTGCGGAACGACGACGTCGCCACCAGCAGCCGCAGCCCCGAGCGCTGCAGCGCGTAGATGAGCTCATGGGTGCGGTAGGCCGGGTTGACGTTCACCAGCACCGCCCCGATCTTCGCGGTGGCGTACTGCACCAGGGTCCACTCCGCGCAGTTCGGCGCCCACATCCCCACCCGGTCCCCGGCCGCGATGCCGGCGGCCAGCAGGCCGCGGGCGACCGCGTCCACGTCGGCGTCGAAATCGGCCCACGTCCAGCGTCGGCCGGTGGCGACCTCCACCAGCGCCTCCCGGTCGGGGTGGGCGGCGACGGTGGCCTCCAGGTCCGCCCCGATCGTGGTGTCCAGCAGCGGCGGCGTCGTCTCCCCGACGGCGTGGGCGAGGGTCACGGCACGGTCTCCCTTGCGCTCGCGGGGCGCGCCGCCCCGACCTGATGTGGCGCGGACCACACTAGGCCGGTGCCGGTGGCGCCGGTCAGCAGGGAGTCGCGGCGAGGGTGACGGCGTCGACCGCGGAGTCGTAGGTGGCCGAGCCGGCCTCATCGCCCACGCACACGGTGAAGGTGTCGGTGGCGGGGTCGTGGGTGTAGCCCTGGGGTGCGGGGAACAGGCCCTCGGTCGGTGAGGCCGTGGCGGCGGCGAGGTCGGCGGGGTAGGCGCCCGTCCGCTCCCGGATCCCGGCCACCGCGGCGGCCTGCGCGCACACCGCGGTGAGCGGGTCGACCTGCACGCCGAGGACCAGCTCGCCGTCCG
The DNA here is from genome assembly GCF_964228225.1 of Nocardioides sp. Classification (GTDB taxonomy): domain Bacteria; phylum Actinomycetota; class Actinomycetes; order Propionibacteriales; family Nocardioidaceae; genus Nocardioides. The sequence continues at coordinate 52,183 of NZ_CAXQZB010000005.1, forward strand.
GCTCGGGGGAGGGCGGCGGGGTGACGTCGTCGCAGCTCAGCGTGGGCGGCGGCGTCGGTGCGCTCGCCGGGGCGTCGTCGTCGGAGGAGGAGCAGGCGACCAGCGCGGCGCTCGCGGTCAGGACGACGACGGCGCCGAGCAGGCGGGGGAGCTGACGCGGCATGGCGGCACCGTAGCCGCCCGTGACCCGGTCGGGACGGTGGATCAGCGCGGCCAGCCGTGGGCGCGGGCGAGCGGCTCGAGGTGCTCGCGCACCTTGGCACGCGCCTCGCCGGCCAGCGGGTGCAGCGAGCGGCCGTCGCGGGCCACCGGCGTGCCGCCGACGTAGACCTCGGTGAGGTTGCGCAGCCCGCAGGCCAGGACGTAGGAGCGCACCGGGTGCCACAGCGGGCCGACGTCGGGCTCGGTGGGGTCGACCACGAGCAGGTCGGCGTACTTGCCCACCTCCAGGCTGCCCACGCGGTCGTCGACGCCGAGCAGCCGGGCGCCGCCGAGCGTGTGCAGCGCCAGCACCGTCTCCGGCATCATGTCGAGCGGCCGGCCGGTCTGCGCGCGCACGAGGAACATGCCCAGGCGCATGTTGGCCCAGGGGTCGGCGAGGTCGGTGCAGGCCTGGTCGTCCAGCCCCATCCCCACCGTCATCCCGGCGGCGAGCATCGCCGGGACCTCGGCCACCCCCGAGGCCAGCCGGCCGTTGGAGGCCGGTTGCCAGGACATGCCGCTCCCGGAGGCCGCGGCGGCCTCGATGATCGCCGGGGTGGTCTGGATGAAGTGGCCGAAGATCATCCCGGGCCCCAGCGCGCCCGCGTCGCGGTAGAGCGCGAACTTGGCCTGCTGCACCTCCACCGCCTCGCGGGTCTCGAGGAAGTGGGCCTGGTTGATCGCGCCGTAGCGCCGCATCGCCTCGACCTCGATCTCGGCGGCGTCGGGCCGGTTGGACCACTGCACGCTGCCCGACACCGCGGTGCGCAGGGCCAGCCGCGGATCGAGCGTGGCGGTGTGGGCCACCACCTCGCCGAACCGGGCCAGCACCTCCTCGGTGTCGCCGACGGCGTCGTCGAGCGGGGTGGAGTTCACGAACCGCAGCCCGGCGTCGGCCTTGGCCCCGAGCTGGCGCAGCTGGTAGTCGACGTCGCGCAGCGCGCCGGTGGTGCGCCGCACGCCGTCGACCATCGGCTCCCAGGGGATGCGTGGGTCGGTGAAGTCGTAGGCCGTGGTGACGCCGTTGGCGAGGAAGTCCAGCGACCCGTGCAGGGTCGTCCAGTACACCGTCTCGGCGGTGGCGTGGCGGATCAGCCCGAGCATCGAGTCGCACCAGCCGTAGAGCGTCTCGCCCACCCCCAGGCCGCGGCTGGCGGAGGTGAACAGGTGGCTGTGGGTGGACAGGAACCCCGGTGCCACGAACGCCCCGGCCACGTCGCGCACGACGTCCTCGGGGCCGGTGAGGCCGGCGGTGACGTCCGGGGGCGCGTCGCCCGCACCGAGGCCGGCGATCACGCCGTCGCGGGCCAGCAGCCAGCCGCGTTCGACGTAGCCCAGGTCGGTGCCGCCCGAGGCGTCGAGGGTGGCGGCGTCGACCGTGATCAGTCGTGCGCCGGTGAGCAGCAGCGCGCCCATGGACAGCCTCCTCCGCCGGCCCGGGGATCGGCCGGCGCTGGCAACGTATCCACGCCGCGGGGCGGGCGGGAGGGCCTGCGAACGACCGTTACGAGCCGTTACGCCGGTGAAACGATCGGATCGGCGGCGCACGCCGAACGGTGAGGTCGCCGACCTTGCCGGGGCACTAGGTTGCGGCGTGTGACGACGACCACCGCCGCCCCCGACCTCGACTCCCGCCACGGCCTGGGCCCGATCGCCGCGGTGCACGCCGGGCTGTTCGTGGGCGGTGGCGTGGCGCTCGCGCTCGACGCCCCCGCGCAGGGGTGGGGCGTGTTCCTCACCGTGGTCGCCTACGTCGTGGCGTTGGTCGTGGTGTGCCGGCGCGTCGGCCGTCCCGACCTGGCGTCGCTGGCCGGGTTCCTCGCCCTGGTCTCGGTCTTCCAGGTGCTGCCCGACTGGGTGCTGGCCGACCTCGTGGGCAGCCTCGCCTTCCCCGACACCGGCGGGCCGCGCGTCGACGACGTCATCCCGCTGGCCATGGCCGCGATGTGGGTGGCGCCGCTGTTCGCCGCCGTCGCCCTCGCCGGTGGCCGCCCCGCCCGCGCGGCGCTGTTCGCCGCCCTGATCTTCGCCGGCGCCGAGGTGCTCGCCCCGGTGCTCGACCTCTGGGAGCCGACCGGCGACACGACCCGCCTGGCCGGCGTCGCCGTCTACGTCGTGCCGGCCGAGGCCGCGCTCGGCTGGGCCACCGCGGTGGCCTTCGCCGCCGTTCGCGAGCGTGCCTGGGCGCCCCGGGCCGCCGCCGCCCTCGCGGTCTCGACCTTCTACCTCGGCGCGCTCGTGCTGGCGCTGTTCGTCATCGACGTGGCGGGGTGGCGCCTCACCTGGTGAGCCGACGGGCCGGCCCCGGCGACGCCGTCGGGGTGACGTCGGCGCGGCGAGGTGTGACCATGGTCCGGCGGGGGTAACCCCACCGGCGCACGATCGTTGATCGTGGTGCTTGACCGTCTCGGGTCGTCGGCTCCGGCCGGCGGCGTCATCGCATCTCGGAGGATCGACATCGTGAGTGCCCACGTGGCGCGGCCCCGCCGTCCCCGCGTCCGCCCCGTCCTGATGGTCGTGGCCGCCCTCGGCCTGACCTCGCTGCCGGGCCCGCCGGCCCAGGCCGCGGCCGAACGCGTGCTGCAGAACGTCGACGTGCGCCTCGACACCGCGGGCGCGGTGACCGGGATCAGCAGCGTGGTGCTGCGCGCTGCGGCCGACAGCACCGACGACCCCGACTCCGACGAGGTCGCCTTCGACCCCTCCGAGTACGCCGACCGGCTGCCGGTGCGGGTGCTCACCTCCTACCGCACCGAGGACGGCCGGGTCGGCACCGACCTCGCCGACCTCGAGGGCGAGGACGGCCTGGTGGTCATCGACGTCACGGTGCAGAACACCACCGCGACCACCCGGTGGGTGCGGGCCGAGACCGCCGCCCGCCAGGTGGAGGCGCCCGCGCTCGTGGGGGCTCCCCTCACCGTCGTCGGCGGGGTGACCCTCGACGGCGACGACCTCGCGCGCGTGGTCACGACGGCCCCCGGGGGCGCCGAGGGTGACGCCGACGCCGCCGTCACCAACGGCGTCGTCAGCCGCGCCGGCGAGGACACCCGGGTGCAGTGGTCCACCTTCCTGGCGCCGCCGCGGCTCGCCGGCACCGCCACGTTCCGGCTGGCGGTGCAGGCCGAGGACTTCGAGCCGCCCACGATCGACCTCAGCGTGCAGCCCGGCCTGGTCACCGACCCCTCCGTGCTCGGCCTGCTCGACACCGTCTTCGGCGACGGCCCGGGCAGCGTCGCCCAGCTCGACACCGACACCCTGGCGCTGGTCGGTCAGATCGACGCGACCCTCGCCGAGGCCGCCACCAACCTCACCGACGTGCAGCGCGCGCTCGCCACGGCCGGCGACGACCTCGGCACCCGCACCATCGACTCCCTGGTCTCGGGCCAGGACCTGCTGCGCACCGAGCTCGGCGGCCTCATCACCGACCTGAGCGACGTCCGCGACGGCGCGACCTCCGAGCTCGACGCCACCGGCACCGCCGTCACGGGCCAGGTCGACGACTCCCTCGACCGGGTGCTGGCCTTCCTCGGCGACCCCGACACCCTGCTCGCCCAGTGGCGCGCCCGCCGCAGCGCCGAGCGGATCGACCGCCGCGCGCCGCGGGCCGACGACGGGTGCGAGGTCGCGGTGCCGACCATCGACCCGCGCGCCCCGATCTACGCCCAGATGCTGGCCATCGCCGACGGTCTTCAGGCCGTGCGCGACGGCGCAGGCGCCTGCCGCGACCGCATCCAGGAGGTCATCAGCACCGGCCTGACCCGCGCCCAGGAGCGCATCGGCGACGCCCAGGACCTGCTCGGCCGCACCCTCGACGACGTGCAGGGCCTCAGCACCCCGCTCGCCGACGCCGTGCGCACCCGCCTGGCGGGTGGGCTGGAGTCGAGCCTGGACCAGCTGGTGGCCCGCGGTGACGAGATCGCCCGCGCCACCGACGTCCTCACCCGCCGCCTGCCCCGCACCTCCAAGGCCGACCTCGACGACGCCGTCGGTGAGCTCGGCGACCTCCTCGGCGACCTGCAGAGCCTGCTCGACCTCACCGGGTCGGGCAGCGACCTCGACTCCGGCCTGGCCGGCGTGCGCGCCGACGCCGTGGCCGGCGCGCAGGCCCTGGTGGGGCCCGGCAGCGTGCAGGCCGACCTCGCGGCCGCGGCCGAGGCGCTGTGCGCGCTGCCGCTCGACCCCGCCGTCGCCAGCGCGGCCACCGACCGCGACGCCGTCGTCGCCCGGCTGATCGGCGAGGACTGCGCCGGCACCGCGGTGAGCGGCGGACCCGCCCCGGTGAGCGCCGGCATCACGGCCGCCTCCGAGCTCCTCACCGGCATCGCCGACCGCATCGACGACCCGCAGCCCGCGCCCGACCCGCTGCGGATCATCCGCAAGGCCCTGCAGGGCGCGTTCACGGTGGCCAGCGGGGTGCGCACCCGGCTCGACTCCACCAAGGGCAGGCTCGACACGGCCCTGAGCGGGCTCGGTGACGAGCTCGACACCCTGCGCGACGCCGTCGACGCCGTCGCCGTGGTGGACGACCCGACGGGCACCCCGCTCACCGCCACGGTGGTGGACGGCGAGTGCGTGCTGTCCGGAGGCGGCTCCGGCACCGCCGCGATCGACGTCCTCGAGCGCGACGCCCGGCTGCTGCTGTGCCGCCAGCAGCTGATCGACGCCACGCTGGAGGACGGCCTGACGGCCTCCACCACCGAGCTGCGCGCCGCCACCGCCCAGCTCGACCAGCCCCGCGACGCGCTCGGCGCCCTCGACACCGAGCTCGACGGCCGCACCCGCGCGGTGTTCGCCGACCTGTTCGGCTCCCTGGAGCGCACCCGGCGCGAGGTCCTCGTGTGCCGGCTCGGCGCCCAGATCGAGCGGCAGCGCGACGCGCTCGGCGATCCCGCCGACACCACCGGCGCCGGCGCCGTGCAGCGCCAGTGCCCCCGGGTCGTCACCGAGGCCGACGGCACCTCGGTGCGCCAGGGCGCGACCGCCGGGATCGACGACGCCGTGGCCTCCTCGATCTCGCTCATCGACACCCGCATCTCGGCCTCCACCGGCGACATCGCCGACACCCAGGCGCGGCTGGTGACCAGCCTCAGCGGCGTGCTGCGTGCCATCGGCGACCCGCAGGGCGGTGGCACCGGGCTGCTCGACACCGTCGCCGACCAGGTCGACTCCACCGGCGTCGCGGCCGCCGACCTCGCCGACGCGGGCGCACGGGCGGGTCGCTTCGGCTCGGTGCGGGAGCAGAGCCTGCTCGGCCTGGCCCAGCAGCGGGAGGCCGACCGACTCTCCCGCGAGCTGGTCGACGAACTGGGCCTGTTCGGCATCACCGCACCGGCCGGCAGCACCACGCGCGTGGTCTACACCTTCTCCCTCGGCCCGGACGGCGACCGCTGATGCGCCGTCGGATCGCGGCCACGGCGGCTCTGCTGCTGGTCTGCGGCGGACTCGCCGCCTGCAGTGACGACGACGAGCAGGTCGGCACGCCCCGGCCGCCGTCGCCGGTGCCCCTGACGGGCAGCGCCGAGGGCGCCGACGGCTCGGCGGGCGGTCTCGGCGAGGAGGAGCCCGTCCGGCTGGGCGTGCTGGTCTCGCTCACCTCGGCCTCCGGCGAGGGCGCCGACTACGCCACGCGCGGCAGCGCCGCGGCGGGCGGCGCCTGGGTGGCCGCGTTCCGCTACGGCCTCGGCGGACGGACCGTCGACCTCGTCGTGCGCGACGATCGCGGTCGCTCCTCGGATGCCGTGCGCGCAGTGCGCGACTTCGCCGACGCCGACGTCGCGGGGATCGTCGTCGCCTCCGGCGGCGCCCACCTCGCCGACGCCCGGGCCGCGACCACCGGGGCCGGCCTCCCGGTCGTGCTGCCCTACGGCGGCACGCCGGCTCCCACCCTGCCCGAGGGCGTCTGGGAGACCGGGCCCTCCCGCGACCAGGTCGCCGCCGCGCTCGCCACGGCCGCCGCCGACCAGGGCGTGCGACGACCCGCGGTGCTCTGGGAGGGCGAGGAGCCCGAGATCCCCGACGCCGCGGTGAGCCTGCCCGTGGGCGCCGGCGAGCGCGACCCGGACGCGGCGGTCCGACGCCTGGCGCGGCTCGCCGAGGCCGGCCGCATCGACGGTGTGATCGCCACCGGCGGCGCGCCCACGCTCGCCGACGTCGTCGCCGCGGTGCAGGGCGAGCTGTCCTCGCTGCCGGTCCTGCTCGGTCCGGCCGCCACCACCCCGGCGTTCGCCGAGGCCCTGATCGGTCCCGACGGCCGCGGCACCGCCGCGGGCCCGCTGTCCGCGGTGGGGGTCGACGCCACCGACGCCACCACGCTCACCGCCGGCGCCGCGGGCGACGCCGCGGCCGCCTTCTTCGCGGGGCAGCGCCTGGCGGCGTCCGGAGGTGTCGCCGACGACGTGCTGGGCGACTTCGCCTCCTTCGGCTACGGCGCCGACATCGCGAGCCACGACGCCGTCGTCGCGCTGGTCACCGCCGCCGAGCGGGCCGGCAGCGCCGATCCCGCCGACGTCGGCGCCGCGCTGAAGGGCGCCACCCTCGACGCCGGCAACGGCCTCGCCGGCCCCGCCCTCGACTTCGGCGACGCCCGGGCGCTGCCCGACGACGCGGTGCGGATGCTCAGCCCCACGGTGCAGTCGCCCGGGGTGCGCCCGGTCCCCGTGAGCGCCGACGGCGGTGCGGCACCGGTGCTCCTCTACTGGATCCCCCAGCCCGACTCCCGGGGGTGAGCGTGGGGGATCGCGACGCGCACGAGGACGACCCCGCGCCCTCGCACGCCCTCGGCAGCCGGTACCGGCTGGTCGAGCAGCTGGGCTCGGGGGCGATGGGCACCGTCTGGCGCACCCAGGACCGCCTCGGCGGCGGGTTCGTCGCGGCCAAGCTGCTGCGCCCCGAGCTGACCCACGACCCCGACCTCGTCGGCCGGTTCGTGCAGGAGCGCGCGATCCTGCTGAGCCTGAGCCACCCCGCGATCGTGCGCGTGCACGACCTGGTCGTGGAGGGCGAGCGCCTCGCCATCGTGATGGACCTGGTGGAGGGCGGCGACCTGCGTCGTCACCTCCGCACGGCCGGCACGATGCGTCCGGCCGAGGCCGTCGACGTCGTGTGTGCCGTGCTCGACGCCCTCGCGGCCGCCCACGCGGGCGGCTGCCTGCACCGCGACGTGAAGCCCGACAACGTGCTGCTGGCCCCCGAGGGCGGGTCGCTGGCGCAGCGGGTGCGCCTCACCGACTTCGGCATCGCCCGGCTGGCCCAGGACTCCTCGGTGCAGGCCACCGGGCTGCTCGGCACCCCGGGCTACATGCCGCCGGAGCTGTTCGCGGAGGGCCGGTTCGGCCCGGCCTCCGACGTCTACGCCTGCGGGATCATGCTCTACGAGCTGCTGGGCGGACGCACCCCGTTCGCCGGCCAGGGCACCGCCCACACCGTGGGCTTCCGTCACATCACCTCCGCGCCGCCGCCGCTGCCCGTGGCCCCGGCGCTGTGGGCGCAGGTGGCGCGGATGCTGGCCAAGGACCCGGCCCAGCGCGGCTCGGCCGCGGCCGCGGCCGGGATGCTGCGCGACCTGCGAGCCGGGATCGGGGAGGACCCGGCGGTGCCGCGCCAGCCGGAGCCGGTGTCGTGGGCCCCCTCCCCTGACTCGATGCCGCCGGGCGGCTCCTGGCCCGGCTCCTGGCCCGGGCCCCCGCCCGTCGGCCCCCCGGGCGGCGGCCGGACGGTCGTGCGCGGTGCCGGGGTGTCGACCGGCGGTGTGCCGAGCGGGGGTGTGCCGAGCGGCGGCGTGCCCAGCGGGATGCCGAGCGGTGCGTGGGGGCCGCCGCCCCCGATGTCGGCGCCCCCGGCGCCGGTGCGACGTTCCCGCGCGGGCGTGCTGGCGGCGGCCGCGGCCGCGGTGGCGGGCGTCGTCGTGGCGGCGGTGCTCGTCGGTGGCGCGCTCGGCCGCGACGGTGCCGGGGCCGACACCGCCTCGGTCGGACCCGACGATGACCCCCGCCTCGCCACGGGCCTGGTGATCGGACACGCCGCCCGCCTCGACGACGGCGAGGTCACCTACACCGCCACCCTCAGCGCCGGCCGGGAGCCGTTGGCCGGCCGGGTGCTGCTCGCGCTGCCGCTGCCCACGCAGGCCTCGTGCACCTCGTGGTTCCGCAGCGACGACGTCGCCCTGCAGGTGCCCGGGGAGACCCGCACGACCGCGCGCTGCGCCGGCGTCGTGGACCTCGACCTCGACCCCGAGGACCGCACCGAGGTGTCGGTGCGGTTCACCCCCGACTGGGACGCCGCCCAAGCCGCCACCCGGCTGGCGGACTGGGTGTCCGACGTGCGCGCCGAGACCACCGAGGCCCTCGACGGGCTGGCTGACGCCGACACCGACTTCGCCGCCCAACGCCTGCAGGGCCTGTGCGTGGAGTTCAGCCCCGACCCCGTGCGCACCGGCGACACCGCCGAGGTGGTGCTGCATCCCGACTGGGGCCGGGGCTGCGCCGACGCCGTGGTGCTCTACACCAGCTCGCCGGTGGAGCAGCGGCCCGTCATCGACGACGTCAGCCGTGGCCGCGACGCCGTGGTGCTCAACACCGGGGGCTGCTCGAGCGCGCGGGTGGTGCGCACGCGGGTGGCCGCGGAGTCGACCGGGTCCTGCGAGGTGACGGTGAGCCTGGGCCGCGAGGGGCTCGCGGGCACCGGCACCCTCGACGTGCTGCGCTGACCCGCACGGGCCCGGGGCACCCTCCCCTGTCCGGGTGGGTTCGGCGTCGGGCGGCGGGGACAGGGTGGAGGGATGACCTCCTCACCCGACCCCCGACTCGACCCCGACGTCCTGACCCGCGAGGGCCTGAGCGAGCAGACCGTCGCCGCCGTCGGCAAGCTCTCCGAGGCCTTCGAGACGGTGGAGGCCGCCCGCGGGCACCTCTACCAGTTCCACCGGCTCTCCGGACGGGCCGACCTGCTGGCCGGCGAGGCGGTGGAGGAGCTGCGCGAGGCGGGGCACGCCGACCTCGCCGACCGCCTCGACCGCGAGCTCATCGGCCTCAACGTGCTCGCCGGCCGCTGGACCTTCCAGATCGTGGAGGAGTACGACGACGGCTACTACGCCACCTTCCGCGGCTTCGACGAGGAGTCGCTGGGGCTCGTGAACGGCCACCGGCACCTCTTCGAGGCCGGCCTCAAGCGCGAGCGCCGCACCGAGGGCCGCGCCGGGCACGAGGCCGACCCCTCCCAGGTCTGACGCCGGGCAGGCACGACGACGGATCGGGCCCGGGGCCACCGGGTGTTCACCCGCCGGTGGCCGGGCCGCTCCTGACGCTGTGGTGCGTCGGGGCGCACCCTGGCCGGGTGGACCCCACCGACCGCCTGCCCACCGAGATCGACGCCGCCGCCAGCCTGGCGTGGGCACGGTCGGTGGGTCCGATGCTCGCGGCCTCCCCGATCGTCGTGGCGGGCGCGTTCGTGCTCGGAGCCGTCGAGGGCTGGGTGTGGGGGCTGGTGCTCGTGGCCGGCTGGTTCGGGATCAGCGTGCTGACCGGCCGGCGGCGTCAGTCCGCCCGTGTCGCGCGGGCGAACAGGTCGTCGTAGCCGCGCTGGTAGACCCGCCAGGAGCGGCGGGCCGGACCGGCGTCGGCGTCGATCTGGGCGATCACCTCGTCGCGGTCCAGCGAGGGCAGGGAGAGGTTGTCCGAGCCGGTGGAGATGATCCGCCGCCGCGTGCCGTCGGCGTCGATCCAGCTGACGAGCGTCAGCTTGTGGTGCACGTACTCCTCGCCGAAGTCGCCGGTGCCGAACTCGACGCCGGCCTCGCGCAGTCGTGCCACGACGACCTCGGCGACGTTCCGCACCACCACGCGCACCTGCGCGCCACCCGCGACCAACCGGGCGAGTCGCGGCACGATGCTCGCGGCGCGCTCGCCGTAGAGCGAGAGCTGGGCGATCTCGACGGTGGTGGTGGGCGCGGCCGGCAGGCGGTCGAGGAGGCGACCGATCGGCTCGTCGGCCAGGGTGAACCCGGGGGAGAAGAACAGCCGGACGTCGCCGAGGTCGAAGGTGCGCGCCGGGTCGGGCACCGGCCGGTCGCGGACCTGCTGGCGGAACATCGTGCTGACGGTGTCGAAGACGTCGCGGCGCCCGACGAACGCGTACACGTCGTTGTACTCGTCCTGGCAGGCGTAGTCGACGTTGGCCGAGCCCACGATGCTCACCCAGCGCGAGGCGCCGGTCTGCGAGAACAGCCAGGTCTTCTGGTGGGTGTACCCGCGCTTCCCGGCGCCGCGGGCGGTGGCGTCGATCCTGGCCAGGAAGGAGTCGGCGGACAGGTCGTCGCCGATCTCGGCCTCGAGGATGTCGTCGGCCTCGCGGTCGTCGTGGAACTTGTCCTCGATCAGCACCTGCACCCTCACCCCGCGGCGATGGGCGGCGACCAGGGCGTCGGCGACGTCCTCGCGCGTGAGCACGAACAGCACGAGCCGGATGGTGGCGCCGGCCGGGGTGTTGTCGATCGCGTCGAGCAGCAGGTTCGTGGCGTGGCAGGTCTCGGTGCCGGGTCCAGGGGGCTGGAGGGTGACCCCGGGCACGATCCGGAAGGCCGGGTCGGGCGCGGGACGGTCCTGGGAGGCCCGCGGGTCGTCGTCGCAGCCGGCGAGCAGGGAGGCGAGCAGGGGAACGAGGAGGAGCAGGGACGCCGCCCGGACGGCGCGTGACCGTCGGCGGGGTCGGGTGGTCGGGGTCCCCGAGGACATGGGCATGCGGTGACGGTAACCGCCGCTCGTGCGCGAGCGCCCGCGCGGCCCCCGGCGTGGCCGCAGGTACTAGTACCCCCGTCCGATGGCGACTCGCACCGCGGCGCGACCAGGCTGGTGCCCATCGACGCGACGGTCCCGGCCCGGGACCCGCCGCCGTCACCGACCCGAAGGAGAACCCCATGAACCGCCTCGTGCTCGTCCCGACCGCCGCCCTCGCCGCCGGCCTCACCGCCGGCCTCGTGCTCGGCACCGCCCCCGCCCAGGCCAGCGGTAGCGACGGCCGCGTGCAGCGCACCGGCAGCTGCAGCGGCAGCACCGACTGGAAGATCAAGGCCAAGCCCGACGACGGCCGCGTGGAGGTCGAGGCCGAGATCGACAGCAACCGCACCGGCCAGCGCTGGACCTGGACCCTGCGCCACGACGGCGGCGCCTCGGCGAACGGCACGTCGGTGACCCGGGGCCCCAGCGGCTCGTTCTCCGTCGAGCGCCGCCTCGTCGACGGTCCCGGCAGCGACTCGTTCGTCTTCCGCGCCGTCAACCCGCGCTCGGGTGAGGTGTGCGTCGCCTCCGTGACGCTCTGAGTCCCGCACGGCGTCGGGCGGTCATACTTCCCGGCATGGGGGGACGGAGGACGGGCGGACGGGGGACGGGGCGCAGCGCCTGGTGGCGCAGCCCCGTCACCGTCTACCTGGTCCTCGCGGTGCTCGCCGTCGGCGCGACCCTGCTGATCAGCCAGTCCTTCGCCGCCCGCGCGGCCCGGGAGGAGGCGCTCAGCGACGCCCGCGCCACCACGCAGGTGCTCGCGCTCTCGGTGGCCGAGCCGGCCGTGCCGCGGGGACTGCAGGACGGCGCGATCAGCGCCGTCGACCGCTTCGACCGGGTCGCCCTCGAGCGGCTGCGGGTCGACGGCGTGCGACGGATCAAGCTGTGGCGCGAGGACGGCACGATCGTCTACTCCGACGATCCCCGCCAGATCGGCGAGCGGTACGACCTCGGTGCCGAGGAGCGGGAGATCCTGCGCGAGGGCGGCTCGGAGGCCGAGGTCAGCGACCTCACGCGACCGGAGAACCGCTATGAGCCCCGAGGGGAGGGGCTCGTCGAGGTCTACACCCGCATCCGCAGCCCCGAGGGCGAGCCGCTGCTGTTCGAGACCTACTTCGCGGCCGACGGCATCGACGCCCGGCAGGCCGAGGTGCTGGCCCCGTTCCGGCAGATCACCCTGGTCTCGCTCGGCCTGGTCGTCGCCGTGGCCACGGTCATGCTGGCCGCGATGCGGCGCCGGGAGGCCCGCGCCGCCGCCGAGCGCGAGCGGCTGCTGCGCAACGCCGTCACCGCCTCCGAGGCCGAGCGACGTCGGATCGCCCGCGACCTGCACGACGGCGTGGTGCAGGACCTCGCGGCGTCGGCGTTCGCCACCTCCACCCTGGCGCGCGACGAGCCCCCCGAACGGCGCGAGGCGCTGCTGGGCATCGCCGGGTCGCTGCGCACCAGCATGCGGTCCCTGCGCTCGCTGCTGGTGGAGATCCACCCGCCCGACCTCACCGCCGGCACGCTCGCCGCGCGCCTGCAGGACCTGCTGGCCCCCGCGGAGGCGGCCGGCGTCGTCGCGCGCGCGAGCGTGGACGACGTCGCCGGGGTGCCCGAGGCGTCGCTGGCCCTGGTGTGGCGGGTGGCGCAGGAGGCGGTGCGCAACGCGCTGCGCCACGCCGGCGCCACCGGCATCGCCGTGACCGTGCGGCGCGAGGACGGCGTGCTGCGCCTCGACGTCACCGACGACGGTGTCGGCTTCGACCCCGCCGCCACCGCTCCCGACGCGGGGAGCGGCGACCGACTCGGGTTGCGCGGACTGCGCAGCCTCGCCACCGACGGCGGCGGGCGGCGGCGGGTGCGCTCCACGCCCGGCGCCGGCACGACCGTCACCCTGGAGGTGCCCGCATGAGCGAGCAGACGTCCCCGACCCCCATCCGGGTGGTGCTGGCCGACGACCACGCCGTCCTGCGCGGTGCGCTGGCGGGCTACCTCGCCGGCGTCCCCGACCTCGAGGTGGTCGGCACCGCCGGCGACGGCGCCGTGGCGGTCGCGCTCGTGGAGCGCCTAGCGCCCGACGTCGTGCTGATGGACCTGCAGATGCCGGGCATGGACGGCGTCGCCGCCACCCGCGCGATCGTGGCCCGCGGCGGCACCGACGTCCTGATCCTCACCTCCTTCTCCGACGCCGACCGGATCGTGGCCGCCCTCGACGCCGGTGCGGTGGGCTACCTGCTCAAGGACGCCGAACCCGACGAGGTCGTGCAGGGCGTGCGCCAGGTGCGGCGCGGCGAGTCGCCGATCCACCCGCGCGCCGCCCGGCAGCTGCTCACCGCCCGCCCCGCCGCGACCGATCCCGCGGCCGCCCTCAGCCCGCGGGAACGGGAGGTGCTCGTGCTCGTGCGCCGCGGGCTGGTGAACAAGCAGATCGCCCGCGAGCTGGGCATCACCGAGCGCACCGTGAAGGCCCACCTCACCTCGGTGTTCGCCGGTATCGGGGTGCAGGACCGCACCCAGGCCGCGGTCTGGGCCGAGCGTCACGGGCTGGGAGACTGACCCGCCGTGGAGATCTGGATCAACCCCGCCTGCTCCAAGTGCCGCGCCGCCACCGCCGCGCTCGACGAGGCCGGGATCGCCTACACCGTGCGCCGCTACCTCGACGACCCTCCGACGCCGGCCGAGCTGGTCGCCGTCCTCGACCGGCTCGGCCTGGAGCCCTGGGACATCACGCGGACCGGCGAGCCCGACGCCGTCGCCGTCCGCGACCTGCCGCGCACCCCCGAGGCCCGGTCCGACTGGATCGCCGCCCTCGCCGCGCACCCCGTCCTCCTCCAACGGCCGATCCTCACCGCCGACGACGGCACCGCCGTCGTCGCCCGGGATCCGGAGACGGTGGCACGGGCGATCGGCTGAGGTCGTCGGACCGGGGCGCGCGCCGCGTTACGGTTCCGCCATGTCGACGGCTGAGAATCCGGTGCGCGCGGCCCTGGCCGCGTTCGTGGCCGAGCGTGACTGGGCTCGGTTCCACACCCCGGAGAACCTCGCGAAGAGCATCGCGATCGAAGCGGGGGAACTGCTGGAGTGCTTCCAGTGGAACGCCGACGCGGAGGCTGAACGGGTCTGCGACGAGCTGGCGGACGTGCTCACCTACGCCTACCTGCTCGCCGACCGGCTCGGGCGCACCCCCGAGGAGCTGGTGCTGACCAAACTCGAGCTCACCCGCGCCAAGTACCCGGTCGAGCGGGCTCGGGGACGGAGCGAGAAGCATGACCGGCTCCCCGAGTGACGGCTCCGGCCCCGTGCGCATCGAGTCGCTGCGTCTGACGGCCGAGGAGATCGCCTTCCGCGCACGGGCCGATCGCCGACTGATGAACTGGCCGGTCGTTTACACGCTGGAGGGCGGCCGTGAGGTGTACGTGGGCGAGTCGCGCCACGTCGCCACCCGGTTGCGACAGCACTTGGACTCCCGGGAGCGGGGCCACCTCGTCCGGGCGCGGGTCATCCTCGACGACACCTTCAACAAGTCCGCCTGCCTGGATCTGGAGTCGTACCTGATCCGGCTGCTCTCCGGTGACGGCGAGCGCATCGTGCTGAACCGCAACGACGGCGTCGTCGACTCCGACTACTTCGACCGGGCGCGCTACCAGGCGACCTTCGACCGGATCTTCGACGACCTGCTGCAGCAAGGCCTCTTCACGCGTCCGGTGCGGGACATCGAGAACAGCGACCTGTTCAAGCTGTCTCCGTTCAAGGCTCTCACCAACGACCAGGAAGCCGCGGTGGAGTCGATCCTCGAGGGCTTCTTCGAGGACCGGGCACAGCAGGTCCCCAGCCGGACGGTCGTCCAGGGTGAGCCCGGCACCGGCAAGACGGTCCTGGCCATCTACCTGCTCAAGCTGCTGATGGACATCCGGGACGCCGACCCCGAGGAACCCGTCGACGGTGACTCGCGGTTCGCCGACTTCTTCACCCCGGACCATCCCGAACGCGTGGCGGGACTCCGCGTGGGTTTCGTTGTCCCGCAGCAGTCACTGCGGGCGTCGGTGCGTCAGGTCTTCGCCAGGACCCCTGGCCTCTCGGCAGACATGGTGCTCTCGCCCTTCGACGTCGGCGCCAGCGAGCAGCGTTTCGGGCTGCTGGTGGTCGACGAGGCCCATCGTCTGTCGCAGCGCGCCAATCAGCCTTCCGGGGTGCTGAACCGCAAGTTCGCCGACATCAACCGTCGGCTCTTCGGCGAGGATGCGGCCGAGCTGACCCAACTCGACTGGATCCAGGACCGCAGCGACCACCAGATCCTGATGCTCGATCCGCTCCAGACCGTGCGCCCTGCTGATCTCCCGGCTCGCGTAGTGGTGCCGTTGGTGGCCGAGGCGCGCTCACAGGGCAGGCTCCACACCCTGCGCTCGCAGCTCCGGGTGGCGGCCGGCGACGACTACCTGGGATTCGTGCGGTCACTCCTCGGTGACGAACCAGTCGCCCCCCGTGCTTTCCCCGGCTACGACCTTCGACTGTTCGACGACCTGTCGGTGATGCGGGCCGAACTCGCCCGGAGAGAGGCCGAGTCCGGCCTCGCGCGGCTCGTTGCCGGCTACGCCTGGGCCTGGGCCAGCAAGAACGACCCGACCGCCGTGGACATCGAGCTCGACGGCGTCGGCCTGCAGTGGAACTCGACGGCCGTCGATTGGGTCCACTCGGCCCGTGCTGTCGACGAGGTGGGCTCCATCCACACCGTCCAGGGGTACGACCTCAACTACGCCGGGGTGATCATCGGCCGCGACCTGGCATGGGACGACAGTGCGCAGCGAGTCCGGTTCCAGCGCGAGCACTACTTCGACAAGAAGGGGCGGGAGAACAATCCGACGTTGGGCATCACCTACACCGACGAGGATCTGCTCGCCTACGTCCGCAACATCTACGCGGTGCTTCTGACGCGAGGAATCCTCGGGACCTATGTCTACGTCTGTGATCCCGGCTTGAGGCGCCGATTCGCCCACACCCTGGCGACGTAAGGGGACCTTCCACAGGGTCCGGCGGAGGCCTCGGAACTGTCGGTGGTCCCGTGTTGACTCATCACATGGAGATGGCCACCCCGGATGCGAGCGTTGCGGCGTTGACGCACGCTGCCCGCACCGCGCTGGGCGCGGCGGCGGGTGGGGAGGTGTGGCGTCTCGGGGCGGCCGAGAGCCTGACGGTGCTGCAGGAGTTGGCTGAGCTGGAGGCCGTCACGGCGGCGTTGAAGGCGCGGGTGCTGGTGCATGCCGAGGAGATCGGGGCGCACCAGGAGTCGGGAGCGGAGTCGGTGGCGGTGTGGCACGCCCGGACGACCCGGACGACGGTCGCGCAGGGGCGCGCGGCGATGCGGGAGGCGGTGGCGCTGGACGGCCGGCCTGACGTCGCGTCGGCGCTCGCGAGCGCCGCGATCAACCCCGCGCAGGCGAAGGTGATCGTGGACGCGGTCGCCGAGGTGCCAGAGGAGGACCGCGATCGGGCGTCGACGTATCTGCTGGAGAAGGCCGAGACACACCACGCAAAGGACCTGCGGGTCCTCGGGCGGCGGATCTGGGAGGTCCTCGACCCGGTGGCCGCGGACGCCCGGGAGTCCGCCGCGTTGGAGCGGCAGGAGGCCC
Organism: Nocardioides sp.; assembly: GCF_964228225.1. Classification (GTDB taxonomy): domain Bacteria; phylum Actinomycetota; class Actinomycetes; order Propionibacteriales; family Nocardioidaceae; genus Nocardioides. Next base: position 68,768 of record NZ_CAXQZB010000005.1, read on the forward strand.
GGGCCGCGCAGCGGGTCCGGTTCTCGATGGTCGAGCACGACGACGGCACGGTCGAGGGCTGGTTCCGCATCCCCGTGCTGCACGGCGCGATGCTGCGCAAGATGCTCACCGCGATCGGTGCCCCGAAGGCGAAGCGGGCGGCGGAGGGTGCCGGGTCCTACGACCCCACGCTGAGGACTCCGGCGCGGTGGGGCCAGGCGTTCTGCGACCTGCTCGAACGCATCGAGGACAAGGACCTCCCCGACCGGGCCGGCTGCGGCGCGACCGTCGTCGTCACGATGACCATCGAGAACCTCACCCAGCAACTGGAGCAGGCCGGGCTCCTGGACACCGGCGAGAAGATCAGCGCGACCGCCGCCCGCAGGCTCGCCGCGAAGGGCGGGATCATCCCGGCCGTCCTCGACGGCGCCGGCATGGTGCTGGACTGGGGCCGCACCCGGAGGTTCCACACCAGGGCGCAGCGGATGGCGATCGCCACCCTGCACCGCACGTGCGTCCACCCCGGCTGCGACGTCTCCGCGAGTCATTGCGAGATCGACCACGACCCACCCTGGGAATCAGGCGGAGGCACCGACCTCACCGGCCAACCACGATGTCCCCGCCACCACCGCGCACGACATCGGCCTCAGGACCGTGACGGCGAGGATCCGCTGTGCGCCTGAACCGCCACGATTCGTCCGGGACCGGACCGGGTAGGCCCGGTGAGCCTTACCCTCTCGCTCCCAGGAGTTCCCCGATGCGTCGCCTCCCCCTGCTGCTCGCCGTCCCGACGGTGGGCGTCGCCCTGCTGCTGTCCGGTTGCTCGGGCGAGGAGTCGCCCAGCCCCGGTGCGACCCCCGCCGAGGCGACGACCACGGAGACGACGACCACGGCGACGGACGCTCCCGCGGACGCCGCACTGTCCGTCGTCAGCTCGACGCTGCGCAGCACCGGCTGCCTGCGTTCCGTCACCGCGTCGGGTGATCCGGTGAGCGGGCGCTACCTCGACTTCGACACCTCGTGGCGCACCACGGCCCCGGTCGTGGTCAACGAGATCGAGCTCATCGATCCCGTCGGGGTGGAGCTGGGTGAGGGGCCGCAGATCGTGCCGAGTCGCACGCCGGACGCTCCGGTGATCGACTCCGGTCAGCTCCCGGCGGAGGGAGCCGACCTGGGGGCGCTGGCCGCTGCGCGCCGGCTCGACTTCGCGGCGGCGGTCCCGGCGCAGGGCGCCGAGCTCGCCGCCGACCGCTCCGGGGTGTTCCTGCTGCGCCTCGACTACGCCGTGCGCCGCCCCTTCTCCTACGGCGGGGTGCGGGTCACCTACACCCCGACGGACAGCGCCACGCCGGTCACGGTCGAGGCGCCCGCCGAGATCACCGGCCGGTTCACCCGCGGCTGCGCCCGCTGACCCAGTCCGCCACGACTGCGGCGAACTGCGCCGGGTGCGTCCGTGCGACGTGGTGGGCGACGCCGGGCAGGACCCGTGTGGTCGCGCCGAGCCCCGCTGCCGCGGCGGCTGCCGCGTGACGCACCGGGGGTGAGTCCCCGCCGACCGTCACCAGCACCGGGCCCACCGTGGCGGGCAGCGGGACGGGTTCGAAGCCGCGGAACATCGCCAGCTCGCGCGCGGTGACGACGTCGTCGGAGGCCGGTCCCGGCTCGCAGTCCCAGGCGGGACCGTAGAGCGCGGCGCCGAGCGCCACCGTGCCGCCGTCGGCGAACGCGGCCGCCACCGGCGCCAGCAGGTCGGGCACGAGGGACCCGACGGCGGGCTCGTGCAGCACCGCGCCCCGCAGGCGCAGCCCGGCGCCGGCCGCGGCGAGGCCGAGCGTGGCCCCGCCGCTCACGCCCACCAGCCAGGCGTCGCGCGCCTGGTCCTGCAGCCACGCCAGCTCGGTGGCGAGATCGCCGCTGCGGGGGCGTTCGGGGGTGGACACCTCGTGTCCGGCGGTGCGGAGCAGGGCCGCGACGTCGGTCCAGATCGCCGGGGTGGTGGCCGTGCCGTGCACCAGCACGATCGGCGCGGGGCCGGGGTCAGGGGAGGGTGGGCCGGCGGGAGGTGGGGGAGTCACAGCGGCGACCGTAACGCCCGGAGTGCGTCGGGACCCCAGGGTTCACGCGATCGCAACACGACGGCGTCGGCCCGCGAAACACGACGCATACATCGTTGTATACAGCCGACCCTCTCCCCTCCAGGCACCCTCCGTGTCGTCCTTGCCCCGACTCTCCCCAGGAGTCCGCCGTGACGCCCACGCCGCCGACGCCCGCTCCGCGGGCCCCGCAGCCCAAGCGCGCCGACGCCGCCCGCCTGCTGCGCGAGCGCGCCTACACGCAGCTGCGGCGCATGGTGATGCTGGGCGAGGTGCCCACCGGGCAGCGGCTCACCGAGGAGTCGATCGCCGACCTGCTCGAGGTCTCCCGCACCCCGGTGCGCGAGGCGTTCGTGCGCCTGCACGCCGACCGGCTGCTCGTGCGCCGCGACGGCGGGTACTACGTCGCCGAGATCGAGCTGCTCGACCTGCGCGACCTCTACGAGCTGCGCCTCGCCCTCGAGTTGCGCGGCATCACCCGCGCCCACGAGGACGGCATCGACCACGACCGCACGGCGCTGCGTCGTCTGCACGAGGTGTGGGAGGGCATCCGGCTCGACCCGCCCGCCGCCGACGGCTCGTTCATCGAGCTCGACGAGGAGTTCCACGTCGGACTCCTGAGCGCCTCCGGCAACCTCGCGATGGTCGAGATGCTCGAGACGGTCAACGCCCGGATCCGTCCCGTGCGCACCTACGACTTCCTCACCGAGGACCGCATCATCTCCAGCATCGAGGAGCACCTCGGGATCCTCGAGGCCCTGCTGGACGGCGAGATCGACCTGGCCGCCCACCGTCTGCGCGACCACATCGGCGCCTCCCTCGACGTCGTCGAGCAGCGCGCCGCCGACGCCATCCGCCAACGCGCGCTGCGCAGCCGCCGCTCCCGAGAGGCCGACCGATGACCGAGCACTCCACCGACCTGTCCGTGTCCGCCCCGACCACCGCCCCCACCCCGGAGGAGGACCCCACCCAGGCCGGCGAGACCGGCGCCGCGACCGGTCGGCACCGCCGTGCCGAACCGCTGCTCGACGTGCTCGGCCTGAGCAAGCGGTTCGGCGAGGTGCAGGCCAACGACGACGTGCGGCTCTCGGTGCTGCCGGGCGAGGTGCACGCCCTCGTGGGCGAGAACGGCGCCGGCAAGTCGACGCTGCTGAAGATGATCTACGGCGTCTACGCCCCCGACGCCGGCCAGCTCATGGTCGACGGGCGCGAGGCCGTGATCGACAGCCCCGCCGACGCCCGGCGTCACGGCATCGGGATGGTGTTCCAGGACCTGCGGCTGGTGCCGGCCCTCACCGTCGCCGAGAACGTCGCCCTCGCCCTGCCCGAGGGCCCCACCCTGAAGCTGCGGTCGCTCGCCGCCCGCATCGAGCGCGCCAGCACCGAGTTCGGGCTGGCGGTGAACCCCCGCGCGCGGGTCGGCACCCTCTCGATCGGCGAGCGGCAGCGGGTGGAGATCCTCAAGGTGCTCATGACCGGCGCCCGGCTGGTGATCCTCGACGAGCCCACCAGCGTGCTGGCGCCCCAGGAGGTGGAGTCGCTGTTCGCGGTGGTCTCCCACCTGCGCAGCCAGGGCTTCGGCGTGGTGATCGTGACCCACAAGCTCGACGAGGTCCGCGCCATCGCCGACCGCGCCACCGTGCTGCGCGGCGGCCGGACCGTGCTCTCCGACGTCGTGCCGGGCGACTTCACCGACGCCGAGCTGATCGAGGCGATGGTCGGGCGCAGCGTCGCCGACCTCACCCGCCCCGCGCCCCCGCCCCGCGACGACGACGCCGTGCCCGCCCTGCGCCTGGCCGGGGTCAGCTGCCTGGGCGACCGCGGCCACCAGGCGCTCACCGACATCGACCTCGTGGTGCGCCCCGGCGAGCTCGTGGGCATCGCGGGCGTGGCCGGCAGCGGGCAGCGCGAGCTGTGCGAGGTGGCCCTGGGCCTGCGGCGCCCGCTGCGCGGCACCGTGCACATCTGCGGCGACCAGGTGCGCGGCCCCGCTGGCGCCCTGGCAGCAGGGGCGGTGAGCATCCCCGAGGACCCGGTGGCCGACGCCGTCGTCACCCGGCTCGACGTCACCCAGCACATGGTGCTCGACGGGCGACCCTTCCCGAAGCGGCGCCTGGGCATCGACTGGCGCGGCGTGCGGCGCCGCACCACCGAGCGCGACGCGGCCCTGGGCCTGCGGCTCGCGCCGCAGCACCGCACGGTGAGCGAGCTCTCCGGCGGCAACATCCAGCGCGTCGTCCTCACCCGCGAGCTCGGCCTGGAGTCCACCCTCGTGGTGGCCGCCTACCCCAGCCGCGGCCTCGACATCGCCAACGTGCGGCGCACCCAGGAGCTGCTGCTGGCCCGTCGCGACGCCGGCGCGGGGGTGCTGATGGTCAGTGAGGACCTCGACGAGCTGATGAGCATCGCCGACCGCATCGTCGTGATGCACGACGGGCACCTCGCCGGCGAGGTCGCGCTCGCCGACTTCGACCGCCACGCCATCGGCCGGCTCATGATCGGAGGTGCGGCATGACCGCGACCCTGACCCCGCCCGACGCCGGCGCCCCCGGCGCCCCGGAGCCCGCGCCGCGGCGTCTCGCGCTGCGTCTGCCCACCTGGCAGGTCGCCCTGCGCTGGACCCTCGCCCTGGCCGGTGCGTTCGCGGCCTTCAGCCTCGTGCTGGCCATCAAGGGCGCCGACCCGCTGGCCACCTACCAGGGCATGTGGGAGTCCACCTTCCAGCGGCGCCGGTCGCTGGAGGAGATCGTCATCCAGATGACGCCGCTGATCCTCGGCGCGCTCGCGGTGGCGGTGCCCGCGCGGGCCGGCCTCACCAACGTCGGCGGCGAGGGCCAGATCATCATGGGCGGCGTCGCGGCCTGCGGCACCTTCCTGCTGCTCGGCGACCGCCTCGGCCCCGGCCTCGTGCTGCTGCTCATGCTGGTGGCCGCGGGCGCGGCGGGAGCGCTGTGGGCCGGTCTCGCCGCCCTGATGCGACTGCTGGCCGGGGTGAACGAGGCGATCAGCACCCTGTTGCTCAACTTCGTGGCCCTCGACGTGCTGCTCTTCCTCATCTACCAGCCCTGGCGGGAGAACCCGGTCGGCCAGCCCACCACCGAGGAGCTCGCCGACGCCGTGAAGCTGCCGGTCGTCAGCGGCACCCGCATCAACACCGGCATCGTCATCGCGCTGGTGGCCGTGGTGGTGGTCGGCTACCTGATGAGCCGCACCCGCTGGGGCTTCCGGATCTCGGTGGCCGGCGGCAACGGCGAGGCGGCCCGCCGGGCCGGCCTGAAGGTGTGGCTGCTCGTGCTCTCCGCGCTCATGGTGGGCGGCGCGCTGGCCGGCCTCGCCGGGATGATCCAGTTCGCGGGGGTCGAGTACAAGCTGCGGCCCGGCTTCGGTGCCCAGCTCGGCTACACCGCCTTCCTCGCCTGCTGGCTGGCCCGGCACCGCCCCGGCCCGATCGTCGTCGCGGCGTTCGTGTTCGCCTCCCTCTCGGTGGCGGCCGACTCCCTCCAGCTCGACGCCGGCCTGCCGGCGGCGTCGGTCAACGTCCTCACCGCCCTGATCCTGGTGGCCGTCCTCGGCTTCACCGCGAGCAAGAAGAAGGTGTCCGCATGAGCCTGGTCGTCGACGTGCTGGCCGGCGGCGTCGCCGGCGGCACCTCCATCATGTACGCCGCCCTCGGCGAGACCGTGAGCGAGCGTTCGGGCGTCATCAACCTCGGGGTCGAGGGCGCCATGCTCGTCGGTGCCCTCACCGCTTACGCCGTGGGCGTGGAGTCGGGCAGCCCCTGGACCGGCGCGCTCGCGGGCGCCGTGGCCGGCGGTGCGATGGGGCTGCTGCACGCGCTGCTCGTGGTCTACCGCTCCGCCTCGCAGATGGCGGTCGGGCTCAGCCTGCTCTTCCTCGCCCTCGGCCTCACCTCGTTGTTCGGCGCCTCCTACGTCGGGCAGGCCGTCGTCGGCTTCGACACCTGGGAGGTGCCCGGCCTCTCCGACATCCCGGTGGTGGGCGAGGTGCTGTTCCGCCACGACCCGCTGCTCTACCTCAGCTACGTGCTCGTGCCGCTCACCTGGGCGGTGCTGTTCCGCACCCGCCTCGGGCTGCTCGTGCGCACCGCCGGCGAGCGGGCCGACTCCCTGGTCGTGCACGGCTACGACGTGCGGCTGGTGCGCACCGGCGCCGTCGTCGCCGGCGGCGTGCTGGCCGGTCTGGGCGGGGCCCACCTCTCCACGGCCTACGCCAACGCCTGGTTCGAGAACATGGTCTCGGGGCGTGGTTTCATCGCCGTCGCCCTGGTGATCTTCGCGGTCTGGAGCCCCTGGCGCGTGCTCGGCGGGGCCTACCTCTTCGGCTGCGCGATCGCCCTCGGCCCGGCCCTGCAGGCCCGCGGCTACGGCATCAACCAGTTCCTGCTCGACGCGGTGCCCTTCGTGCTCACCCTCGTCGTGCTCACGATCCTCGGCCGCCGGACACTGTCGTCCGCCCCGGCCGAGCTCAAGCGGGTGTTCGAGAACGCACCCAGTCCCGGGTGATCGGGCCGCTCCGGTCCCGCACTCCGCGAGTCCCCCTGCCCCTGCGAGTCCCCACCCCCTCCCTCACCCCGGAAACGGGAACACCGCGCCGGCGGAGCTGCCACTCCGAGGCCGACGCGGTGGTGAGACACCACAGAAGGAAGATCCGCATGTCCCTGCCCCACCGTATCCGGCGCTCCCGGCTCTCGGCCGCTGCGGCGGCCGCTGCGTCCCTCGCGCTCCTCGCCGCCTGTTCCTCGGCCACCGAGTCGACCACCGCCGAGGAGGGCGACGGCGCTCCCGGCGAGGGCACCACCGCCGTCGGCTTCATCATGGTCGGCCCCAAGGACGACTTCGGCTACAACCAGGCCGTCTACGAGGGCAGCCAGGTCATCGCCGAGGAGTTCCCCGACCTCGAGGTCCTCACCGCCGAGAACGTGCCCGAGGACGACACCGCGGCCACGACCATGCAGCAGATGATCGACAAGGGCGCCAAGCTGATCTTCGCCACCAGCTACGGTCACCTCGACGCCGCGCTGAAGGTGGCCGAGGAGAACCCCGACGTCGTCGTGGTGCAGCAGGGCAACACGATCACCGAGGACATCCCGGAGAACTCCGGCACCTACTTCGGCACCGTGTACGAGCCGATGTACCTGGCCGGCATCGCCGCGGGCGCGTCGACGAAGTCCGACAAGCTCGGCTACGTCTACGCCTTCCCGATCCCGCAGACGATCGCGAACATCAACGCCTTCGAGCGCGGCGCGCAGTCGGTGAACCCCGACGCCGAGACGATCACCGTGTCCACCTCCTCGTGGTGTGACCCGGGCAAGCAGCAGGCCGCCGCCGACAGCCTGCTCTCCCAGGGCGTCGACGTGCTGACGCAGCACCAGGACTGCACCGCCACGGTCATCCAGGCGGCCGAGAAGGCCGGCGCCATGACGGTCGGCTACCACGCCGACGCCTCCAGCCTCGCCCCCGAGGGCTGGCTCACCGGCGCCGTGTGGGACTGGGGCCCGCTCTACACCGACATCGTGCAGACCGTCGTCGACGGCGACTTCGTCGGCAGCGAGTACAACGACAACTTCCGCGTGGGCTACAAGACCGGCACCAACCCCTTCGTCCTCGCGCCCTACGGCCCGCTGGTGAGCGAGGAGACCATGTCGGAGATCACCGCCGCCCAGGAGTTCCTCGGCACCGAGGACGGCTCGCCGTTCGTGGGCCCCGTCTACGACCAGGACGGCACGCTCGCCATCGAGGAGGGCGTGGTCCCGACCTACGCCGAGAACGACGCCATGGACTTCTTCGTCCAGGGCGTGGTCGGCGACCTGGCCCAGTAGGACCCACGGCACCAGGACGACGACACCAGGGGACAGAGGGACGACGATGACGACCGTGGCGGGCTCCACGCCCTACGCCTGGCCCTACGACGGGGATCTCGCCCCGGCTCGGACCGCGCTCCTGGTGGTGCGGGGGGCCGACGCCCCGGCCCTGCCCGCCACGGTCGCGCCGCTCGCGCAGCGGCTGCACGATCTCGGCGGGGCGGTGGTCGCCGTGACCACCGCCCCGCCCCGCCGGTCGGCCCCCGACGACCGGTCCACCCCCATGGGGCCGGCGGCGACCGTCGTCGAGTCGGATCATCCGATCGACGAGACGGTGGTCGCCGCCGGCCTGGACGGCTTCCACGGCAGCCCTCTGGACGCGCTGCTGCGACGCACCGGGCGCGACCGGCTGCTGCTGGTGGGCGGCTGGCTGGAGACCTCGGTGCACTCCACGATGCGCTCGGCCAACGACCGCGGCTACGAGTGCCTGCTGGTGCTCGACGGCTGCGTGCCCTTCGACCCCGACCTGCGCGCCGCCTCGCGCTCGCAGATCGAGATGTCCGGCGGCATCTTCGGCGCCGTCGGCGAGACCGACGCCGTCCTGGCCGCCCTCGGCCGTCCCTGACCCGCCCCCACGAACCCTCCGAACTCCCGCGAGAGGACCCCGCGATGACCAGCCCCACGACCAGCCCCACCCGCTTCCCGGCCCTGCCCGCCGAGCCCTACGCCTGGCCCTTCGACGGCGGGTTCGCCCCCGAGCGCACCGCGTTGATCAACATCGACTGGCAGGTCGACTTCTGCGGCCCCGGCGGCTACGTCGACCGCATGGGCTACGACCTCAGCCTCACCCGCGCCGGCCTGCCCGCGACCCAGCGGGTGCTGGCGGCGGCCCGCGAGGCCGGGCTGTTCGTGGTGCACACCCGCGAGGGGCACCGGCCCGACTTGTCGGACTGCCCGCCCAACAAGCTGTGGCGCAGCCAGCAGATCGGTGCCGGCATCGGCTCCGACGGCCCGTGCGGACGCATCCTGACCCGCGGCGAGCCCGGCTGGGAGATCGTGCCCGAGGTCGCCCCGATCGAGGGCGAGCTGGTGATCGACAAGCCCGGCAAGGGCTCCTTCTACGCCACCGACCTCGACCTGCTGCTGCGCACCCGCGGCATCACTCACCTGATCTTCACCGGCATCACCACCGACGTGTGCGTGCACACCACGATGCGCGACGCCAACGACCGGGGCTACGAGTGCCTGCTGCTCACCGACTGCACGGGCGCCACCGATCCCGGCAACTACGCCGCGGCCCTGAAGATGATCACGATGCAGGGCGGCGTCTTCGGCGCCATCGCGACCTCCGAGGCGCTGCTGGCGAGCCTGGCCGCACCGGTCGCATGACCGGCACGCCCGTCGACCTCCCCGCCCCGGCCGCCGGCACCCGGACCGCGACGTCGTCCGCGACGTCGTCCGCGACCCCGTTCACCGTGGCCGGGCTGCGCGCCCGCTACGTCGCCAGCGACGACCCGTGCGCCGAGGTGGCCGACGTCGTGGCGCAGGTGCACGCCCGGATCGCGGCCCGGGGCGAGGACGGCACCTGGATCAGCCTGGTGCCGCCGACCGACGTGGCGCGGGCCGTGGCCCGCCTCGACCCCGCCGACCGCAGCCGGCTGCCGCTGTGGGGCGTGCCGTTCGCGGTGAAGGACAACCTCGACACCCGGGGCCTGCCGACCACCGCCGCCTGCCCCGGCTTCGCCTACGAGCCCGAGGAGACCGCGGTCGCGGTCGCCCGGCTCGAGGCCGCGGGCGCGCTGCTGATCGGCAAGACCAACCTCGACCAGTTCGCGACAGGTCTCAACGGCACCCGCAGCCCCTACGGCGTCCCGCGGCACGTGCACGACCCCGCCCTCGTGCCGGGCGGGTCGAGCTCGGGATCGGCGGTCGCCGTCGCCGCGGGCCAGGTGCCGTTCAGCCTCGGCACCGACACCGCCGGCTCCGGGCGCGTGCCGGCCGCGCTGCAGGGCGTCGTCGGCCTCAAGCCCTCCATCGGCCTGGTCAGCACCCGCGGCCTGCTGCCGGCCTGCCGGTCGCTCGACTGCGTGTCGGTCTTCACCCAGGACGTCGCCGACGCCGCCGCGGTGCTCCACGTCCTGGCCGGGCACGACCCGGACGACCCCTGGTCGCGCCCGCTCGACGTGCCGGCCGCAACGCCGCAGCCGGTCGAGCCCGGCCGGCTGCGACTGGCCGTGCCCGCCGCGGTCCGCGGCTGGGGCGCGCGCGGGGAGCAGGCGGCGTGGGAGGCGACGCTGGAGCGGCTGCGCGGCGCCGGCGTCACGCTGGTGCCGCTCCCGGCCGACGTGGTCGACGACCTCCACGCCGCCGGCGACCAGCTCTACACCGGTCCCTGGCTCGCCGAGCGCGCCGCCGGGCTCACCGACTTCCTCACTGCGCACCGCGACGCCGTGTGGCCCGCGGTGGCCGGGATCCTCGACGGCGCCACGGCCGTCACCGGCGTCGAGGTGTTCGCCGGCCTGGACGCGATGGCGCAGCGGCGGCGACGGGTGCGCGCCCTCCTGGCCGACGTCGACGCGCTGCTGACCCCGACCGTCACCGAGACCTTCACCGTGGCCGAGCTGCAGGCCGACCCGGTGGCCCTGAACGCCCGGCTGGGCCGCTGGACCACGTTCACCAACCTGCTCGACCTCGCCGCGATCGCCGTTCCCGGAGTGCCCGGAGCGCCCGGGGGATCCGGGGGTCCGCTGCCCTTCGGCGTCACGGTGCAGGCGCCGGCGGGGTCGGACGGCGCCCTCGCCGGCGTCGCGGCCACCCTCGAGGCGGTCCTGCGCGGCGGGGCCCCGACGCCGGTCGAGCCGCCGTTGCCGCCCGGGCTCGACGTCGCGGTGGTCGGTGCCCACCTGGAGGGCATGCCGTTGCACGCCGACCTCCTGGGCCGCGGCGCCCGGCTGCGGCGGCGGACCCGCACCGCGCCGGTGTACCGGTTCTACGCGCTGCCCGGCACGGTGCCCCCCAAGCCCGGCCTGCGCCGGGTGGCGGCGGGGGACCGCACCGGGACGGCCATCGAGGTCGAGGTGTACCGGCTGCCGTGGGCGGAGGTCGGCGGGTTCCTCGCCACCGTCGTCGCGCCCCTGGCGATCGGCCAGGTCGAGCTGGAGGACGGCGTCCGCGTGCACGGGTTCGTGTGCGAGCCCTGGGCCCTGGCCGACGCCGAGGACATCACCGGGTTCGGCGGCTGGCGCGCCTACCTCGCGGCCCGCTGACCGCCCGTCCCGATGAGCCGTCCCGATGAGCCGGGTCCGGTCAGCCGGGTCCGGGCTTGCCGAGGTCGATGCCGGGCGGGGTGGGGGGTGACGGGGGCCCGCCCGCCGGGGGTCCGGCCGGGGGCGGGAACGCCGGAGGGGCCGGCGGTGGGGGCGGGCCCGGGGCAGCCGCGGGAGGCGCACCCCACCCGGTCGGGGCCGGCGGCGCCGACGCCGGGGCCGGGGCCGGGGCGACGGTGGCCGCCGCCGTGCGCAGCGAGTCGCCGGCCCGGCGCAGGTCGCCGCCGGTGAGCGCGCCGGTCACGAGCATCACGACCAGCCCGACCACGGCGGCGGCCACGAGCAGCAGCAGGGTGCCCGGCACGCCGTCGAGGCCGGCGTAGACCGTCCCCTCGCCGCGGAAGGCCTCGCCGTCGAAGGTCGCCGCGGCGCTGCCGGAGCCGTGGGCGGAGGTCCACCAGGTCAGGACCGGCAGGACCACCACGAGGGAGGCCAGCCAGGTCAGTCCGGCGCGGCGCCGTTCCCCGGCCGGAGCGGTGCGCACGACGACGACGGCCACGGCGGCGAGCACCAGCAGGGCGACGAGCGGCGAGGCCCACAGGCCGGGTTGGGTGTCGGTGAGGGTGCCCAGGCGCAGGAACTCCTCCTCGCCCACCGGCCCGGTGCCGGCGGCGCGACCCGAGCTGCTGGCGCCCACGGGGGACAGCACACCGATGCCGAGGGTGGTGTAGCCGAGGTTGGACAGCGAGGCGATCACGAGCGCGGCGAAGCTGGCCACGGTGAGGCCGTCGCGGTCCACGGAGTCGCCGGCCACCTTGAGCATCAGCCAGAACGCGGTGCCGGCCGCCGGCAGCAGCAGGACCAGGGCGGCGGCGCCGATCACCGGCCCGCGCAGCACGTCGTGGGCGCGGGCGGTGCGGCCGTCGAGCAGGTCGCGGCGCACCAGCAGACCGGCCAGCACGAGGATCAGCGTCACCACCAGCCACGGCTGGACGAGGGAGGCGAGCCGGCCGGCCCCGAAGTCGGCGTCGAGGGCGGAGTCGTCGACGCCGAGGTCGAGCAGCCCCACCTGCTCGGTCGTGAAGCCGCTGCGGACGACCAGCGCGGCCACGAACACGACCACGGTCGTGAGCAGGCCGGTCCGCACGGCGTCGGCCACGACCTCGCCGAACGTGGCGCGACGCCGGGCCAGGCGCCGGAACAGCAGCACCGCCACGATCGCCCCGAGGGTGAGCAGCAGGAGCGGCGAGGCGTGGAGGGAGGCGTCGGCCTCCCCGGAGGCGCCGTCGAGCTCGCCGGTGAGGTGGGTGGTGCCGTTGACGCCGAACGCGGCGGCGGTCAGCGTGACCGCGAGGGTGAGCGTCTGCCCGAACCCGAGGTCCTGCACCAGCACCGCCAGGCCGAGCGAGCCGGCACCGACGACGGCCAGCAGGGCGACGGCCACGACAGCGGCCCCGAGCCAGTCGCCGGCCACGAGGCGTCGCAGGTGCGGGGTGAGGGCGCCCAGGTCGACGCCGGCCGCCGGCGGGGCCGTGGGCCCGGGCGGACCGGGCGGGGGCGGCGGCGCGTACCCGCCGGGCGGCGGGGGCGGCTGGGAGGGGCCGGGGGGTGGGGGCGGCTGCGTCATCCCGGCAAGGTCTCACATGCACCTCGGCACGTCACGTGTTCCGCGGGCCCTCTTCCGGGGGCGGAGACGCCGACGGGGCCGGCGCCGCATCGCGGCACCGGCCCCGTCGGAGAGACCACGTGGGTCAGAACGAGGGACCGAACAGCGGGTCGGTGATCGTCCACGAACCGCCGTAGTGGAACACGTACCACATGAACAGCGCAGCGCCGGCCAGGGCGATGTCCTTGTTGAAGGCGATCATCTCCATCTGCTTGGCCTGCGGGTCGGTCTCCTTCCAGAACGCGTGCATCATCACCGCGGTGACGATGAGCAGGATCGCCAGGCCGAGCGCGCCCATGTCGGCGAAGATGCCGAGCACGATCGAGACGGCGCCGGCCAGCATCGCGACGCCGCTGATCTGGACCATCAGCGGCGCGTTCTTGACCCCGCGCGAGGCGGCGTAGCCGGCCATCGCCTGGGTCTGGGTCAGGTGGCCGATCGCGGAGCCGACGAAGAGGAAGGCGAACATGACGCGTCCGATGAACTGGACGAGCTCGAAGAAGTCCATGTGGGGTCCTCGCTACTAGTTGAGTGTTCAACCACTTTGGCGCGGGGAAGTGTGGCTCGTCAACACTCTGGCCCCTCCGGGCCGCCGGCGCCAGCACCACGGCGGGTGTCGGCGCCCCCGATGGCCCCCGGTCGCGGCGGGAGGGTCAGCGGTCGAGGGCGACGTGCTGGTAGTCGGGGTCGGCGTAGTCGCCGCCCCACTCCCAGCCGATGCGGGCGAAGGCCCGCACGACGACGCCGTCGGTGCCGATCACCCCCGGCGGCAGGTCGCGGCGGCTGCGGTCCAGGTCGAGGAACCGCGCGCCCGCCCGCGGCAGCACGCGCACGCCCTCGGCGGTGCGCAGCACGTAGGGGTTCTGCACCGGGTTCAGGTCGATCGCCCGGCCGTAGGCGTGGGAGGACCACAGGTCGGTGCCCGCCACCCGGCGGCAGTTGTAGGCCGAGGTGCTGTTGGCCGCCATCGAGGCGTCGTCGTCGGCGCCGTAGGCGTCCACCAGCCGGATCCGGGCGATCGGGAACCGGGCGCGGTAGAGCGTGCGGAAGACGCTCACGACGTCCTCGACCACGTCGCGGTTCACCACCAACGGCCCGCGGCGCACCTGCCCCGCGAAATCGACGTAGGAGACGGTGACGGCCCGCAGGTCGTCCCAGCCGACAGGGCACCGCCCCTCGTCGTGGCTGGCGCCCATCCGGGCCCGCCAGGTGGCCGTCATCGGGCTGATCGTCGCGCGGAAGTCGGGCCGGGCGGGTGCGGCGGGCCGGTCCGGCGCGACGCTCCGCTCCCGCGGGGGCGTCGGCACCGGGCGCAGGTCGGTGCAGTCACGGCGGGCACGGGTGTCGGCGAGCGCGGCCGCCCGCTCCGCCCCGGTCAGGGGCTGCGCCGTGCCGCCCTCGAGCGGGGTGCGGCCGGGCAGCCACCGCTCGCGCACGACGCCCTCGGCGGTGACGTCGAGCTGCAGCAGCCCGGTCTCGGGCACGAGCCCGTGGTACCAGGCGAAGTTGCCCAGGCCGTAGTGGATGTACGTGGAGCCCGCACCCTCCCCGAGCAGGCCCGACCCCTGGATGCGGTGCGCGTGCGCCCCCACGACGACGTCGGCCCCGGCGTCGGCGAGCGTCGCGGCCAGCCGCTCCTGGTCGCCGGTGGGGCAGGTGGCCCCCTCCTCGCCCCAGTGCAGGTACACCACGACGACGTCGTCGCGGGCCGCGGCCGTCCGCACCGCGGCGACCAGCTGGGGCGCCTGCGGCACGCGGGCCGCCGCGAGGCCCGGTCCGGACCCGGGGACCGCGGCCCAGACCGGTGCGGCGCTCTCGCGCGGGGAGGCGTCGGCGGCGAGCACGGCGACGTCGAGGCCGCGGATCGTCGTGCGGTACGGGGCGAAGGCGTCGCGGTGGTCGGTGCCCGCGCCGATCAGGGCGACGGGGGAGTCCTCCCGCAGGTCGAGGGTGCCGCGCAGGCCGGCCGGTCCGGCGTCGGCGCCGTGGTTGTTGGCCACGGAGGCGACGTCGACGCCCGAACGGGCCAGCACGTCGAGGGCTCCGGGGCCGGTGCGGAACCAGTAGCGGTCTCCGGGATCCTCCAGCTCCTTGGCGGCCGGCGCGCCGGGGCGTCCGGGCGCGAGCACGGCGGTCTCGAGGTTGACGACCGCCAGGTCGGCGGCGCGCAGCTGGGCGCTGAAGGGGCCCAGGTCGGCGCGCGGGCTGCGGGCGTCGTCGGCGAGCAGCCCCTCGAAGTGCACGTCGCCGCCGAACGCCAGGCGGACGGTGCCGGCCGCCGGCGGTGGCGCGGCGGCCGCCGCCACCGCGCGCAGCGGCCGTTCGTCGGGCGTCGTGGCGGGACGGTCGTCGACCGCCGTGGTGCAGCCGGTGAGCGCGACGGCCGCGACGGCGCCCGCGAGGGGCCGGCGGGCGCGATCGTGATGCAGGCGTCCGAGCACGCTGTCCTCCGATCCGTGGTGCCTCCAGTGCACCCGACCGGTCAAACCCTTCGGGGTGGCGGCGCCTCGGTGGGTTAAAGTCGATCGAGTCACTCATATTCGATCTCGGGAGGATCCATGACGCTCGCCCCCTCGTCCCGCACCACGTCGACCAGCACCGCGTCGACCAGCACCACGTCGACCGGCCCCTCCATCGGGCGGCACACCGCCTCCCCCGCCGAGCCGGTGGTGGTCCGGCTGGGCGGTCGCATCGGCGCCCGCGTCGACGGCGTCCGGCTGGGCGGCGACCTCGCCGACGACGTGGTCGCGCAGCTGCGCGCGGCCCTGCTGACCCACAAGGTCGTCTTCCTGCGCGGCCAGGAGCACCTCGACGACGACGGCCACGTCGCCTTCGCCCAGCGCCTGGGGCACCTCACCACCGCGCACCCGACCGTGAACACCGGCAGCGCCCACGTGCTGAGCCTGCACGCGACCCAGGGGATGGCTGCCAACAGCTGGCACACCGACGTCACGTTCGTGGACCGTGTGCCCAGCATCAGCATCCTGCGCGGCGTCACGATCCCGCCCTACGGCGGCACGACGGTCTGGGCCGACACGGCGGCCGCCTACGCCGCCCTGCCGGCGTCGTTGCAGGCGCTCGTGGACGACCTGTGGGCGGTGCACACCAACCGCTACGACTACGCCGCTACCGCCGAGGACGCCGAGGACCCCCAAGGTGACGCGCTGGACCGCGACCAGTTCCGCTCGGTGCCCTACGAGACCGAGCACCCGGTGGTGCACGTGCACCCCGAGACCGGCGAGCGCGCGCTGCTGCTGGGGCACTTCGTGCAGCGCTTCCGCGGCCTCAACACCGCCGAGTCGCACGCGATCTTCGGCCTGCTCCAGGCCCGGATCACCCGGCTGGAGAACACCGTGCGCTGGACCTGGGCGCCGGGCGACGTCGCGATCTGGGACAACCGCGCCACCCAGCACTACGCCGTCGCCGACTTCGACCACCACCCGCGCGAGGTGCGGCGAGTGACGCTGGTCGGCGACGTCCCCGTGGCGCTGGACGGGCGCCGCAGCCGGGTCCTGCGCGGCGACTCCTCGGTCTACACCCGGCTCGCCTCGCTCATCAGCTGACCCGCCCACCTCCTGATCCCCCCGACTCACTGATAGCGGGGTGGCGCAGGGACGTCGTACCAAGCGGACGGCAGCCCGACACGCCGGGAACGGCCTGCCGGATGCTTGGTGCGACGTCGGCCGGTGACCCGCCCGGTCCGCAGGCCGTTCAGCCGGCCGGGTCGAGGAGGCGGCGCGTGGGCTCGGGGAGGGGGAGCGCGGCGGCGCGGGCGTCGGCGCGTGCGGCCTCCTCCTCCCGGCCCAGCCGGCGCAGCAGGACGGCCTGGGTGGCGTGCCACAGCGGGTAGCGCTCCAGGCCGGGCACGGCGAGCACCGCCGTCAGCCCCGCCTCGGCGCCGTCGCGCTCGGCGAGGGCGACGGCCCGGTTCAGGGCCACCACCGGTGAGGGGTCGGTGACCAGCAGCGCGTCGTACCACGACACGATCGCGTCCCAGTCGGTGGCGGCGTAGTCCGGCGCCAGCGCGTGGCAGGCGGCGATCGCGGCCTGGGCGAGGTAGCGGTCCACCGGGGCGCCGGCGGTGCTCAGCCGCAGGCCGGCGGTCACCAGCTCGCTGCCGGCGCGGATCGCGGCCCGGTCCCAGCGGCTGCGGTCCTGGTCGGCCAGCAGCTTCGGGACGCCGTCGTCGTCCAGCCGCTCGGCCCGGCGCGAGTCCTGCAGCAGGCCCAGGGCCAGCAGCGCGCATGCGCCGACGTCGTCGGGGCGCAGGGCGTGGAGCAGTCCCGCCAGTCGCAGGGCCTGCTCCAGCAGGGCGGGCCGCACCAGGTCGGGGCCGGCGGTGGCGCTGTAGCCCTCGTTGAGCAGCAGGTAGACGGTGGTGAGCACGGCCGCCCAGCGCTGGGGCAGCTCGGCCTCCGAGGGCACCTTGTACGGGATGCCGGCGGCGCGGATCTTCTGCCGGGTGCGCACCAGCCGCTTCGCCACGGCGTCGGGGGTGCTGAGCAGCGCCCGGGCGATCTCCTCCTCGCTCAGGCCGCACAGGGTACGCAGGGCCAACGCGACCTGGCTCGCCGGCGCGAGGCTCGGGTGGCAGCAGGTGAACAGCAGCCGCAGCAGGTCGTCGTGCAGCACCTCGGGCGGGATCTCGTCGGGGCCCTCGGGGAAGTGGCCCGGGTACGACGAGGACATCGGGTCCTCCTGGTCGTGGGCCGGTGCCGCGGAGTGCCGGCCCGTCACGAGGTCCTCGCGGTGGGCCCGCTCCTCCCGCGCCTCCCGGCGGGACTCCGCCCGCACCAGGTCGCGGGCACGGTTGCGCGCCACCACCCGCAGCCACGCCGCGGGTCGGTCGGGCACGCCGTCGACGGGCCAGCGGTCGAGCGCGCGCAGGACGGCGTCCTGCACGGCGTCCTCGGCCAGCGCGAGGTCGCCGACCTCGCGCGCCAGGCTCGCCAGCACGTCGCGACCGGCGTCGCGCACCAGGGCCACGAGGGTCTCCTCGGGCCCCGGTGCGGCGGCGTCGTGCGACATGCGGAGGGGGTCCTCGTGCGGTCCGGTCAGCCCATCATCGGGACGACGGGCCGCACCTCGACCGCGCCGTTCCACGCCGCCGGGATCTGCGCGGCGAGCGCGATCGCGGCGTCGAGGTCGTCGGCCTCGAGCAGGAAGAAGCCGGTGAGGGCCTCCTTGGTCTCGGCGTAGGGCCCGTCGCTGGTGACGATCTCCCCGCCCTTGCCCGAGGCGCGCACCGTGGTCGCGGTGGCCGTCGGGAACAGGGCGGCGCCGCCGCGGATGGCGTGGGCGGCGGCCATGCTGAAGGCGCCGTACTCGGCCATCTCCTCGGCGTGCTCGGGAGCGCTGTAGTCGACGTCGGCGGAGTAGATGATGGCGGCGTACATGGTCATGTCGTTCTCCTGGGTTCCGGGCCGCCCCGGTGGGCGTCCTCGTGATGATGACGACGCCGGATGTCGGGGGAGGACATCAGGCCCCCGAATCGGTCGACAGTTCACCCTTCCGGTCTAGACCGGGGTGAGGGCCGGGGTGAGGGCCGGGGCCCGGAACGAGGACGGCGCCCCGCGGCGGAGCACCCCGTGAGGTCGTGAGGGAGCGGTTACCGACGCCGAACCCGGCGGCGCCGGTGGCGGCAACACCCGCTGCCTAGCGTCGCCAGCCATCGCGGTCACGACGTGTCGACCGCCGGAGCAGCAGGCAGGGCGCCATGGCCATCGAAGTGAGGATCATCGATCCCGAGACCGTCCCCCCGCGTGGCGCACGCCGTTCGGGGCGACGCACCGGGCGCTGGATCGACGACTGGGACCCGGAGAACCCGGCCTACTGGGCCGCCGGCGGCAAGCAGGTGGCCCGCCGCAACTTGGTGTTCTCGATCCTCGGGGAGCACCTCGGGTTCTCGGTGTGGCTGATGTGGAGCGCCGCGGCCGCCACGCTGTCCAAGGTCGGCTTCGCGTTCACGCCCCAGCAGCTGTTCTGGCTGGTGGCGCTGCCCAACCTCGTAGGCTCCCTGCTGCGGCTCCCGTACACCTTCGCCGTCCCCCGCTTCGGGGGGCGCAACTGGGCGGTCCTCAGCGCGGGGCTGCTGGTGGTGCCGACCCTGCTGTTCGCCTGGGCCGTGCAGGACCCGACCACGCCCTACTGGATGTTCCTGCTGATCGCGGCCACCGCGGGCGTCGGGGGCGGCAACTTCGCCTCGTCGATGGCGAGCATCAACTTCTTCTACCCCGCCCACCTCAAGGGCACTGCGCTCGGGCTCAACGCCGCCGGGGGCAACCTCGGGGTCGCGGTGATCCAGTTCTTCTTCCCGATCATCGTCGGCGGCACCGGAGCGTTCGGCCTGGTCAAGGCGAGCGAGGCCGGCCTGATGCTGCCGCGCGCCGGATTCCTCTACGCCGCGCTGGCGGTCGCCGCTGCGGTGTGCGCGTGGTTGTTCATGGACAACCTGGCGGTCGCCTCGAGCCGCCCCCGCCAGCAGCTGTCGGCGCTGCGCCACGGGCACACCTGGGTGATGTCGTTCCTCTACATCGGCACCTTCGGCTCCTTCATCGGCTTCTCGGCCGCGATGCCGTTGCTGATCAAGATCAACTTCTTCAATCAGCCGGTGCCCTCGATCCCGGGCATCGGCATCAACTTCGCCTTCTACGGCTTCCTCGGAGCTCTGGTCGGTTCGCTGGTGCGTCCGTTGGGCGGGATGGTCGCCGACCGGCTCGGCGGTGCCGTCGTCACGTTGGCCTCGTTCCTGGGGATGATCCTGGGGGTCGTCCTGGTCCTGGTCTCGCTGTCCGCGCTGACCCCGGTCCCGCGGCCGGCGCCGGGGGCCGCACCTCCGGACCCGGCGACCTTCACCTACCCCGACGCCGTCCGGGACGCCGTGGCCGCCAACGAGCACGTCTTCCCCTGGTTCCTCGCGGCGTTCCTCATCGTCTTCGCCGCCAGCGGCCTCGGGAACGGGTCGACCTACCGGATGATCCCGTCGATCTTCCGCGCCAAGGCCGCGGCGGTCGCGCCGCTCGGCACGCCGGAGCGGGCCGACGCGGAGGTCCGCGCCACCCGCGAGTCCTCGGCCGTCATCGGGATCGCCGGCGCCATCGGGGCGATCGGCGGGTTCCTGATCCCCATCACGTTCTCCGCGCCCTGGGTGACCGATCCGGTGGCCGCCACCCGGCAGGCCTTCGTGATCTTCCTCGGGTTCTACGTCGTGTGCCTCGCGGTCACGTGGTTCTGCTACCTGCGCCCCCGGGCCGAGATGGCCCGCGCCGGGGTCTGACCGCCCTCGCGCCAGGTCCCCGCAGCCGGGTTGTCACGCCCGCGTCACCGTCGCGTTCTCGCGACGGCGACGCGGGCGTCGTCGCGTTCACCTGTGTGAACACCGGATGTCGGACCTCTCCCTCGGGGTGTGGTGAGGCCGTGAGGACAAAGTGACGGCGATGTAGCGGTCGGGAAATCGCGGTCCGGATCCCGACTTGCAGAGTTCTCGGTACCGCCGCTCCCGTTCCGAAGGCCACACCATGACCGCTCCCGTTCCTCCCGACATCGCGTCCCGACCGCCGATGACCCGGGTCCAGGCCGCCACGTCCGCCGCCCTGTGCGGCGCGGCGACGGTCCTGCTCGGCTACGCCTCCGGCTGGGGGCTCTCGGTGCCCGTCGCCGCGCAGGTAGTGTCCCCACCGGCCGCCCCGGTGGCCAGCGCCCCCGCCGCTCCGGTGCAGGTCGCTCCCGCGACCGTGCCGGTCCCGGTCGTCTCCGCTCCGGCGGGCATCCCCCGGACGCCGACACCGACGGTGCCGACGACGCCGGCGCCGACCGAGCACGACCACGCCCCCGAGCCCGAGTCGCCGTCCGCCCCGGACGTCGTGATGCCGCCGCTCGTGGCGCGTGACGACACCTGCGTCGGCGTGCGGATCGCCGCCTCGCGCCTGCTCACGCACCTCGAGGCCGGCCACCTGCAGACCTCGCCCCTGGACCAGGTGCGCGAGCTGCTCGACGTCGACCAGTACACCCTGACCCACACGACCCTGGTCGACTCGATGCTCGACCCGATCGCGCGCGCCCTCGACAGCGACCTCGACGTCCTGCTGCGCCACCTCTACGCCGCCCACCTCGAGACGTCGCCGTTCCAGCAGGTCACCGACCTGCTCGCCGTCGACGACTACGTCAAAGCCCACACCGTGCTGGTGAAGGACGTCGTGGGCCCCACCGTCGGTGAGAGGGGCTGCTGAGATGTCGGGTCCGATCCGCTCGCCCCGTCCCCACCCCCGCACGCGGACGTCCCGCACGCGCACCCTCCGTGTCCTGACGACGCTCCTCTGCGTCCTGCTCGCGCTGCTCGCCGTGCTCGCGGTGGGTCCGGGCAGCGCCCCCGCCCAGGCCCACGTCGACCTTGAGGGCTCGCGGCCCGCGAACGGGTCGGCGCTGGCGGAGATGCCGCGATTCGCCGCCCTCACCTTCGGTCGGCCCGTCACGATGCGCGAGGTCACCGTGACCCAGGGCGGCGAGGTCGTGCCGCAGCGCATCAAGCCGGGCGACCCGACCACCGTGCAGCTCGACCTGCGTCAGATCGACCCGACCCGGCTCGATCCCGCCGGCGAGGTGTCGCTGATGTGGATGCTCATCGACGGCGAGGACGGCCACGAGACCACCGGGACCGTCACCTTCGGCGTCGGGCCCGCCGCCGTCGCGGCCCTCGACGACGAGCGCGACGCCGCGGCGGCCGCCGTCTCCGACGCGGGCGCCGACCTCGCGGCCCTCGACCGCTGGACCCGGGTCTCGCGGGTCGCGGGGTACCTCGCGACCGCGGGCTTCCTCGGCGGCCTCGCGTTCGTCGCCCTGCTGTGGCCCGCCGGTGCCCAGGAGCGGCGCATGCGGCTGCTCCTCGGCGCGACGGTCGTGGTCGGAGTACTCGCCGCCCTCGGCTCGGTCGCCGTCGACCTCGCCCGCGCGCCGGACAGCCAGTCCACCGCGCAGGTCCTCCTCAGCGACTACGCCCGGGTCTCGACCACGCTGGTGCTGCTCTGGGCCCTGGCGCTCGTGGTCCTGGTCGGCGTGCTCCGCGACGGCGCCACGGCCGTGCGCAGCACGGCCTGGCGCGTCGGTGCCCTGGTCGTGGCCGTCGGCATGATCCGTGTCACGGGGATGCGCGCCCACGCCCCGCAGACCGAGATCGGGTGGCTCGGCTCCACCGCGGACTTCCTCCACGTGGCCGGCATCAGCGTGTGGCTGGGGGGACTGCTCGCCATGGCGATCGCACTGCTGCCGCGCCGCGACCTCCCGGTGCTCGCCGCGGTCGTGCCCCGGTACTCGCAGCTCGCGATGGTCTCGGTGCTCGCGATCGTGGCCTCCGGTCTGATCATGCTCTACCAGATCGCCCTGCCCATCCCCGGCTTCTGGGGCACCGACTACGCCCGCACCCTGCTCCTCAAGCTGGTGGCGTTCGGCGCGGTCATAGCGGCCGCGATGGCGAGCAAGCGCTGGGTCGACCGCCGACTCGACGAGGCGGTCACCCTCGGGCGCGCCGGCGCGGTGCGGTCCTTCTCGGTGTCCGTGTACGCCGAGGCCGCCCTCGCCGTCGCGGTCCTCGCCGCCGCCTCGACGTTGGTGACCTCCAGCCCCGGGCTCTGATCCCCGTCACCACCTGTTCGTCCACTCCGGCAACGACGCCGGGCCGTCGCGTCATCGGCGCGATCCCGCTGCACCTGAAGAACCGTGCAGCACCTCACGAAAGGCATCACCCGTCATGTCCCAGGCTCCCGCATCCGGACCCACCTCCACCCGACCTCCCCAGCGACGTCTCGCCCTCAGCGCCGCGCTGGTCGCGGCTGCCGCGACGTCGGTGTTCGCCCTCAGCCAGCTCGGCCAGTCCAGCTCGGCCCAGGCCGGCCTCACGACCCCCGCGGCGGCGCCGGCGGCCCCGGTGGCCAGCGCCAAGGCCGCGCCGGTCGTGGTCAGGATCAAGAACTACGCCTACGACAAGGCGAACCTCACCGTGAAGGTCGGACAGACCGTCACGTGGATCAACGAGGACTCCGCCCCCCACACCGTGACCGTCACCTCGGGTCCGGAGTCCTTCGACTCCGGCACGATGGCGCAGGGCGACGAGTTCAGCTTCACCTTCACCCAGGCCGGCGTCTACGAGTACTACTGCGCCGTGCACCCCGACATGGTGGCCAAGGTGACGGTGGTCGGCGACGACGCCCCCGCGGCGCCGTCGGGGCCGAGCGAGCCCGCCGAGGAGCCGACCGACGCGCCGGCGGAGGAGCCCGCCGGGCACTCCGGCCACGGGGGGTCCACGGAGCCGGAGACCGCCCCGGAGCCGGAGCCGTCCACCGAGCCCACGGCCGGCGCGCCGACGCCGGAGGAGTGCACGGGGGTGCGTGAGTCGCTGGACGTCTTCATGACCCACGTCGAGGGCGGCCACCTGCAGACCTCGCCGTTCCAGCAGGTGCGCGAGCTGCTCGACGTCGACAAGTACACCCAGACCCACACGATCCTCGTGCAGAACATGCTCGAGCCGATCCTCGGCGCCGGCAACACCAGCCTCGACACGTTCCTGGTGCACCTGTACGGCGGTCACCTCGAGACCTCGCCTTTCGGTCAGGTCAAGGAGCTCAGCGACGTCGACCAGTACACCCTGACCCACACGATCCTGGTCGAGAACATGGTCGAGCCGTGGCTGGAGAGCAACTGCTGATCGCCTCCCGAGGCCGGTCGACGACGTCGTCGGACAGGCCGACCAGCAGGTGCGGGGGCCCGCTCACACCGGGCCCCCGCACCTCGGATCCTCCCCCGTCCCCGCTTCGCCGGAAAGGCAGCGCCATGACCGTCCGTTCCCACCGCCCGCCCTCGGGCCTGCTCCTCCGTCTGGTCGCCGGCACGCTGGTGTCGCTCACCGCCCTGCTGGGCTGGAGCCTCAGCCCCGCCTCGGCCTCCGGCGAGGGCCACCACCATGTCGACATCAAGAACTACGCCTACGCGATGCCCGACCTGCGCATCGACCAGGGCGACACCGTCACCTGGACCAACCTCGACGACGCTCCGCACGACGTCACCGTGACGGCCGGACCGGCGACCTTCACCTCCCCGATGCTGGAGAAGGGCGACAGCTGGAGCCACACCTTCGACACCGCCGGGGACTACTCCTACCTCTGCAGCATCCACCCCGACATGCGGGCGGCCGTCTCGGTCGCCGCCGCCCCTGTGGCCGCCCCGGCACCCGTGCCGGAGACGGCTCCGGCACCGGCGCCGGTGGACCAGGCGGCGCCCGATGCGGTCGCGCCGGCGCCCGCCGCGGTGAGCCCGCGCGAGGCCCGCGCGGCGGCGCGGGAGGCGCGCGCCGCCCAGCGGGCCGCCGAGGAGGCTGCGGCGACGTCGGCCGCGGCGACGACGCCGGCGCCGGTCGTCGCGGCGCCGACCGGACTCGATCCCTCGCTGAGCCCCCTGCTGCTGGTGGCGGGGATGGCGATCGCCGTGGTCGTGTTCTGCCTGCTCCTGCTCTCCGCCGCGCCTCCCGCGCCCCAGCTGCCGGGGCCCGGGCCCGAGGACGCGGCCCCCGTGCCCGACGACAGCGACACCCGGGTCGACCTGCCGGTCGCGGGCTGAGGAGTGGCGCGATGAGTCAGACCCTCCAGCCGCAGGGCGGTGCCACCGGTGACGCGCCACGCCGTCCGGGACGTCCGGGCCGTGCGGGAACGCGCAGCGCAGGCCTGTTCCGTGCCGCCTGGCGGTGGCACTTCTTCGCCAGTGCGCTGGTGCTGCCGATCGTGCTGGTCCTGGCCGCGACCGGTCTGGTGTACCTGTTCCGGTTCCAGCTCGAGCCGCTCCTGCACCCGGGCCTGATGCGGGTCGCCGCGCCGTCGGCCGCGGGTGAGGAGGCGGCGGTGGTGCCGGCGACGGCCCAGGCCGCCGCCGTCGAGGAGTCCTACCCCGGTGTCACGCTGCTCTCCTTCACCGAGCCGACCGACGCCGACGACCCCTCCCGGTTCTCGGTGATGCTCCCCGACGGGAGCGCCGTCGACGTCTTCGTCGATCCCTACCGCGGTGAGGTGCTCGGCGACCTCGACCCGACCCGGACCGTGTCGGGGATGGCGATCCGCCTGCACGGCGACCTGATGTCGGGGCGCTGGGGGGAGCACCTGGTCGAGCTCGGAGCGTGCTGGGCCATCGTGATGGCGCTCACCGGGTACTACCTCTTCTGGCGCGGTCGAGCCGCACGCCGCCGGGCCTGGGAGAAGGGGCGGCCCGGGTCGGGCACCCGCAGCCGCCACGCCGTGGTCGGGGCCGTGGTCGGAGTGGCGCTCCTCGGTCTGCTGGTCACCGGACTCCCGTGGACGGGGGTGTGGGGTGACCGGGTGCAGCACCTGGCCACCGCCGAGGGTTCCTCGATGTGGAGCCAGGACCCGGGCGCGATCAGCGATCCCACCTCGACCCTGGACGAGTCCCTCCCGCACGCCCACCGTGTCGAGGTGCCCTGGGGCCAGCAGGAGTCGCCGGTGTCCCGCTCGACCCCGCCCCACCGGGCCGGCGACGGCGCGAGCGTCGCGGATCTCGACACCGCGATCGCGGTGGCCGACCGGGCCGGTCTGGCGCATCCCCTCACGGTCGCCCTGCCGTTCGCGGACGACGACGCCGGCGTCTTCTCGGTCATCGGCTACGCCTTCCACGACCCCGCGCAGGAGCGCACCGTGCACGTCGACCGCTACAGCGGCGCGGTCGTCGGGGAGTACGGCTTCGCGGACTATCCCCTGCTGGCCCAGGTGGTCAGTCAGGGCATCGGGCTCCACGAGGGTCGCAGCCTGGGGCTGTGGTCGTTCTGGGGCGCGGCCGCCGCGTGCCTGCTGCTGATCTTCCTGTGCGTCACCGGTCCCCTGATGTGGTGGCGACGTCGGCCCTCGGGCGGGGCTCGGCTCGGGGCGCCCCGCGGGCGACTCCCGGTGCGCTCCAGCCCCCTGCTGGCCATCGGTCTGGTCGTGTTGGGGGTGGTGCTCCCGCTCTTCGGGATCTCCCTGATCGCGGTGCTCGCGATCGACCAGCTGGTGCTGCGGCGCATCCCCGCGCTCGCCGGCTACTTCGACGTCGTGGACTGAGGGCCGGAACAGGGCCGGAACGAGGACGGCGCCCCGCGGCGGTGGACCGTCGCGGAGCGCCGTCGGCCGCTCACAGGGGGAGGGCGGCCAGGTGGGGGCGGCGTCGTCGGAGCACGGACGACGCCGTCCCCACGAGCGGAGGTCGGGGGCCCGCCGCTCGGGTCGTGGAGGTGGTGGGTGCGCTGGGTGCGGTGGTTGGGGTCGCGTTCAGCCGAGCAGGCCGCCGACCAGCGGCAGCACGACGCGGCAGCGCACCGGCTGGGCGTTCGCGGGGTCGAGGGCGTTGAGCACCACGCGGGCCGTGACCGGGTCGGACACGATCTGCAGGTGGTCGCTGAAGTCGGTCGGGCACAGGTCCTGGATCGTGATGTTGGTGGCGCCGTCCTCGATGCCCGAGGTGTAGGGCGTCACCACGCCGTCGTACTTCGTGACGATGTTGGTGTACTCCACGCCGGGCACGAAGGGGCTGCCGCCGCTGCGCAGCTCGGCGAAGTACTCACTGCCCGCGAGCAGCTGCGGCACCGACGGCGCGCCGGCGCCGATGAGGCCGAGCACGGGCGCCGAGAGGCCGAAGGGCTGGCCGAGGCGGGCCAGCGTGGCACCGCCGAGGGTGTCGGTGCCCTTCCACAGCGGGGCGATCGAGACGTGGCGCTTCACGACCGCCGCGCCCCCGAGGAACTTGAGGTAGTAGCCGGGCATGACCGTGCCCTCGGAGTGGCCGACGAGGTCGACCTCGCTGGCGCCGGTCGCGGTGAGCACGCGGTCGACGAAGACCTTCAGCTCCTGCGCGCTGGCCCGGATGTCGCCCAGGCCGCCGAACTGGTTCAGCGGGAAGGGGTAGTACTGGCCGTAGGTGAGGGAGAAGACGCAGTAGCCGTTGTTCTTCAGCAGCGGGGCGTAGGTGGGCCAGTTGGTGGCGCGGTTGCCCACGATGCCGTGCACGAGCACGACCGGCCGGGGGTGCGCGGCGCTCGGGCGGCAGTTCCAGTCGTTGGCGCCCGGCGGGTTCTGGTCCGGCGGCACGCCGGCGAGCAGCGCGGCGGGGATGAAGCCGTAGGGCACCGGGAGGTCGCCGTCGGCGGCCCGGGCGGGCGCCGCGCCGGTGGTGCCCAGCAGGGCGACGACGGCGGCGAGTGCGGTGAGGAGGGCGAGCGCGGCGCGGACCGGAGCTGGCCGTGCGGGGGTGGGGGCGTGCAGCGGCACGGGGACCTCCGAGAGTGTGGGGGGAGTGGTGCTGACCACATAGTGCACTACTGTTCACTCAACGGGAAGACTCCCACTCCACGGGGCGGTCTTCCGCTCAGCGGGGCAGCCGCCCTGCGACGAGTCGTGCGGCGGTCACCGCCTCGCCGTGTCGCGCGGGGTCGGCGGCCACCTGTTCCGGGATCTCCCCGCTCAGCAGCCCGGCCGGCTGGGTGAGCCAGCCCCAGATCCGCCAGGGATCGGCGCGATGTGCGAGCAGCGGGTCGAGGACGTCGGCGAGGTCGGCGCGCGGCTCGGCGGCGGCGTCGAGCTGGAAGGCGGGGATGAGGGTGGCCAGGTCGGTGGGCACCGCGAGCAGGCGCCGCTCGTTGACCGCGCGCGTGACGGCGAACCGGGTGGCCTGCTCGGTGGCGCCGCGGGCGTCGGCCAGGGAGTCGTAGGTGAACCACGCGGAGTCGAGCAGCGTGCGGCGCACCCGGGCCAGCCGCGCCGCCTGCAGCAGGGCCACGGGGACGCCGTGCGCGGGGTCCTCGCCGTGGGAGCGCAGCTGCCGCTCGAGGTCGGCCAGCTCGCCCTCGCCCATCGGCTCGCCGGTGGCCGGCCGGCTCCAGTGGGCGGCGCCGTCGTGACCGCGCATCAGGCGCAGCAGCCCCGCCTCCTCCAGGTACTCGACCAGTCCCAGCTCGCCCAGCCACCGCGCCAGCCGATCCGCCACCCGCTCCTCGCTCACGGCACCAGCCTGCCCCACGTCGCGCCCACCCGGGGGGTGCGTGCGGTGCGGTGGGCGTCGTCCGGGTTAGCGTGAGCCGCATGTCCGCTGCCGCGCCGCTGTCCGTCGCGATGCGGGAGGGCTCGGCCGCCGCCCACCGCGAGGCCGAGGGCTCGCCGTTCATGGCCCGCCTGGTGGCCGGGGAGCTGCCGGTGGCCGGCTACGTCGCCTACCTGCGCCGGCTGCGCGTCGTCTACGCGGCGCTGGAGGACACCGCCGCCGCCCACGCCGACCTGCCCGGGGTGGCCGCGGTGCGCGATCCCGCCGTCGAGCGGCTGGCCGCGCTCGACGCCGACCTCGCCCACTGGGGCGCGGTCCCCGACGCCGGACCGGGGTCCGGCGGGGCGCCCAGCCACTCCCCGGTGGCCGCGGCCTACGCCGCGCGCATCCGGGCGAGCGTCGCGCCGGTCGGTGCCGCGCCCGCCGGCGCGCGGTTCGTGGCCCACCACTACACCCGCTACCTCGGCGACCTCTCCGGGGGGCAGGCCATCGGCCGTGTGCTCGCCCGGCAGCACGACCTGCCCGACGGGCGCGGCGTGGCCTTCTACGCCTTCGACGACGTGCCGCGGCCCAAGCCCTACAAGGACGCCTACCGGGCGCGGCTCGACGCGCTCGGCGCCTCGTGGCACGACACCGCGCGCGCCGAGGTCGTGGCCGAGGTCGGTGTGGCGTTCGGGCTCAACCAGCGCCTGTTCGCCGAGCTCGGTGAGCTCACTTCCTGCTGAGGGCCTGCTGCGTCGGGCGGGTCCGGTGGTCAGGGCGCGGTCAGGTGGTCTGACCGGCGGCGTCGAGCAGCTGCAGCTGGATGGCGCGCAGCGCGAACTCCAGGGTGTCGGGATCGCGGGTGGCGGGGGACTGCTCGAAGCCGATCAGCACCCACATCGCGGTGCGGGCGAGCCGGTCGCTGAGCACGGCGTCGCGGGTGAGGGCGGTGAAGGCGAAGGCCACGGTGGCGAGCCGCTCGGCGTCCACCTGGGTGACCACGCGCTGCACGTCGGGGTCGGCCCCGCCCCAGGCGCGCAGCGCCCCCTCGGCCTCGTGGGGCAGGTCCACGGCCGCGCGCAGCAGCGTCTCGACCTGCCAGTCGGGGGAGTCGAGGCTCTCCACGAGGTCGCGGATGCGCAGGGTCTGGTCGGCGCGCCAGTACTCCAGCAGTAGCTGCACGAACTCGCGCCAGTTGCCGAAGGAGTGGAAGAACGCCCCCGTGGTGAGGCCCATCCGCGCCACGAGCGCCCGCTGCTTGAGGGCGCCGTAGCCCTCCTCGGCCAGCAGGGCGAGGGCGGCGTCGTAGAAGCGACGCTTCAGCTCGGGCGTCTGGGGGAGAGCGGACACGGGATCCTCGGGGGCGGCGGGTGAACAGGTGTGCTCGACGGCGGTGCGCGACATCGTACGTCGCTCCCGGTGACGGCGGGAGGACTCGCGGGCGCACTCACCCGACCGCATGAGGAGGATGCGTGCGGGGGGCTAGAGTCGCGGCCCGTGAGCGAGGACGACGCGACGCCGGCCTCCCGGGTGCTCGCGGCGGCCCTCACGGCCTTCGCGGCCCAGGGCTACCACGGCACGAGCATCCGCGACCTCGCCGCCGGCGCGGGGCTCTCGGTGCCCGGGGTCTACCACCACTACCCGAGCAAGCAGGAGATCCTGCGGGTCCTCATGGTGCGGACCATGGGCACGCTCACCGCGCGGCTGCAGGAGGCGCTCGACGCCGCCCCGGCCGACGCCGGCGCGCGGTTCGACGCCCTCGTGGCCTCGCTGGTCGGCTTCCACCTGCGTCACGGCGCGGAGTCGTTCGTCGCCTCCAGCGAGCTGCGCTCGCTCACCCCCGAGCACCGCGCGGAGGTGGTGGGTCAGCGCGACGAGGTGCAGCGGATGATCGACGCCGCCGTGGCCGACGGCGTCGCCGCCGGCCTGTTCGCCACCCCGGCGCCGCAGGAGGCGGCCCGCGCCATCTCGGTGCTCGCGATCGGGGTCGCCACCTGGTACCGCCCCGACGGCCCGGGCACGCCCGAGGCAGTGATCGCCCGGCAGTGCGCCCTGGCCCGGGCCCTCGTCCTCGACCGCCGCTGACCCCGGTCGTCGTTCCCGGGTCGTCGTTCCCAGGTCGCCGTCTCCCGTCGCACCACCGGCACCCCTGCGGCGTTGACCCCGGCGATCCCGGGGTGGCACCCTGAGGTCGAACCGAGCGATCGCTCGGTCGGGTTGGAGGAGACCATGGACGTCGAGGAGATCGTGGCGCGCACGCGCACCCTGGTGCGCGAGGTGGTGCTGCCCATCGAGGACGAGTTCGACGGCGACGTCGAGGCGGCCGGCGGGGCCGCGCTGCGCGAGCAGCTCCAGCAGGCGGCCCGGGAGGCCGGCGTCCTCTCGCCCCACGGACCGCGCGACCTCGGCGGCCTGGGCCTCGGCATGGTGGACCGCATCCCGGTGTTCGAGGCCGCCGGGTTCGGCCTGTTCGGGCCGATGGCGCTCAACATCAACGCCCCCGACGAGGGCAACATCCACCTGCTCGACCACGTCGCCTCCCCGGCGCAGCGGGAGCGCTGGCTGCGTCCGCTGGTGGCCGGTGAGATCCGCACCGCCTTCGCGATGACCGAACCCTTCCCCGGCGCCGGCTCCGACCCGTCGATGCTCACCACCACCGCCACGCGGATCGACGGCGGCTGGCGGATCAACGGGCGCAAGCGCTTCATCACCGGCGCCGACGGCGCGCAGATGTACATCACCATGGCCCGCACCCGGGGCGAGGTCGGTCAGGCCGGCGGCGCCACGATGTTCCTCGTGCCCGCCGACCGTCCCGGCGTCACGGTCGACCGGCACCTGCACACCACCGACCGCTCGATGCTCGGCGGCCACTGCGAGATGACCTACACCGACGTCGAGGTGGCCGACGACGAGGTGCTCGGCGGCGTCGACGAGGGGTTCCGCTACGCCCAGGTGCGGCTCGGCCCGGCCCGGATGACCCACGTGATGCGCTGGAGCGGCGCCGCCCGCCGGGCCCACGAGGTCGCGGTGCGCTACGCCGCCGAGCGGGAGGCGTTCGGCGGTCGGCTCGCCGACCTCGGGATGGCCCAGCAGCTGATCGCCGACAACGAGATCGACCTCGCCGCCACGCGTGCGCTGCTGCTCGAGGCGTGCCGCGAGCTCGACGCCGGCGGGCGGGCCTCGGAGTCGACCTCGATCACCAAGACCTTCGCCGCCGAGGCGCTGCACCGGGTGGCCGACCGCGCCACCCAGCTGTGCGGAGGCCTCGGCGTCACCAACGAGTACCCCATCGCTCGGATCGCGCGCGAGATCCGGCCCTTCCGCATCTACGACGGTCCCTCGGAGGTGCACCGCTGGTCGATCGCCAAGCGGGCCACCCGCCGGATCCTGAACGGTCACGGCGCATGAGCACGGCCCCGACCGTGCAGCCGACGGGGCAGCCGACGGGGCAGCCGACGAGGAGTCGGTGATCGAGGAGATCGAGTCCCCGGGTGCCGCGCGCACCGACCGCGAGCAGGACCAGGCCGGTCACCGCGGCTGGTCGCCGCCCACCGGCGCCCCGACGACGCTGGTGCTGGTCCGCCACGGTGTCACGAAGCACACAGCGGCGAAGAAGTTCTCCGGCGGTCTGGGCGGCGACAACCCGCCGCTGAGCGAGGAGGGCCTGGCACAGGCCCGCGCGGCCGCCGACTGGCTGGCCGGCCTCGGTGACCGCGTCGACACCGTGGTCGCCTCGCCCGTGCGCCGCACCCGCGAGACCGCGGAGGTCGTCGCGGACGCGCTCGGGCTGCCGGTCGAGGTGGAGCCGGGGTTCGCAGAGATGGAGTTCGGCGACTGGGACGGCCTGACGTTCGCCGAGGTCGCCGAGCAGGACCCCGAGGGCCTCGACGCCTGGCTGGGCTCGCTGGACGTGCCACCGCCGGGCGGTGAGTCCTTCCGGGAGGTCGAGAGGCGCGTGCTCGGCGGGCTGGACCGGGTGCTCGAGCAGCACCCCGGACGCACCGTCGTCGTCGTCTCCCACGTCACGCCCATCAAGACGCTGGTGGCCCACACCATGGGCGCCCCGCTGGACGCGGTCTTCCGGATGGAGCTCTCGCCGGCCTCGGTCAGCGTCGTGTCGTTCTACCCCGACGACAAGGTGCCCGGCGGGGTGCGTGGCTCGATGCGGCTCTACAACACCCTGCCGCCCGGAAATGGCGCGACGCTGGACCCCGGTCGCTGGTAGGACCCGCGACAGGACCCGCGACAGGCAGGAGCCTCAGAGCTCCTCGACCACCACGTCGAGCTGCGTGCCCTTGGTGGTCGGCTCGCCGACCTCGACCATCCAGCCCAGGTCGCGCAGCGCCTCCGCGAGACGGGTGGGGGAGCCGGGGTTGGCGCCGTCCTCGAGCAGGGCGCGGGTGATGCGGCCCTTGGTGGCCTTGTTGAAGTGGGAGACGACCTTCCGCTTCCCGCCCACCTCGTGCAGCACGCGGACCGTCGCCACCCGCGACGCCAGCTCCGGCCCCGGGCGCCAGAAGGCGGCGTAGGCGGCTGAGCGCAGGTCGACCAGCAGCCCGCCGCCGAGCAGGTCGGTCATGGCCGGGTCGAGGTGGGCGCGCCAGTGGCCGGCCACCGACCCGAGGCCCGGCAGCGTCGTACCTCCCGAGAGGCGGTAGGCGGGGATCCGGTCGCCGGGACGCACCACGCCGAAGACGCTGGAGGTCACCGCGAGCCGGGACGAGGCGCGGCGGCGGGCGGCGGTGGAGAGCGTGGGCGCGTCGAGCGCGTCGTAGACCACGCCGCTGTAGACCGCGTCCGCGCGCGCCGTGGGGGCGTCGGCGAGAGCGGCGTTCAGCGCCACCAGGTCGTGCTGGGTGGCGCCGACCTCGAGGAGCTCCGCGGCCTTCGCGACGTCGCCGGAGCACAGGTCGACGAGCGCGTCGATCACCGCGCGCCTGGCGTCGGTGAGCTCGGGGCAGGTGAGGGCGGCCAGGTCGAGCGGCTTGCCCCGGCGGGGTGCGGTCTTGCCCTCGCTGGGCGGCAGGAGGATCAGCATGGTGCTGGCTATGGTGCCTGCATGACCTCCCACCCCGTCCTGCGGGTCCCGGCCAGCCTCCTGCGCGAGGAGGTACGCCGGTTGCAGACCGAGCTCGAGGTGACCCCGGCCTTCCCGGCCGAGGCCGAGGAGGCGGCGGCGCGCGCGGCGCAGGCCCCCCGGCTGCCGGAGCTGGACCGCACCGACCTGCCCTTCGTGACCATCGACCCCGAGGGGGCGCAGGACCTCGACCAGGCCCTGCACGTCGCCCGTGACGGCGACGGCTGGGTCGTGCACTACGCCATCGCCGACGTCGCGGCCTTCGTCAGCCCGGGGGACCCGGTCGACGTCGAGGCCAACCGCCGTGGCGAGACGCTCTACGGTGCTGAGGGGAAGGTGCCGCTGCACCCGCCCGTGATCAGCGAGGACGCCGCGTCGCTGCTGCCGGACCGGGTGCGCCCGGCGCTGCTGTGGACGATCCGGCTCGGTCCCGACGGGGAGCGGGTGGACGCCGACGTGCGGCGGGCGCTGGTGCGCAGCCGCGAGCAGCTGACCTACGAGGAGGCCCAGCGCCGCGTCGACGCCGGCGAGGGGCCCGAGACGCTGGCCCGCCTCGCGGAGGTCGGCCCGCTCCGGCTGGCCCGCGAGGCCGCTCGCGGGGGTGTCTCGCTGCCGATCCCCGAGCAGGAGGTCGTGGTGGACGGCGGCCGCTGGCACCTCGAGCACCGCGCCCGGCTACCCGTGGAGGACTGGAACGCCCAGGTCTCGCTGCTCACCGGCTACGCCGCGGCCGCGATGATGGTCTACGGCCGGGTCGGCGTGCTGCGCACGCTGCCGCCCGCCGACCCCCGCGACGTGCAGCGCCTGCACCGCACGGCCCGGGCGCTGGGCATCGAGTGGCCCGCCGAGCTGCTCTACCCCGACTTCGTGCGCAGCCTCGACCCCACCCGACCCGAGCACGCCGCGATGGTCGTCGCCTGCACCCGGCTGCTGCGCGGCAGCGGCTACACCGCCTTCGACGGCGAGCTGCCCGAGCAGCCCCTGCACGCCGCGCTCGCCGCGGAGTACGCCCACGTCACCGCGCCGCTGCGGCGCCTGGTGGACCGCTACGCCTCCGAGGTGTGCGTCGCCCTGTGCGCCGGCGACCCGGTGCCCGACTGGGTCCGCGCGGCCCTCCCGGAGCTCCCGGCGACGATGCGCCGCTCCGGACGGGTCGCGTCGGCGTACGAGCGCGGGATCCTGGACCTCGTCGAGGCCGGCGTGCTGCGCGACCGGGTCGGCGAGGTGATGACCGGCGTGGTCGTCGAGGTCGACGAGAAGAAGCCGCACCGCGGGCAGGTCGTGGTGGCCGGACCGGCGGTCGAGGCGCGCATCGAGGGAGAGGCCCCGCTGCCGCTGGGCGAGGAGATCCAGGTGGAGCTCGTCGAGGCCGACGTCGACGACAGGCGCGTTCGTTTCACACCGGCGTGACCGACCGGGCATGATTCACCCTGTCCGGGTCGGGCGCCCTCTCACCCCCCCTGGTGGGCGCTCGGCCCGGACACCTCGCGAGGCGGGGTGCCCGGGGGAGCAGTGCGGATGGGCCGACCTGTAGGCCGGGTTCTGTCCCTCGCCCTCACGGGTCCGGGGGCGACCATCCATCTACGGTCGCCGTTGCCGACGACCTCCAGCGATCTACCCGTGTGCTCGGGCGGGCAGCCCTCGGACGCACACGCGCCACCGAAGTGACTTCTTGACCTTGCTCCAGGTGGGGTTTGCCGAGCCGACCGGGTCACCCCGGCCGCTGGTGGTCTCTTACACCACCGTTTCACCATCACCGTCCCTCCCGATCGCTCGAGAGGGGCGGCTGTCTGTTCTCTGTGGCACTGTCCCGCAGGTTGCCCCGGGTGGGTGTTACCCACCACCTCGCCCTGTGGAGCCCGGACCTTCCTCGGCGCACCCACGAGGAGTGCGACGCGGTCGCCCGGCCGGCCCATCCGCAGGATGCAGGGTAGCGAGGAGGCGGCCGTCAGGGAATCCGGGCGGTGCCCCGGACGTTGACGGGGCATGAGCGAGCACCACTCCGTCCGGGTCCCGCCCGTGTCGGTCCCGGCGCTGCACCAGCCGGCGTCGGCGTACCGCACGGCCCACCAGCTGCTGAGCTCCAGCGCCCCTCGGGAGGCGCTGGAGGTGCTCGAGCCCGCGCTCACCGAGGACCCGGGCAACACCGGGCTGCGCTCGCTGCGGGCCTGGGCGTTCCTCCAGCGCGCGCAGCTGCAGCGCGCCGAGGAGGACCTGCGGGTGCTCGTCGAGGACGCCCCGGACGACGTCTGGGCGCGGCACGCCCTCGGCCGGAGCCTGGAGCGCCAGCACCGCCTCGAGGAGGCGCTGCCGCACCTGCGGCTGGCCGCCGCGATGAGCGGCGAGGTCGACCACGAGGTCGCGGTGCTGCGCGTCGAGCGCCGGCTGGTGGAGACCGGTCAGCGCCCCGACGACAGCCTCACGCCAGACGCGTGACGTCGACCTCGACCCTCATGTCTGCTGTCGAGGCACCGGAGTAGATCCCGCGCAGCGGCGGTACGTCGTCGTGGTCGCGCCCGGCGCCGATCGAGACGTAGCGGTCGTCGGGGGCGGCGTCGCAGGTCGGGTCGTACGCCGTCCAGCCGTCGTCCCACCACTCGACCCAGGCGTGCGCCTCGCTCGGGACGGGGGTGCCGATGGCCGGGTCGGCGTCGGGGTGGCGGTAGCCCGCGACGAACCGCGCGGGGATGCCGATCGAGCGCAGCCCGCCGATGACCAGGTGCACGACGTCCTGGCAGACCCCGGCGCGCTGCTGCCAGGCCTCGGCGGCGTGGGACTGCGCGTGCTCGGAGCGGGGCAGGTGCTCGACCTGGTCGTGGACCAACGCGCAGACCGCCCGCGCGGCCTGGCCGGGCAGGTCGGCGTCGGCGGCCAGCTGCTTGACCCGGGTGGCGAAGTCGTGCGGCGGGGTCACCAGGACGGGGAGCACGAGGTCCTCGGTCCACCGGTCGGCGACCTCGCGGGTGCCCATGTCGGCCCAGGTGAGCGTGGGCTCGGCCAGCGGAGCCCGGTGCGTCTGGACCGTCGAGGTGGCCGCGACGACGAGGGCGTCGTGGGGGTCGACGACCTCGAAGGCGGTGACGACGGCGCCGAAGTAGTCGCGGTACTCGTAGAACCACGGCTTGGGGGAGACCTCGACCCGGCTGTGCACGACGATCTGCTCGCTCGTGGTGACCGGGGTCAGCCGCGCCTGGTTGTAGGAGGCGGTGGCCTTCCCGTCGTAGGTGAAGGTGGTGGTGTGGTTGATCCGCAGCTGCATCAGTGGGTCACCCCGGTCCAGCTCATGGCCTCGGCCCCGGCGAAGTAGCGACGGGTCACGGCCTCGGTCGCCAGCGCGCAGGTGCGCTGCAGGCGCTCCATCTCGGTGGGCAGGTCGGTCATCAGCTCCGACAGCGAGCGGTACTCCAGCTCCGCGCGCATCCGGCCCAGCAGCCGCTGGGCCTCGTTCTGGAAGCCGGCACGCGGGTCGGAGGACTCCAGGTTGACCAGGCACTGCTCGGCCCGGTTGAGGGAGAAGACCACCGAGCGCGGGAAGAGCCGGTCGAGCATGAGGAACTCCGCGGCGCCCCGCTCGGTCTCCAGGCCGCGGTAGGTGCGGAGGAACGCCTCGTGGGCACCGCAGGCGCGCAGCGTGGTCGTCCACGGGGCGTCGCTGCCGGCGCTGAGCGACGCGGTCGCGACCAGTCGCGAGGTCATGTCGGCCCGCTCGACGCAGCGGCCCAG
>NZ_CAXQZB010000006.1:0-28330 GCF_964228225.1 Nocardioides sp.
GGCGGGGGTGGCCTGGGGGGCGGGTCGGCTCGCGGCGTCTCGGGACGGCGCTGGGGCGCCTCCTCGACGACCGTGGGGGTGCTGGTCGTTCGTCGAGGAGCGAGCGCAGCGAGCGTCGCGACACGCCCGCACCTGACCGGCGGCGTCTGCCCGAGGGGGGCGGGCCGGTGCTCAGCCGGCGGCGGGTGCCATGACGTCCTCGGCGAAGCGGCGCATGCCGTCGAGCTTCTGATCCAAGGTCGCCTCCAGGCCGCTGTAGTAGGCCCAGGGCATCGTCCACACCTCGGTGATCCCGGCGTCCCGCGCGGTGGCGAAGTGCTCGGGCAGGAAGGCGTCGGAGAGGGCGGTGATGATCTCGAAGGGGCCCTCGGCGCCCACCTCGGCGCGGATCTCCTGCAGCCGGCGGGCGTGGCCGCAGGCCTCCTCGACGGTGTAGATGTCGCCCACCCAGCCGTCGTGGCGCGCGGCGCGGCGGAACGCGATCTCCGACAGGCCGCCGATGAGGATCGGGATCGGGGCGCTCGGGGAGGGATTCATCTTCAGCCGGGGTGCGGAGTAGAACGTGCCCTCGAACTCGGTGAAGCCCGGCTCCCAGAGCGCCTTCATCAGCGCCAGACCCTCGTCGGTGCGCTTGCCGCGGGTGCGGAAGTCCTGCTCGAGCAGCTCGAACTCCTCCTCGCACCAGCCGATGCCGACGCCCAGCGAGACCCGGTCGCCCGACAGCACCGCCGCGGTGCCGACGGTCTTGGCCACCTGGAACGGGTTGCGCATGGCGGCGACGTAGATGGAGGTGAAGAAACGCACCCGGGTCGTGACGGCGGCGAGCGCGCCGATCAGCACCCACGGGTCGGGCCACTCCGCGTCGATGTCCCAGCGGCGCGCGCCGTCGGGGGTGTACGGGTACGGCGTGCGCAGCTCCTCCAGGTCCACGACGTGGTCGGGCACCGAGATCGCGTGGTAGCCGAGCTCGTCGGCGGCCCGGGCCAGCGGGATCAGGTGCTCGGTGGGTTGGAAGGCGGTGACGATGGAGAAGCGCACGCTGCAGCCTAGAACACGAAGTAGAACGTGTTCTAGGTCTGGCGGGGGAGAGCTGCCGGCTACCGCAGCGCGTAGAGCGTGGTGCGCTCGCGCACCGGGCGACCGATGCCGGCGCCGATCTCCTCCAGCTCCGCCACCGTCTTGGCCGAGCCGTGCTCGGAGCCGGCCATCCGCGAGATGGTCTCCTCCATCAGGGTGCCGCCGAGGTCGTTGGCGCCCGAGCGCAGCATCATCCGGGTGCCCTCGACGCCGAGCTTGACCCAGGAGGTCTGGATGTTGCGGATCCGGCCGTGCAGCAGGATCCGCGCCATCGCGTGCACCGCGCGGTTGTCGCGCAGGGTCGGGCCGGGCCGCGCGACGCCGGCGAGGTAGATCGGGGCGCTGGTGTGCACGAAGGGCAGCGGCACGAACTCGGTGAAGCCGCCGGTCTCGTCCTGGATGCGGCCGAGCAGCTGCAGGTGCCCCACCCAGTGGCGGGGGTGGTCGACGTGGCCGTACATCATCGTGCTCGTGGTGGGCACACCGACGCGGTGGGCGGTGGAGACGATCTCGACCCAGGTCCGGGTGGGCAGCTTGCCCTTGGTGAGCACCCAGCGCACCTCGTCGTCGAGGATCTCCGCCGCCGTGCCCGGCAGCGAGCCCAGGCCGGCCTCGCGGGCCTTGATCAGGAAGTCCTCGATCGAGAGGCCGGTGCGCGCGGTGCCGTTGACGACCTCCATCGGGGAGAAGGCGTGCACGTGCATCCCCGGCACGCGCTGCTTCACCGCGGCCACGAGGTCGAAGTAGGCGTCGGCGGGCAGCTCGGGGTCGATGCCGCCCTGCATGCACACCTCGGTGGCGCCCAGTCCCCACGCCTCCTCGGCGCGGTCGGCCACCTGGTCGAGCGACAGCGAGTAGGCGTCGGCGTCGGTGCGCCGCTGCGCGAACGCGCAGAACCGGCAGCCGACGTAGCAGACGTTGGTGAAGTTGATGTTCCGGTTGACGATGTAGGTGACGTCGTCGCCCACCGTCTCCCGCCTCAGGTCGTCGGCCAGTCGGCACACGGCGTCGAGCAGGTCGCCGTCGGCGGTGATGAGCGTCAGGGCGTCCTCGGGGGAGAGGCCGCCGGGGTCGGCCTCCGCGGCCCGGAGGGCGGCGCCGCCCTCGGCGGTGAGCACCGCGGGGGCGCCGGTGGTGGCGGCGGCCTCGCGCACGGCGTCCCAGTCGCCGTAGACGTCGGCGAAGTCGGAGCGGCGGTCCTCGGTGCGGCCCTCGGTGTCGACGGCGGTGTGCAGGTCGGTGCGGCCGCTGCCGTCGCCGTGCAGGCCCGCGCCGCCGTCGGGCTCCTGCCAGGGCAGGCCGACCGGCCGCACGCCCTCGATCGCCAGACCGTCGTGCTGCGCCAGCGCGGACACGTGCCCGCGCACCCGCGGGTCGAGCCACGGCTCGCCGGCGCGCACGTACTCGGGGTGGACCGTGAGCCGGGGACGCAGGTCGAAGCCGCACTCGGCGGTGATCGCGCGCAGCCGTTCCAGGCTCGGCCACGGCCGCTCGGGGTTGACGTGGTCGGGGGTCAGCGGCGAGACGCCGCCCCAGTCGTCGACGCCGGCGTCGAGCAGTGCCCGGCACTCGGCGAGGTCCACCAGGTTGGGCGGCGCCTGCACGCGCGCCTTCGGCCCGAGCACCAGCCGCGTCACGGCGATCGCCGCGCGGTACTCCGCCAGGCCGAGGTCGTCGGTGTGGCGCATCGCGGTGTCGGGCTTGGCGCGGAAGTTCTGCACGATGACCTCCTGCACGGCGCCGTAGCGCCGGGAGGTCTCGCGCAGGGCGAAGATCGTCTCGGCGCGCTCGAGGAGCGTCTCGCCGATGCCCACCAGCAGCCCGGTGGTGAAGGGGATGGCGAGCCGCCCGGCGTCCTCCAGGACCCGCAACCGCACCGCGGGGTCCTTGTCGGGGGAGCCGTAGTGGGCCTCGCCCCGGGTCTCGAAGAGCCGCCGCGAGGTGGTCTCGAGCATCATGCCCATCGAGGGCGAGACCGGCTTGAGCCGGTTCATCTCCTCCCACGACATGACGCCGGGGTTGAGGTGCGGCAGCAGGCCGGTCTCCTCCAGCACCCGGATCGCCATCGCGCGGACGTAGGCCAGGGTGGAGTCGTAGCCCTGCTCGTCCAGCCACGCCTGCGCCTCGGGCCACCGGTCCTCGGGACGGTCGCCGAGGGTGAACAGCGCCTCCAGGCACCCCATCGCCGCGCCCTGGCTCGCGATCGCCAGGATCTCGTCGGGGGAGAGGTAGGGGGCCCGGCCCTCGCGCGCGGCCTGGGCCGGGGTCTCCACGAACGTG
Source organism: Nocardioides sp. (assembly GCF_964228225.1). GTDB lineage: Bacteria > Actinomycetota > Actinomycetes > Propionibacteriales > Nocardioidaceae > Nocardioides. The sequence continues at coordinate 3,358 of NZ_CAXQZB010000006.1, forward strand.
CAGTAGTGGCACCGGTCGCGGCACAGCCGGGTGATCGGGATGAACACCTTCGGTGAGTACGTCACGACGCCGGGGCGGCCGGCGGCCTCCAGCCCGGCGTCGCGCACCCGCGCGGCCGCCACGCACAGTCGGTCCAGCTCGGCCCCGGTGGCGGCCAGCAGCGCGCCGGCCTCCTCGACGTCGAGGGCGGCGCCGCGCTCGGCGCGCACCAGCGCCCGGCGGACCTGCTGGGGGGTGGGGATGACGTCCATCACGTCTCACGCTACGCCCGGCGTGGGCGCGCCCGACCGGCGCGCCCACGCGGTGGACTCAGGCGGGATCGGCCTGCTCGGCGTCGAGTCGGCTGGGCCACCAGATGCGGTGTCCGAGGTCGAGGTTGAGCGCCGTCACCAGCACCGACCGCACGATGAGGGTGTCGAGCAGCACGCCGAGCGCGACCGCCACTCCGAGCTCGGCGAGGAAGACGAACGGCAGTGTGCCGAGCGCCAGGAACGTCGCTGCCAGCACCAGGCCGGCGGAGGTGATGACCCCGCCCGTGGAGGCCAGCGCCACCAGCGACCCCCGGCGCGTGCCGTGGGTGAGGGTCTGCTCGCGCACCCGCGTCATGAGGAAGATGTTGTAGTCGATGCCCAGGGCCACGAGGAACACGAACGCGAACAGCGGGAACCCGGGGTCGGACCCGGCGAAGCCGAAGACGTACTCGAAGAGCAGCGCCGAGATGCCGAGGGCGGCACCGAAGGACAGCACCACCGTGCCCATGAGCAGCAGTGGCGCGGCCAGCGAGCGCAGCAGCAGCACCAGGATCAGGAGCACGACCCCGAGCACGAGCGGGATGACGACGCGGTTGTCGCGTTCGGAGGCGATCTTGGTGTCGAGGTAGAACGCCGCCGTCCCGCCGACCCGCGTGTCGGCGCCGCCGGCGTCGTGGGCGGCGGTGCGGGCCGAGCGCACCAGGTCGAAGGCCTCGGGGGAGGCGTAGTCGACGCTGAGGGGGGCCTCGGCGTAGGAGCGGCCGTCCCCCAGCGACACGATCGGGCCGGGGTCGCCCACGCCGGGGAGTGCGGCGACGGCGGCCGCCGCCTCGGCCACGACGTCGTCGTCGCCGACGACCTGCAGGGTGTTGGACTCATCCACCAGGTCGTGCTCGGCCAGCAGGCCCTGGGCCTGGATCGAGGCGAACTCGGTGGTGACCGACTCCTCGGTGGAGAGGCCGGCGGTGTCGAGGCGGACCAGGCCGAGGCAGGCGACGCCCAGCAGCACCGCCGTGGTCACCCAGACCGCCCGCGGACGCCGCGCGATCCGGTCGCCGACGCGGGCCCACAGCCCGCCCGCCGTGGGCTCGGCCGAGCCGAGCGCGGGCCGCCGCGGCCAGAACACCCAGCGTCCGCAGATCACGAGCAGGGCCGGGAGCAGGGTGACCATCACCAGGAACGTGACGGCGACGCCGACGGCGAGCACCGGTCCGAGCCCGGCGGTGGAGTTGAGGTCGGCGAAGGCCAGGCACAGCAGACCGACCACCACGGTGGCGGCGCTGGCCACGATGGCCGGGGCGGCGCGGTGCAGCGCCACCGCCATCGCCTCGTGCCGATCGGCGTGGCGCCGCAGCTCCTCGCGGTAGCGGGCCACCAGCAGCAGCGCGTAGTCGGTGCCGGCGCCGATCACCAGGATCGAGAGGATGTACTGGCTCTGGTCGTTCACCGTGAGGTCGGCGTAGCGGGCCAGCAGGTAGATGACGCCGCCGGCCATGGTGTTGGCCACCATGGCGCAGATGATGGGCAGCAGCCAGAGCACCGGGCTGCGGTAGGTGAAGAGCAGGATGAGCACCACGACGCCGAGGGTGATCAGCAGCAGGCTGACGTGCGAGCCGTCGAAGCTGCTGGTGAAGTCGGCGGCCTGACCGCCCAGCCCGCTCACGGCGACCTCGAGCCCCTGGGGGCTGTCGGCCGCGGCGATGTCGCGGATCCGCTCCACCGGTGCGGCCACCTTGTTGAAGCCCTCGTCGCCGAGGTCGAAGCTGAGGAAGGTGTAGGCCACCTCCCGGTCCGCGGAGATCAGCGTGGGGGCGGGTCCGCCCTGCGCGGCGAGGGCCGCGGCGCCGTTGGGGGTGAGGACGCCGTCGTCGGTGAGGCCGTCGAGAGTGGCGAACTGCCGGGCCTGGGCGTCCATCGCCGCGAGGTCGGCGTCGGTGAGGCCGCCGGTGCGGTGGTAGACGACCAGGGTCGGGATGGCGTTGGGGTTGAGGGTCGCGGAGAGCTCCTCGGCCACCCGGGTCGACTCGGCGGAGGCGGGCACCCACGAGGACTGCTCGTTGTCCTTGACCTCGGCGAGCTTGCCGCCCAGGCCGGCGAGCACCCCGGTGGCGAGCAGCGCCACGACGAGCACGACCCACTTGGTGGCCGGACCGGCCAGCCGGCCGGCGACGCGATGGGCGGGGCGGTGCGGACGGCCCGTGGTGTCGGGCTCAGGTGGGGGAGCGGCGGGGGACAACGGGGTGGAGGGGGTCGACATGGTGCTCACTCTCGCGGACGGACGCCGGTGCCGGCATCGGGAATCTCCCCGAGACCGACCCGGGGGCGGACCCCGATTCATCGTGGGGTCCGCCCCGGTCGTCCTGCCGGTCGTCCTGCCGGTCGTCCTGCGGGTCGTCCTGCGGGGCGGCTCAGCCGTAGAGACGGTCCACGACGTCGGCGTACTTGGTGTTCACGACCCGGCGCTTGAGCTTCAGCGTGGGGGTGAGCTCCTCCGACTCCGCGGTCCACTCGGTGGGCAGCAGCTCGTAGGCCTTGACCTGCTCGGGGCGCGAGAGCCGCTCGTTGGCGGCGTCGACGGCCTGCTGCACCATCGCGCGGATGGTGGGGTGCTGGGCGAGCTCGGCGAGGTCGGTGGTCCCGATCCCGGCCTGGGCGGCGATGAGCGGGGCGATCTCGCCGTCGAGGGTGAGCACCGCGACGACGTAGGGGCGGCCGTCGCCGATCGCCATCGCGTGCCCGATCAGCGGGGACTCCTTGAGGAAGTTCTCGATGTTCGAGGGCGCGATGTTCTTGCCCGCCGAGGTGATGATGAGCTCCTTCTTGCGGTCCACGATCGCGAAGAAGCCGTCGTCGTCGAGGGTGCCGATGTCGCCGGTGTGCAGCCAGCCGTCGGCGTCGTAGAGCGCCGCGGTGGCCTCCTCCTGACGGTGGTAGCCGGGCGTGGTGACGGGGCCGCGCACGAGCACCTCGCCGTCCTCGCCGAGCTTGACCTCCATGCCCGGGGTGGGGCGGCCGACCGTGCCGAGCTTGAAGCCGTCGGGCCCGTTGACGGTGATGGCGCCGCAGGTCTCGGTCATGCCGTAGACGTCGTAGACCTTCAGGCCCAGCCCCGCCATGAACTCCGCGACGTCCAGCGGCATGGGAGCGGCTGCGGAGGCGGCCCAGGTGACCTGGTCGAGGCCGAGGACGGCCTTGAGGAAGCCCAGGATCGCGGCGTCGGCCTGCTCGTAGGCGGCCTGGATCTCGGGGGTCATCGTGCCTCCGACCTCCTGGGCCTTGACCCAGGCGAGACCGGCGGCCATGGCGTCCTTCACGAACTGCTGCTTGGCGGGGTCGGGCTCGGCGGCGAGCTTGGCCGACAGGCCGGTCTTGATCTTCTCCCACACCCGCGGCACGCCGAAGAAGCTGGTGGGGTGCACCTCGCCCAGCGCGGGCAGCAGCTGGGCCGGGTCGCCGATCGCGTACATCCGGCTGCCCTGCACCTGGGGGCCGTACAGGCCCAGCACCCGCTCGGCGATGTGCGCCAGCGGGAGGTAGGACACCGAGGTGCCGGGCTCGGTGAGGCCCGCGCTCTCCAGGGTCGAGATGGTCTCGTAGACGACGTTGTGGTGGGTGAGCACGACGCCCTTGGGGTTCCCGGTGGTGCCGGAGGTGTAGAGGATCGTGGCGGGCGAGTCGGGGGTCAGCGTGGCGACCCGGGCCTCGAGGTCGACCTCGCCGGAGGCCCGTGCGGCGGCGCCGCGCGCCACCAGGTCGTCCCAGGTGAGGTAGGTGACGCGGTCGTCGTCGGTGGGGGCCTCGCAGCCGAGCAGCACGACGGCGCGCAGGCTGTCGACCTCGCTCAGTGCCCGCTCCCAGCGCGCCAGGTGGTCGGCGGTCTCGAGGATCGCGACGGTGGGGCGCGCCTCGCCCGCGACGTAGGCCACCTGCTCGGGGGACAGGGTGTTGTAGATCGACATCGGCACGCCACCGGCCTGCTGGGTGCCCATGTCGGAGAGGTAGTGCTCGATGCGGTTGGTGGCCATGATCGCCACGAACCCGCCGGCCTCGAGGCCGAGCGAGGCCAGGCCCGCCCCGACGTCGCGTGCACCCTCCAGCGTCTGGGCCCAGGTCAGGGTGCGCCAGGACTCGCCCTCGGGCACGTCGTGCTTGTCGGCGTAGGCCGGCTGGTCGCCGTGGCGGGCCACGGTCTCGAGCAGGCAGTGCACCACGGTGCGTGCGCCGATGCGCTCCTGAAGGGCGTGTCGGGCGGCGAGGACGTCGTCGGACATCGGGGGTCTCCTGTGGGGTCGGGGTGTCGGCAGGGTAAGTGTGACCTGCCGCACAAGTCAGCAGTCCGGCCGGACTGTCCCGAGGGGGGAGACGGCCGGAGACGCTCCCGTACATGGCACCGGGCACCGACGTCCGGGGGACGCCGGTGCCCGGTGGGTGGAGCCGCGGGAGCGGGAGGCTCAGACGCCGAGGAAGCGCCCGATGATCTCCTTCATGATCTCGGTCGTGCCGCCGTAGATGGTCTGGATGCGACCGTCGGTGTAGGCCTTGGAGATCGGGTACTCGCTCATGTAGCCGTAGCCGCCGTGGATCTGCAGGCCGGCGTCGGTGATCTTCTTCTGCAGCTCGGTGGTCCAGTACTTCGCCATCGAGGCCAGGGAGGGGTCCACCTCGCCGGCGTTGAGCGCGAGGATGCAGTGGTTGACGAAGACCCGGGCGATGTAGGCCTCGGTGGCCATCTCGGCGAGGGTGAAGCGGGTGTTCTGGAAGGAGCCGATCGGCTTGCCGAAGGCCTGGCGGCTCTTGGCGTAGTCCAGGCTCATCTCCAGCACGCGCTCGATCGCGGCGACCGCGATCGCGGCGATGGAGACCCGCTCCTGGGGCAGGTTCTCCATCAGGTAGATGAAGCCCTGGCCCTCCTGGCCCAGCAGGTTCTCCTTCGGCACGATGACGTTGTCGAAGAACAGCTCGGCGGTGTCCTGGGCCTTCATGCCCATCTTGTCGAGGTTGCGGCCGCGCTCGAAGCCCTCCATGCCGCGCTCGACGACGAGCAGGCTGATGCCCTGGTGCCCGGCGTCGGGGTCGGTGCGGCACACGACGATCAGGACGTCGCTCATGATGCCGTTGGAGATGAAGGTCTTGGAGCCGTTGAGGACGTAGTGGTCGCCCTTGTCGACGGCGCTGGTGCGGATGCCCTGCAGGTCGGAGCCGGCGCCGGGCTCGGTCATGGCGACCGAGGAGATCAGCTCGCCGCTGACCAGGCCGGGCAGCCAGCGCTGCTTCTGCTCCTCGGTGCCCAGGGAGGAGATGTAGGGGACGATGATGTCGGTGTGCACGGGGAAGCCGAGCCCGCTCGCGCCGATCCGGGAGATCTCCTCGGACACGATGGCGTTATAGCGGAAGTCCTTGATCCCGGCGCCGCCGTACTGCTCCTCGACGTCGAAGCAGAGCAGGCCCATCTCGCCGGCCTTGCGCCAGACCTCGCGGCTGACCTGGCCGTCCTTCTCCCACTGGTCGTGGTAGGGGGCGACCTCCTTCTCCATGAACGCGCGCACGGTGGCGCGGAAGTCCTCGTGCTCCTGCTCGTAGATGGACGGCGCTTGCGGCATCGGACGGCCTTTCGGTTCGGGGAACGCTCTGGAGTGCCGAGCGGGTGATCGGTGGCCCGAAGCACTCGCCAGCACTGGTGTGACAGTAATACTGTCATCCTCATGAGTGAAGCCCCCACTTTGGAGGAATCCGATCTCCTCACCATCGACGAGCTCGCGCAGGCGGTCGGCCTGACGGTGCGCACCACGCGCTACTACGCGAGCCTGGGGTTGCTGCCCGCCCCCGAGCGACGGGGCCGGCTGGCCTACTACGGGCCGGTGCACCGGGCGCGGCTCGAGCTCGTCCGGGCCCTGCAGGACCACGGCTTCACCCTCCAGGCCATCGAGCGGCTGCTCGGTGCCATCCCGCTCGAGGCGACGCCCGAGGAGCTGGCGCTGCAGCGCGCCATGCTCACCTCCTGGACCGCCGAGGTGCCGCGGGAGGTGGCGGACGCCGACCTCGCCGACCTCGCGCGTCGGCCGGTGGGGGAGCGCGAGCGCCGGATCCTGCAGCTCGGGGGCGGCATCGAGCCGGCGGGTGAGGGCCGCTGGCGCGTGATGCCGGGGTTCGAGAAGGCCGTGCAGCTGATCGACGTCGACATCCCGGAGGAGGGCCTGGTGCTGGCCGGCGACGCCATCGCCCGGCACATGGACTCCCTGGCCGACGAGCTCACCGCGATCCTGCACCGCACCGTCATCGCCCCCTACCGCGCCGCCGGCACCAGCCCGGAGGAGTCGCGGCGCCTCGAGCGCACGCTGCCGGTGCTGCGTCGTTTCGTGCTCGACGGCGTCGTGACCGCCTTCCAGCGCGCGGCCCACCAGGTGATCACCCGCTCGTTGGCCGCCGACCTCGGCGAGGACCCGCGCCGCTGACCCGTCCCGCCGTCGACCTGCCGCCGGCACGCGCACGCGCCCGCCCGATCAGCGATCGGACGGGCGCGTGGGCGGGGTGGGTCAGAGCGAGCCGAGGAGCTCCTTGGCCTCCGCGATCGTCGCCGCCGGGTCGGCGGAGGCGGGCATCACGTTGAGGTGGGTGATGCCGGACTCGGCGAAGGCCGCCATCCGCTCCTTGACGTAGGACGCCGGGCCCACGAGGTTGCCGGCCTCCAGCCACTCCTGCGGCACCAGCGCCTCGGCCTCCTTCTTCTTGCCCGAGAGGTAGAGGTCCTGGATCTCCGCGGCCTCCTTCTCGTAGCCGTAGGAGCAGGCGAGGTCGTTGTAGAAGTTCTTGCCCTTGGCGCCCATGCCGCCGACGTAGAGGGCGTACAACGGGCGGGCGAGGTCGAGCATCGCCTTGACCTCGGGGCCCTCCCCGATGGCGAGCACGCCGCCGCCGGTGACCTGCAGCGGACCGAGCTCAGGGTCGCGCTTGGCGTAACCGGCCTCGAGGGCGGCGCCCCACACGTCCTTGGCCTTCTCGGGGTAGTAGAGGTGGGGGATCCAGCCGTCGGCGATCTCGGCGGTCATGGTGACGTTGGCCCCGCCCAGCGCGGCGACCCAGATCGGCACCGAGGGGCGCTCGGGCTTGGTGAGCAGCTTGAGCGGCTTGCCGAGGCCGGTGCCCTTCTCGGCCGGCAGCGGGAGGGTGAAGTCGCGGCCCTCGTGCTGCAGCGGCTCGCGGCGCATGCCCTGGCGCACGATCGAGATGACCTCGCGGGTGCGGCCCAGGGGGCGGGCGTACGGCAGGCCGTGGAAGCCCTCGATCACCTGCGGACCGGAGGCGCCGAGGCCGAGGACGGCGCGGCCGGCGGAGACGTTGTCCAGGCCCGCGGCGGTCTGGAGCAGCGCGCCCGGGGTGCGGGAGAAGACGTTGAGGATGCCCGAGCCGATCTCGACGGTCTCGGTCTTCGCGGCGAGGTAGCCCATGAGGGTCGGGGAGTCGAAGCCGTAGGCCTCGGCCACCCACACCAGGTCCAGGCCGGCCCGCTCGAGCGCGACCACCTGATCGGCCGCGCTGCGCGGGTTCCCGTCGTACATCAGCGTGGTGGACAGCTTCATGGGGGTCTCCTGATCGATACTGACAGTGTTGGTGTCACAATAGACCAGGCGGCCGACCACCGCCCGCCACCCCGACGGGCGGTGGGCACCGGCGATCGTTCGTGAGCACCATGACCGGGCCCGTCGCGGGCCCCCGCGCGGCCACCGAGGCCCACCGCCACCCCGACCCACCTCATCAGATCTGCAAGGAGCACCCCCGTGAGCTACCGCATCGCCGTCATCGGAGGAACCGGCCCCCAGGGCAAGGGCCTGGGCTACCGGTTCGCCCGCCACGGCCACACTGTCGTGCTGGGCTCGCGCTCCGCCGAGAAGGCCACGCCGGTCGCCGAGGAGGTCACCGCCCGGCTCGCCGACGTCGAGGGCGCCGGCGAGGTGCTCGGCGCGTCGAACACCGAGGCGCTGGTCGGCGCCGACGCCGTGCTGATCGCCATCCCGTGGGACGGTCACGACGAGATGATCGCCTCCCTCGCCGCCGACGGCGGTCTGGACGGCAAGGTCGTGATCTCGTGCGTGAACCCCCTCGGCTTCGACAAGGGGGGCCCGTTCGGCCGCGCCGTCGAGGGCGGCGAGAGCTCGGCGGCCGAGTCGGCCCAGCGCCTCGCGCCCGGCGCCACCGTCGTCGGGGCGTTCCACCACGTCTCCGCCGTGACGCTGTGGGGCGAGGAGGAGTACCTCGACCACGAGGACATCCTGGTCTGCGGCGACGACGCCGAGGCCAAGCAGGTGGCCATCGAGCTGGCCCGCAGCGTCGTCGGCCGCGACGGCGTGGACGCCGGCAAGCTGCGCCTGGCCCGCCAGCTGGAGCCCTGGACCGCGGTGCTGATCTCGATCAACAAGCGCTACAAGATCCACTCCGGCACGCGCATCTCGGGGCTCTGAGCCCGCGTCCGCTCCGCACCCGGCCCCGTCGATGTCCGCATCGGCGGGGCCGTGGCGTTCCCGGCTCAGGCGGTGGGGGGTCCGACGACGGTCGGGCTCGGCTCCGGCACGCCGGACGGGCTCGGGTCCGGGACCTCGGGCTCGGTGGACTCGGTGGGCTCGGTGGGCTCGTCGTCGCGCCGGTCGTCGCGGGTCGGGTCGTCGAGCAGCTTCAGGGCGATCCCGAGCGGGCGCCACAGCTCACCGGCCCGTGTGGCGCTGATGTGCCCGCGGTCGCGCCAGGCGATCGAGGAGCCGATCACCACCGGGCACTGGTCCTGGAAGCACAGCCACGGGGTGGGGTCGATGGTGCGCACGCGCGCCCGGTCGGCGGCCTCGAGCGAGACCTGCCGCATCTGCTCGCTCCAGTCGGTGGGGGTGAACAGGCAGTCGCCGAGGTGGGCGCCGCGGGCGGCCAGGCAGGCGCCGGGCTCCTCGGGCAGGCGCGGCACGTCGGCGAGCAGCATCACCTTCTGGGCCAGCGGCTCGTAGGCGGCGAACATGTCGTCGTACCCGCCCTGCAGCTCGGCGGCGAGGTCGTCGCGCGCGGTGACCAGCTCGCCGGTGTCGGGGTCCCAGACCCCCGTGGGCGGCGGTGAGGTGGCGACCACCAGGAGGTCGGGTCGCAGGGCGCGGACCTGGTCCACCACCCAGCCGTGGAACTCCTCGCACTCGGGCCAGCGCTCACCCGTGCCGAGCCGGCCGGGGTCGACGAACGCGGCGGTGCACTGCTGCTTGACCAGGTAGTAGGCGGCGTACCCGGCCTCCCGGGCGATCTGCTCGAACGCCGGGATCCAGGCCCGGGCGTGGGAGTCGCCGGTGACGACGATGACCTTGTCCGAGGTCGGGTCGCCCCGCCGGCACAGCGGCCGCTCGGGGCGCTGGTAGTTGCACTCGCCGACGTCGGCGACGTCGTCGGAGAGGTCGAGCAGGTCGGGGGTGAGGTCGCTGGGGATCGGCCAGCCCTTGCGGGCCGCCTCCACCGAGGCCTGCACGAGCGCGGTGACCTGCTCGCCGTTGACGCCGAACGCCTCGGCGGTGACGGCGGGGTCGTCGCCGCGCTCACCGCCGAGGTAGGTGGCCCAGGCGTAGCCGCCGAAGGCGCTGGGCAGCACCAGGGCCAGCGAGGCCGGGTAGAGCAGCAGACCGCGGTACCCGCGGCGGCGCCAGAACCCGGCGGTGCGGAAGGGCTGCTCGACGAAGCGATAGGTGAGCGCGCCGAGCTGGAAGGTGAGGGCGATCGCGATCGCGGTCTCGGTGGGGGTCAGGTCGCGGCCCAGGTTCTGGCTGGGGATCACGATCAGCGGCCAGTGCCACAGGTACAGCGAGTAGGACCAGTCCCCGATCCGACGCATCGGCGCGGTGCTGAGCAGCGCGGCGACGAGTGAGGCGGCGGGCGGCCGCGCCTCCGGGTCGTCCCCGCCCCCACGGTTCGGGCCGGCCCCGGGCGCGTCGCGCTCGGTGGCCGTGACGCCGGCCAGGATCAGGGCGGCGGCGCCGAGCACCGGCAGCAGCGCGTGGTAGCCGGGGAAGGCCATGCCGAGGTCGAACCGGGTGATCGCGACGCCGATCGCGACCAGGCCGCCGAGCGCGAGCGGCTCGCGCAGCCAGCGCCACCGCACCCGCAGGCCGGCCTGCACCAGGATCGCGAGCAGGGCGCCGACGCCGAGCTCCCAGGTGCGGGTGAGGGTCGAGAAGTAGGCGGCGGTCGGCTCGGCCTCGGTGCGGACCAGCGACCAGGCCAGGCTGCTCGCCACGATCAGCACCGCCAGCGCGGTGAGGCTGCGCACGGGCACCCGGCCGTCGGCGCGCCGCCGGCGGGTGAGCAGCAGGGCCAGGCCGATGAGCAGGGGCCACACCAGGTAGAACTGCTCCTCCACGGCCAGCGACCAGTAGTGCTGGAGCGGGGAGGGGGCAGCCTCCATCGCGAAGTAGTCGACGCCCTGCTCGAGGAAGCGCAGGTTGGCCGCGAACAGCGCGGCCCACACGGCGTCGCGGGCGGCGTCGGCGGCGTCGAGGAAGTTGAGGTAGACCAGCGAGGCGCCCACCGTGACGGCGAGCACCAGGGCGGCCGCGGGCAGGATCCGGCGGGCCCGGCGGGCGTAGAAGTCCAGGAGCGAGAAGCCGGTGCCGGAGGCGATGCCGGTGCACAGCAGCCGGGTGATGAGGTAGCCGCTGACGACGAAGAACACGTCGACGCCGACGAACCCCCCGCCGACGCCGGGGATCCCGGCGTGGGACGCCATGACCGCGAGGACGGCGAGCGCCCGCATGCCCTGGACGTCGCCACGGTATGCGGGAGCGCTCGTGGTCGTCTCGCTGCTCATCGCGGGCTCAGGATAGCCCGCGGCGACCCCGATCCCGGACCACGAGGGCGACCAGCCCGGCCGTGCCACCGAGCACCCACGGCAGCGGGAGCAGGTAGCGCAGGTCGCGGTGGTCGGCGACGTCGCCCACCACGAGCCCCCACACCACCACCATCCCGAGCATCACCAGGCCCGCGATCAGCGCGCCGACGCGCAGGTCGCCGGCGCCGCTGGGGCCGCCGGGGCCGCCGGTATCGCCGGCTTCACGTGGCGCGGTCACGGGGCCACCTGCTCGACCTCGAGGCTGCCGACCCCCACCGAGAGGTCCAGCACCAGCTCGGGGGCGGCCCCGGTGTCGCGCACGACGTCACCGGCGGCGGGGTCGTCGAGCTCGTTGCCGCGGTCCTCGCCGAACACCCGGTGGTCGCCCACCTCGACGCTGCTCACGATCCGCACGTCCAGCCCGGGCGGCACGAGCACCCGCAGCCGGCCCACGCCCACGTGCGCCTCGACCGTCCGTCCGGCCAGCGCGGACGGGTCGACGACGTCGGTGAGGTCGAGGTCGACGTAGCCGATGCTGCGCTCGTAGTCGGCCGCGACGGCGGCGGCGGAGGTGGGCGTGGCGTCGAGCCGCCCGATCCGCGGGTGGTCCGGCACGAGCACCAGCGCCACCGTCAGCAGGCCCGCCAGGACGCCGAGCCCCACGAGACCGCCGGTGCGGCCCCACCAGGCGCCGACCACCAGTAGTCCTCCGCAGACGGCGAGGACCGCCGCCGGGTAGGCCGAGGGCACGACGGGCAGGTCGGCGAGGTCGGCGAGGTCGAGGCTGGCGAGCACGCCCAGCACCACCATCGAGAGCAGCACGGCGTAGGCGATCAGGCGGGGCTGCTGGGCGCGGGGGTCCTGCGGACGCGCCGGAGCGGCCTTGCCGAGTTCGACCGTCGGCGCCGTGCCCACCCAGCCGCGGGCGCTGCGCGGTCCGGCGTCCCACGACGTCGTGGACCAGGGGACGCCGGGACCCGGCGACCACGCCGCCGGGGTGGTGCCCCGGCGCTCCCCGCGGGACAGCACGACGACCAGCACGACGACGCCGAGCACGGCCAACGGCCAGGGGAAGCCGAAGCCCGACAGCGTGTCGCCCAGCACGGCGAGGCCGGCGAGCACGAGCACGACCGCGAGGCCGATCACCCGGCTGCGCTCGTCGACGTCCACGATCGCCCCGCGCGGGTCGCCGGCGGTGTCCTCCTCGGGCACCACCAGCCAGCAGGCGCCGTAGACGAGCAGTCCGGCGCCGCCGAAGAACACCAGCACGACGAGCAGCACCTTGACCACCACGGGGTCGATGTCGAGGTGGCGGGCGAGGCCGGTGGCGACGCCGGCGACGGTGCGGGGGCGTCGGCTGCGCCGCAGCGCGCCGAGTCCGCGGAACAGGTCCTGTCCGCGTCCGGGCGGCGGTGGGGCCGGGTCGGTCGGGGCGGTGGTCTCGGTCATGGCTCCAGCCTGACGGCGCGAGGTGGGCGGGACCATCGGGGAGAGCCCTGATCCGGGACCGGGGTCGTCCCCGACTGCGCCCGGGCCCGCGCTGTGTGACGATGCCGGGACGATGACCACCACCGGCACGCCCCGCTCCGAGCCCCGCCCCGGCCAACCGCCCGTGCGGCGGGCCTCGCGCGACCTGCGCGGCGCGGTGCTCGGCGGCGTCGCCGCGGGCCTGGCCGAGCACCTGCGGGTGCCGGTGCTGTGGCTGCGGGCCGGGTTCGTGCTGACCACGCCGCTGGGCGGTCTCGGGGTGGCGCTCTACGGCGCCTACTGGCTGCTGCTGCCCGTCGGCTCAGCCTTCCGCGGCACCGACCTCGCGCCGGGCGTGGCGGCGGCCGGGCGCGACGGACGTCGCGCCGGCGCCGGCCAGCGCCGCTGGCAGGACCTCGGCCCGGCGCTGGTGCTGGTGGCGCTGGCGCTCGGGCTGCTGCTCACCGTGCAGGCCGTCGTGGGCGGGGCGGCCACGTTCTGGCCGGTCGCGGTCGGCGTCGCGGGCCTGGCGCTGCGGTGGCGCCAGGCCGACGAGGCCCAGCGGGAACGCTGGTTCGACCCCGACGGGCTGCTCCACCCCGCCCAGATCGTGGTGGGCCGCGGCGGCTGGGCCGGCTGGGCGCGGGTGCTCGCCGGGCTCGCCCTGGTCCTCGCCGCGGTCGTGGTGATGACCTTCGACGACGGCTCGCTGGCGCAGGCCCGCGGTGCGCTGATCGGTGGCGGGCTGGGGATCCTCGGACTCGCGGTGGTGCTCGGACCCTGGGTGTGGCGCCTCGCGGCCGAGCTCAGCGACGAGCGCGCCGAGCGGGTGCGCACCCAGGATCGCGCCGACGTCGCGGCCCACCTGCACGACTCCGTGCTGCAGACCCTGGCCCTGATCCAGAAGAACGCCGACGACCCCGCGGCCGTCGCCCGCCTGGCGCGGGCGCAGGAACGCGACCTGCGTCGTTGGCTCTACACCGAGGGCTCCACCCCGACCGCGCCGACCCTCGCCCGGGCCCTGCGCGAGCACGCCGCCGAGGTGGAGGACGCCCACGGGGTGTCCGTCGAGGTCGTGGTGGTGGGCGACGCCGACCTCGGCGACCCGCGGATCGCGCTGCCGCCGCTGGTGGCCGCGGCCCGCGAGGCCATGGCCAACGCCGCCGAGCACGCCGGGGTGTCCCGGGTGGACGTCTTCGCCGAGGTGGGAGAGGCGGGCGTTGAGGTGTTCGTGCGCGACCGGGGTCGCGGCTTCGACCTCGCGGTGATCGACCCTGACCGGCTCGGCGTGCGGCGCAGCATCCTGGACCGGATGGTCCGGCACGGCGGGCGTGCGGAGGTCCGCTCCGCCCCCGGCGAGGGCACCGAGGTACGACTGAGCGTCGACCGCACCGACTCCGCCGGGTGGCCGCCGCACCACGAGGGGAGCGACCTTGGGTGAGCAGCAGGACGGCGCGGACCGGCCCCTGCAGCCCCTGCGGGTCGTCGTCGTCGACGACCACGCGATGTTCCGGCGCGGCGTGCGCGCCGAGCTCGAGGGTCTGGGGGCGGGGGTGGTCGAGGTCGTGGCCGAGGCCGCGGACGTCGACGGCGCCGTCGCCGCGATCGCGGCCGCGACCCCCGACGTCGTCCTGCTCGACGTGCACCTGCCCGGTGGCGGTGGGGGCGAGGTGATGCGGCGCAGCCCCACCGCCTCGGCGCGGTTCCTGGCGCTCTCGGTGAGCGATGCGGCTGAGGACGTGATCGGCACGGTGCGCGCGGGGGCCCGCGGCTACGTCACCAAGACCGTCACCGGCGAGGAGCTGCTCGCGGCCATCCGTCGCGTGGCCGACGGCGACGCCGTGTTCTCGCCGCGGCTGGCCGGGTTCGTGCTCGACGCCTTCGCCGGCAGCGTGGAGGTCGCGGCGGTCGACAGCGACCTCGACCGGCTCACCGAGCGGGAGCGCGAGGTCATGCGGCTGATCGCCCGCGGCTACGCCTACAAAGAGGTCGCGGGGGAGCTGTTCATCTCGGTGAAGACCGTCGAGACCCACATGTCGGCCGTACTGCGCAAGCTGCAGCTCTCCTCGCGCCACGAGCTGACGCGGTGGGCCGCGGATCGTCGGCTGCTGTGAGCCGCCGCGCGGTCGTCGTCGTCCTGGCGCTGCTGCTCGCCGGCTGCGGGGCGGCCCCGGGGCCCGTCGCCGGTCCCACCCCGGACCCGGGTCGCCGCGCCGCTCCCGCCCCCACCGCTCCCGCCCCCACGCCGCCGGCGACCGCCGTCGATCCTCCCGACCCCGACCCCGGCTACTCCGACTGGCCGCTCGGCACCCGCGTGCTGCCGCTCCGCGCCGACGGCTTCGGTGTCGTGCGCGCCACGCCCCGCGCCCTGCGCGAGCGCCGCTACCCGACCACCGACCTGCTGCCCCCGCCCGCCGACGGTCGCTTCCACGCCACGATCACCGCGCTCCCGCCCGACGTGCGCGCCCGGCTGGTGTGGGAGCCCGGATGCCCGGTGACGCTGGCCGACCTGCGCTACCTCACGGTGTCCTTCCGCGGGTTCGACGGCGCCGCCCACACCGGAGAGCTGGTGGTCGCGGCCTCGCAGGCGCGGGGGGTGGCGGGGGTGTTCCGCACCCTGTTCCGCGCCGACTTCCCGATCGAGGAGATGCGCCTCCCGACGCAGGCCGACGTCGACGCCCCGCCCACCGGCGACGGCAACGACACCGCCGCCTACGTCTGCCGTGCGGCGGTCGGCAGCGCCACCTACTCCGAGCACGCGAAGGGCCTGGCCCTGGACCTCAACCCCTTCCAGAACCCCTACCTCAAGGGCGACCTGGTCCTGCCCGAACGGGCGCGCAGCTACCTCGACCGTGACCGGGTGCGCCCCGGGATGATCACGCCGGACTCGGTGGCGGTGCGGGCCTTCGCGCGGATCGGCTGGTCGTGGGGCGGGGCGTGGCGCAGCCTGAAGGACTACCAGCACTTCAGTGCCACCGGGAGGTGACCGGGCGTCCGCTAGGTTGCGGCCATGGACGTCGTGCGCCAGATCCTGCTCATCCTCCACATCCTCGGCTTCGCCGCGCTGATCGGCGGCCTGCTGGTGCAGGCCCGCGAGCCCGAGAAGCGGATCCTGCCGGTGATGCGCGACGGCGTCGGCACGGCGTTCGTCACCGGCGTGCTGCTCGTCGGGGTGCTGGAGTCGGGCGACGACCCGGTGAACCACACCAAGGTCGGCATCAAGCTGCTCATCGGCCTGGTGCTGCTCGTGCTCGTGATGGCCAACATGCGCAAGGAGCGCATCCCGCAGGGGCTGTGGGCCGGCCTGCTCGGACTCGCGGTCGTCAACGTCGGGGTCGCGGTGCTCGTGAGCTCGGCCCACGCCTTCTCCTGAGCCTCCCGCCCGCGCGGGAGCCTCGGCGCCGGGTCCTAGGCTGGACCCCAGCATGAGCACCCCGACGCCCTCCTCGCCCGACCGCCCGACCAGCCCCTCGATCCAGGCCACGCTCGCGGGGCTCGGGGTCGCCGGCCTCGCTGCACCGACCCCGCGCACCGAGCGTCGGGGCCCGCGCGGGGAGGAGCTGCTGGAGGGGCTCAACGAGCCCCAGCGCGCCGCCGTCGTGCACGCGGGGGCGCCGCTGCTCGTGGTGGCCGGGGCCGGGTCGGGCAAGACCCGGGTCCTCACGCGCCGCATCGCCTGGCTGATCGCCGAGCGCGGCGCGCACCCCGGCTCGATCCTCGCAATCACCTTCACCAACAAGGCCGCGGCCGAGATGAAGGAGCGCGTCGAGCACCTGGTCGGCGCCCGGGCCCGGCTGATGTGGGTCAGCACGTTCCACTCCGCGTGCGTGCGGATCCTGCGCAAGGAGATCGACCGGCTGGGCCTGAAGTCCAGCTTCTCCATCTACGACGCCCAGGACCAGAAGCGGCTGATGCAGCTGGTGCTCACCGACCTCGAGCTGGACCCGCGGCGCTACCAGCCCGGCGCGGTGCTGAACTGGGTGAGCAACCAGAAGAACGAGCTGCGCGACCCCGAGACGGCCGCCGCGGAGGCCCAGAACCAGCTCGAGCAGACCTACGCCGCTGCCTACACCCTCTACCAGCGACGGCTGCGCGAGGCCAACAGCCTCGACTTCGACGACCTCATCATGAGCACCGTGCACCTGTTCCAGGCGTTCCCGGAGGTGCGCGAGGTCTACCGGCGCCGCTTCCGGCACGTGCTGGTGGACGAGTACCAGGACACCAACCACGCGCAGTACGCCCTGGTGCACCAGCTGTGCGCGGGCGACCCCGAGGACCTCGGTGCCGAGCGCGTCGGGCCCGCCGAGCTCATGGTTGTCGGCGACGCCGACCAGTCGATCTACGCCTTCCGCGGCGCCAACATCCGCAACATCCTGGACTTCGAGCAGGACTTCCCCGACGCCACCTCGATCATGCTGGAGCAGAACTACCGCTCCACCCAGACCATCCTCACCGCCGCCAACCACGTCATCCGCAACAACAGCGGTCGGCTCGAGAAGCGGCTGTGGAGCGAGGCCGGCGACGGGGAGCGCATCGTGGGCTACGTCGCCGACGACGAGCACGACGAGGCCCGCTTCGTCAGCGACGAGATCGACCGGCTCACCGACGACGGCCTGCGCCCCGGCGACATCGCGGTCTTCTACCGCACCAACGCCCAGTCCCGGGTGTTCGAGGAGGTGTTCATCCGCACCGGCCTGCCCTACAAGGTCGTGGGCGGAGTGCGCTTCTACGAGCGCAAGGAGGTGCGTGACGCCCTGGCCTACCTGCGGCTGCTCGTCAACGCCGAGGACTCCGTGAGCCTGCGCCGGATCCTCAACGTCCCCAAGCGCGGCATCGGCGATCGTGCGGTGGCCTGCGTCAACGCCTTCGCCGAGCGTGAGCGGATCACGTTCTGGGAGGGCCTGCGGCGGGTGGACGAGGCGCCCGGGCTGGTCGCCCGCAGCCAGAGCGCGATCCGCGGCTTCGTCGCCCTCATCGAGGAGCTGCAGTCGATGGTCGCCGCCGGTGAGCGGCCCGACGTCGTGCTCGAGACCGTCCTGGAGCGCTCGGGCTACCTCGCCGAGCTCGAGAGCTCCGACGACCCCCAGGACGCCACCCGGGTCGACAACCTCGGCGAGCTCGTGGCCGTGGCCCGGGAGTTCGCCGAGGACCCGGTGGCCGGGCCGAGCGCCGACCCCGCCGACGTGGAGGCCGAGCTCGTCGAGCCGGGCCTGGCCGACTTCCTCGAGCGGGTCGCGCTCGTGGCCGACAGCGACCAGATCCCCGCCGAGCCCGACCCCGACGACCCGCGCGGCGACCGCGGCGTCGTGACGCTGATGACCCTGCACACCGCCAAGGGCCTGGAGTTCCCGGCGGTGTTCCTCACCGGCCTCGAGGACGGCATCTTCCCCCACTCCCGCACCCTGGGCGACCAGACCGAGCTGGAGGAGGAGCGGCGCCTGGCCTACGTCGGGATCACCCGCGCCGAGCAGCGCCTCTACCTCAGCCGCGCCGTGGTGCGCTCGGCCTGGGGTGCGCCGTCGCACAACCCGGCCAGCCGCTTCCTCGACGAGCTGCCGGTCGACCTCATGGACTGGCGCCGCACGGAGGCCGCGCAGACCCAGTGGGGCCGTCCCGACCTGTCGATCTCCTCCCGCGCCGCCGGTCTCGGGGCGCCCACCGCCGCCGGACGGCGGAACTTCTCGGCGGCCGCGGCCCGTGCCGACGCCTCGGCGAAGGCGAAGAAGAGCCGCCCGATCCCGTCCCTGGAGCCGGGGGACCGGGTCACCCACGACACCTTCGGCCTCGGCACCGTGGTGGCGGTGCAGGGCGAGGGTGAACGGGCCTCGGCCTCGATCGACTTCGGTTCCGAGGGCGTCAAGCGGCTGTTGCTGCGCTACGCCCCGGTCGAGAAGATCTGAGGCCACGCGCCGCCGCGGCGCCGGAGGTCAGTCCGAGCTCAGTCGGGGCCCCTCACGATGTCAGTGAGATCCTTCAGCTTCAGGGGGACGGGGAGGCGGAGGCGGCTGAGGCGCCAGCGTGCACGAGGGTCCACACCGGGAGCCGCGTCGTGCGTGACGGCATCCAGCGGATGGGTGGCCGTCAGCGGCAGCGGTGGCGGTGGGTCAGCCCGGACGGTTCCCGTCACCGGTTTCTCGGTGCCATGACCAGCCGGCCCAGTGCTCCCGCAGCGCTGGGAACGCCCGTGGGTCATCTTGCACTCGGTGCCCCGCGCCTTCGAGGGTCAGTTGCTGCGCGCCGAGTGCGACGAGGGCAGCGGCGGTCTCCTCGTCGAGGCGACTCCAGCCACCGGTGACGACCACTGTCCTCACCGGGAAGCCTTGGTGCGTGCGGAGACCGATGCCCCACGGCGGACGAAGCGCCCGGAGACGGCTGACCCGTGCCCGCAGCTGCTCCTCCGGCAGGTCAGGGGTGCCAGCCCCATCCCAGCCGCGACGCGCCTCGAGAAGTCATGTGCTGACACGGACGCATCGTCGGCGGCCGCGAACACGGGCGTCATCGCCGCGATCTGTTCCTCAACCGCCGGCTTGCCGCGCGCCAGGTCGAAGCAGGCCGGCTCCAGGAGCGCGAGCGACCGAACCACGGAGGGCTCGAGCTGGGCGGCCAGCACTGCCGCGTTCGCGCCGTACGAATGGGCGACGACGTGCCCTCCGCCGCGAGCACCGAGCCATCCAAGGAGGCGTCGAGCGTCCCGTGCAGCGTCGTCGGCCGCACCTTCCCGCGGCAGGAACAGCCAGCTCGCCTCGGCGGCCGACGCCTGGTGTGGCCAGGCATCGACGCCTTCTCTCCCCGCTCCGTGAACGAACACGACATCCACAGCAGGCATGGTGCCGCACCTCCGGCGCACAGCAGCGAACCGCAACGCGTGGGACGGGCGAGGGTGGGTGCTGGGCTCCTCTCACTGACATCGTGAGAGGCGCCGAGGGTCAGGGCGTGACGCCGTGGACCACGAAGGCGGGGTAGGGGTCGACCGGGTCGCCGCCGCCGGGCCGGACCTCGATGTGGAGGTGGGAGCCGGTGACGTTGCCGGTGGAACCCACGGTCCCGATGGTCTCGCCCTGGGCGACGGTGTCGCCGACGCTGACGAACTGGTCGGTCTGGTGGCAGTACCAGATCTCGGTGCCGTCGGGCAGGGTCACCACGGTCTTGTTGCCGTAGGAGCCGTCGTAGCCGACGAAGGTGACGGTGCCGGCCGCGATGTTGCTGATCGGGTCGCCGTTCTCGCCGTTGAAGTCCAGACCGGTGTGGTAGCTGGACCACAGGCCGTACTCACCGAAGGTGGCGGTGATGATCGAGGGCGTCAGCGGCAGGATCCACCGGTTCTCCTCGATCTTGCGCGCCTGCTCCTCGGCCTGCGCGGCCAGCTGGCCGAGGGTGGCGTTGCGCTGCTCGACCTGGGCCTGGGCGGCGGCCACGAGGTCGCGGTCGGTGGCCTGGGCCAGGGTGTCGCGGTCGCTGGAGCGGCTGGGCTGGCGACCGCTGAGCACGTCGACCGACCCGAGGCCGCTGGAGCCGGTCATCGCCGAGGCCTGCGGCAGCACGCCCGCGGCGCCGACGGCCGAGGGCCCCGTGGTGGTGACGGCGCCGACGACGGCGACGGCGAGGGTCGCCAGACCGAGCATCGCGGGGCGGCCGGGAGCACGGCGCGGCGCCGCGGAGGCGCTGCCGGCGCGTCGCTTGCCGGCGGCGGAGGCGGACACCCGCGCCGGGCGCGCGGGGAGCACCTCGGGTGCGGTGACGAGCACCGGCGGGGCCGCCGGGGCCGGGGCCACCGGAACGGCTGCCGGGCGCGCGGCCGGAGCGGCGACGGCGCTCAGGAACTCGTCCGGACTCGGGGCGACGTCGCTCGCGCTCGGCGCGGGGCGACCGGCGACCCGCTTCCCGACGTAGGCGCGGTCGGCGTCCGAGGGTCGACGACGGGGTGCGCGTCGATCCGCTCGGTGGTGGCCCATAGGTGATCCTCTGGTGGACGGCAGGGGAGCGGCCGGTGACCGGTCGTGCGTCGATCCCGGCAAGCGGGCCCGACTCTAACCGATCCTCCTCGCGCCCCGAAACCGCGAGGTCGGCTCGTGGGGACAACGCCCGAGGGACGCGGAGGTCACGCCCCGGCCCGGCGCGGGTCCGCGCCGTCGCATGACCTTCGTCACGCCCACGGCCCCGCGCCCGGGGGTGCTCCCGCGCCGTCGGGGGCACCGCGCGGACCGGCCGGTCGGTGGCCCGGGCCCGTGGTGACAGGGCGGATTCACGCTCAGCGGGCCCGCATCCGGGCCCGGCGGAGCCGACGACGGCACGGCGGCGCCGCGGTCGTCGCGGAGCCCGGCGCGCGCCGCGCCCCGGCGTCCCGCGGGGTGGTCCGGGCGTGACGTGCGGCCCGGAGGGGTGGACCGTTGCGACCAGCAGGGGGCAGCAGGGCTAGTGTGCCCAGCGGGTTTCCCCTCTTCCTGCGTGCGGCCGCACGGGCCGCCCCACTCGACAACGAGGACATGGTGGATCAGTGGATCTGATGGAGTACCAGGCGAAGGAGCTCTTCGCCAAGCACGGTGTGGCCACGACGCTCGGCGTCGTCGTCCAGACTGCGGAGGAGGCCAAGGCGGCCGCCGAGCAGATCGGCGGCGTCACGGTCATCAAGGCCCAGGTCAAGGCCGGTGGCCGCGGCAAGGCGGGCGGCGTGAAGATCGCCAAGACCGCCGACGAGGCCTTCGAGTACGCCTCGAACATCCTCGGCATGGAGATCAAGGGGCTCACGGTCAACCGCGTGCTGGTCACCCCGGCCACCCCGCCGGAGGAGGAGTACTACTTCTCCTTCCTGCTGGACCGCGCGAACCGCCAGTACCTGTGCATCGCCTCGGTCGAGGGCGGCGTGGAGATCGAGGAGGTCGCCAAGACCAACCCCGACGCCGTCAAGCAGATCCCGGTCGACCCGGGCACCGGCGTCGACGAGGCCAAGGCCCGCGCGATCGCCACCGAGGCCAAGTTCCCCGAGCCCGTCTTCGAGCAGGCCGTCGCGATGATCCAGTCGCTGTACCAGGTCTTCGTCGAGGAGGACGCCACGCTCGTCGAGGTCAACCCGCTCGCGCGGCTGGCCGGCGACAAGCTCGAGGCCCTCGACGGCAAGGTGTCGCTGGACGAGAACGCCTCCGAGGTGCGCCACCCGCACCACGAGGAGTTCGAGATCCGCGAGGAGGCCGACCCGCTGGAGGCCAAGGCCAAGGACCTCGGGCTCAACTACGTCAAGCTCGACGGCCAGGTCGGCATCATCGGCAACGGCGCGGGTCTGGTCATGAGCACCCTCGACGTCGTCGCGTACGCCGGTGAGAACCACGGCGGCGTCAAGCCCGCCAACTTCCTCGACATCGGGGGCGGCGCCAACGCCCAGGTGATGGCCAACGGTCTCGACGTCATCCTCAACGACCCCCAGGTCAAGAGCGTGTTCGTCAACGTCTTCGGCGGCATCACCGCCTGCGACGAGGTCGCCAACGGCATCAAGGGGGCGCTGGAGCTGCTCGGCGACGCCGCCAGCAAGCCGCTGGTCGTGCGCCTGGACGGCAACAACGTCGAGAAGGGCCGCGCGATCCTCGCCGAGCTGAACCACCCGCTGGTCACGGTCGTCGACACCATGGACGGTGCCGCCGACAAGGCCGCCGAGCTGGCGAACGCCTGAGCCCCGGACGCACGAGACGAAAGAGTCGAGAAACATGTCGATCTACCTGAACAAGGACTCCAAGATCATCGTCCAGGGCATCACCGGTGGGATGGGCTCCAAGCACACCACCCTGATGCTCGAGTCCGGTGCTGACATCGTCGGTGGTGTGAACGCCCGCAAGGCCGGCACCACCGTCGAGCTCGCCGGCAAGGAGCTGCCGGTCTTCGGCACCGTGAAGGAGGCCATGGAGGCCACCGGTGCCAACGTGTCGGTGCTCTTCGTGCCGCCGGCCTTCACCAAGGCCGCCGCCATCGAGGCCGTCGACGCCGGGATCGGCCTGATGGTCGTCATCACCGAGGGCGTGCCGGTGCAGGACACCGCCGAGGTGTGGAGCTACCTGCAGTCCGAGGCCAACCACGCGGGCACCCGCATGATCGGCCCCAACTGCCCCGGCATCATCACCCCGGGCGAGTCGCTGGCCGGCATCACGCCGCACACCATCGCGGGCAAGGGCCCCATCGGCCTGGTGTCGAAGTCGGGCACCCTGACCTACCAGATGATGTACGAGCTGCGTGACTTCGGCTTCACCACCGCCATCGGCATCGGCGGTGACCCGATCATCGGCACCACCCACATCGACGCGCTCGAGGCGTTCGAGAACGACCCCGAGACCAAGGCGATCGTGATGATCGGCGAGATCGGCGGCGACGCCGAGGAGCGGGCCGCGGCCTACATCAAGGACCACGTCACCAAGCCGGTCGTGGGCTACGTCGCGGGCTTCACCGCCCCCGAGGGCAAGACCATGGGCCACGCCGGCGCCATCGTGTCGGGCTCCGCGGGCACCGCGCAGGCCAAGAAGGAGGCCCTCGAGGCCGTGGGCGTGAAGGTCGGCAAGACGCCGTCCGAGACCGCCGCCCTGATGCGGGAGATCATGCAGAACCTCTGATCCCCCCTGTGCCACGGGTGCCACCTGTGGCACCCGTGGCACCACCTCGGCCCGGCCCCGCTCTCGCGGGTGCCGGGCCGAGGTGCGTCCACCCGTGATCAGGAGTCCGCGGGCAGCCACGCGGTCGACGCGGCCCGCTCGACTTCGGCGAGGTCGTCGGCCGCCCTCGCGATCGCGGCCTCGATGCTCGCCGCGCTGCCGCCGCCCTCGCCGTACTCCGAGGACACCACCAGTGCGCGGCCGTACCGCGCGACCCGCAGGACGGTGAGGCCGGTGTCGAACAGGCCGTCGGTGCGGTAGCGCTGGGTCGCGACCAGCCACTCCCGTCCCGGCGTCGGTGCGGCGGCGTCGTCCTCGACCGTGGCCCACACCGTGCCGTCGGGGCGGTCGTCCTCGGCACAGCGGGAGATCGCGCCGCGCAGGTCGGCCGTCGCGCGCTGGGCAAGGGCCACGGTGTCCAGCACGAGCAGGGTGCGGGTGCGCACGTCCTCCGGGGCGGCGTAGTCGACGGTGGCCGCGGCCCGCGCCGCCGGGGCGCTCCATGCCTCCTCGGGGCACAGGCGCAGCCGGGTGGCGCCCGCCGGCTCGCCGACGACGACGGGGCTGCCGTCGTCGTTGCGCTCCGGGAGCCCGGCCGCCAGCGGGAACCCGGCGGGCACCCTGTCGGGCCCCGGCTGGTCCCCGGTCGCCCCGGTCGCCCCGGTCGCTGCGGTCGCTGCGGGGGAGTCCTGCGCCGCCGGGCTCGCCGGCGCGGGGTCGGTGGCGCGGGATCGCGCCGCCTCGGGGCCGCACGCGGCGGTCGCACCCGCCACGAGGACGGCGGTGACGACGGTGACGGCGGTGGCGAACCACCGGTGGGCGGGTCGGGGGACGGACATGGGGGCCTCCTTCGCGGCACGGACGTCACTGCGACGCCGCCCACCGCACGGAGGTTGTCGCGGACGGGACGTGGGCTCAGCCGGGGGGCCAGGTGGCGGCCATGGCGGCGATCACCTCGGTGCTGTCGGCGGCCGAGCGTTCGAGGGCCTCGGCCACCAGGGCGGGATCGGTGGTCGGCGCGGTGGTGCCGGTCGGCCCGTCGACGACCGGCAGCGGCCGGGGCGTGTCGAGGTCGGAGACGATCAGCACGGCGCGCCCCATCCGCGCGATCCGCAGCACGAGGAGGTCCGCCGCGGGGGTCGTGCGGGTGGCGACCACCAGCTCCTGGGCGGGATCCGGGCTCGGGGTGGCGATGAGCTGCCAGGCCCGCACCCCGGTGCCGCAGCGGGCCAGCGCGTCGCGCAGGCGGGTGACGGCCCGCGTCGCGGTGGCGGCGTCGGCGAGCACCGCCAGGGTGCGGGTGCGCCGTTCCCCGGCCTCGGCGTAGCGCACGCCGACGGCGTCGACCAGCCGTCCCGGTCGCCAGGCGGGGGCGCCGCACACGCGCAGGCCCCGGAACGCCGGCCCCGGCGTCGTGGCGACCGGCGTGCCGTCGGCCGTGGTCTCGGGCAGGCCCTGGGCCAGCGGCAGGTCCGGCGGCACGTCGTCGGGTCCGGGCGCCACGCTCGGCACCACCACGGCGGGGGTGTCCGGGCTGCTCGGGTCCTCCGGGGTGCTCGGGCTCGCCGTCGGGGTCGGCACGCCCGTGCCGGAGGCGGTGGGGCGGGCGGGCGGTGCGTCGTCGTCGTCCAACGCCACGCCGCCGGCGGTGCCGGAGCCGAGCAGCAGCGCGAGCGCGCCGGCGGCGATCGCGGCGCGGGGGCGGGGCGTCGGCATGGGGCTCCTGGCGGGTCGTGGCGGTTCGTGGGGGGTGGAGGGGCGCTCGCCCGACCTCAGGGGGCGGG
>NZ_CAXQZB010000007.1:0-13804 GCF_964228225.1 Nocardioides sp.
ACGGTCGTCGAGGAGCGAGCGCCAGCGAGCGTCACGAGACGCCCGCACCCGACCCACCACGTCTCGAGACGGCGCCAGGGCGCCTCCTCGACGAACGTAGGACCAACGGTCGTCGAGGAGCGAGCGCCAGCGAGCGTCACGAGACGCCCGCACCCGACCCACCACGTCTCGAGACGGCGCCAGGGCGCCTCCTCGACGAACGTAGGACCCACGGTCGTCGAGGAGCGAGCGCCAGCGAGCGTCACGAGACGCCCGCACCCGACTGCGCACCTCAGGCGGTACCGTCCGCGCGCATCAGTGCGGTGAGCTCCTCCACGGGTCCGACGACGGTGGCGACGTCGCCGACGCGCAGCCGGGTGTCGCGGCGCGGGTTGTGCTCGACGTCGACGCCGACGGCACCGTCGTCCGGGGCACGCTCCAGCAGCAGCACCCGCACCCGGGCCGGGAGGTCCGACAGCGCGACGCCGGCCAGACCACCGCCGGCGCCCTCGGCGCCGACGCGCACGCGCGCCAGCACGAGCGGCAGGTCGCCGACATAGAAGGTGTCCACGACCTCCCAGCCCAGGGTCACCCCCACGAACCACGGGGCGGCCAGCACCGCGGGCGAGCGCACGTGGCGGAACCCGAAGCTGTCGGCCACCGTGGTGGCCAGCCGGCGTCCGAAGACGCGGAGCACCACCGGCACCTCGCGCCACCGCTCCCCCAGCAGCTCGCGCACCACGAGCGCGGTCTCGATGCTCACCAGGTCCTCCGAGACCAGCACCGCCACCGCGCGGGCATGCTCCAGCCGCAGCGCGCGCCAGGTGTCGGGCAGCGTCGCGTCGGCGACGACGACGGGCACGCGCAGGGCGTCGACCTCGCCGCGGAACCGGTTGACGGGGTCGTCGTCGACCACGACCACGTCGACGCCCTCGGCGCGCAGCAGGCGCACGACCTCGACCCCCACCGACCCGAGGCCGACGACGATCACGTGGCCGGAGAACCGGGTGAGACGTCGGCGGCCGAGCGCCTCCTCGATGCGGCGGGCGATGAGGGCGTTGGTGAGCAGGGCGAGCAGCACCGTGGCGAGGGTGGCGCCGACGATCATCAGGACCACGGCCCACAGCCGCAGCCACGGGTCCTGGTCGCGGAAGTAGAAGTCGCCGTAGCCGACGGTGCCGATCGTCTCCACGGTGAAGTACACGGCGTCGAGCACCGACATGCGGGTGCCGTCGGGCTCGCGATAGCCGAGCATCAGCACCGAGACGGAGGTGAAGAACAGCGTCAGCATCGCGCCGACGGCGAGCAGCACCCGCCGGTCGAGCGCGCGCAGCGGCCCGCGCAGCCACGGGTCGCGACGCGGGGTGTCGGGGGCGCGCCCGGCCCGGGCGCCCACCCAGGCCGGCAGGACGCCGGGCCGCCGGAGGCCCGCCGCCTCGACCTCGGCGGGCGTGCCGAGCAGGTGCAGCCGGTCGCCCGGTCCGACGACGACGTCGCGGCTCGGGCTCACCTCCACCGCCGCCGGTCCGCCCGGTCCGCCCGATCCGCCCGATCCGCCCGGTCCGGGCTGCCCGCCGCGCACCACCGCGATCGGCGCGAGGTCGCCGAAGGCGTCGCGCAGCGTGCCGCGGTAGCGGGTGAGCACGGTCTCGACCATCACGACGTCGCGGCCGGCCAGGTGCAGCCGCCAGCGGTCGGTGCGCAGGCAGGCGCGCACCAGCGCCGGGGCCGCGAGCCGGGCGACGTCGAGCACCTCCACCCCCGCGCCGCCGAGCGCGCGGCCCACGGCGTCGTTGCGCAGCTGCGCCACGACGCGCAGGTCGGGTCGCAGCTGGCGGGCGAGCAGGGCCGTGGCGAGGGTCTGCAGGTCGTCGGACTCCACGCAGACCAGCGCCGAGGCGTGCTCGATGCCGGCCTGCTGGAGCGTCTCGGGCAGGCGGGCGTCCGCCCGCAGGTGGGGCACACCGAGCTCGACCAGGCGCGGGACCAGCCGCTGGTCGGGCTCCTCGTCCACCATCACCACGCGCGCGCCAGCGGCGTGCAGCTGCTCCACGGTGCGCAGCCCTTCGTCGTGGAGCCCGCACACGATCACCAGGGGCGGGTCGGGAGGGGGCACGGCGGCATCCTCCCGCAGTCGGGGCCCCACGGCACCCGTCTAGAGTGCGCGGGTGCGCATCGCGACCTGGAACGTGAACTCGCTGCGGGCCCGGATCGATCGGGTGGAGGCCTTCCTCGCCCGCCACGACGTCGACGTGCTCGCGCTGCAGGAGACCAAGGCGCGCGAGGACCAGCTGCCGCTCATGGGGCTGCAGTCGCTGGGCTACGAGGTCGCGGCGGCCGGGGTGAGCCAGTGGAACGGGGTGGCGATCCTCAGCCGCGTGGGGCTGGTCGACGTGGAGGTCGGCTTCCCCGGCATGCCCGGCTTCGGCGAGCCGCCCGCCCCCGAGGCGCGGGCGCTGGGCGCCACCTGCGGCGGCGTGCGGGTGTGGTCGCTCTACGTGCCCAACGGCCGCAAGATCGACGACCCCCACTACACCTACAAGCTGGACTGGCTGGCCCGGCTGCGGGAGGCCGCGCAGGAGTGGCGCGACGTGCCCACCGCGCTCGTGGGCGACTGGAACATCTGCCCCACCGACGAGGACGTCTTCGACCCCGCGCAGTTCCGCACCTCCACCCACGTGACGCCCCGCGAGCGGGCGGCGTTCGCGGGCTTCCTCGAGGACGGCTGGGTGGACACCGCGCGACCGTTCACCCCGGGCCCCGAGGTGTACACCTACTGGGACTACTACCGGCAGCGGTTCGAGCGGAACCGGGGCCTGCGGATCGACTTCGTGCTCGGCTCCGCGCCGCTGGCCGCGCGGGTGACGGGCGCGTTCATCGACACCGACGAGCGCGATCCCGCGCAGGGCACCGGCGCCCCGTCGGACCACGCTCCGGTCGTGGTCGACCTCGCGGACTGAGCCGCACCTCCCGGCCGCGGCTCAGACGGAACGGGCGAGGACGAGGTCGTCCCCCGACACCACCCGCATGCGGTGGTCGTCGGCCAGGTGCACCGGCCACCGGCTGCAGGAGGTGAGCAGCCGTGCCCCGGCGAGGTCGCCGGGCGTGCCGAGCCCCCGTCCGGGCCGGGCGTGGAGGAAGGCGAACTCGGCGGGGGTCCGGACGACGGGCAACGGGGTGGGGTGGGTTCCGAGAGGGTCGCCCATGGACCCCAGCCTGCGCCGTCGGGGCCGATCGGGACACCGCTCCTCCACCGGCCCCGGCGCGCCGCCGGAGCCGTGGGTCAGTCCTCGCAGGCGCCCGAGGTGACCAGGGCCTGCAGGGAGGTGCCGGCGGCGTCCTCGGGCCCGATCGGGCGGGGGGCGAGCTCCACGCACACGGTCGGGGAGCCCACCATCGCGCTCACCGAGACCTCGAGGAACGTGCTCACCGGCAGCCCCTCCACCGCGGGCGGCGCGGGCGGGTCGACGTCGGCGACGACGACGTCGCGGCCCAGCCGGCGCTCCACCGACTCCTCCAGCAGCGCGTCGGAGACCGTGACGCGCCCGTCGATCTCCAGGGCGGCGGACCCGGTCGCGGCGGTGAGCTCGCGCTCGGTGACGATCAGGCGGTCGCCGGTCAGGACGAAGCTGACCAGCGCCATCACCGCTGCGGGCGCCAGCCACGGCCGCCACGGGCGGCGGCGCACGCGCAGCGGGGCCGACTCCTCGGGGCGGCGACGCAGGTCGGCCCGCATCATCAGTCCGGGGAGGGCCAGCGCGAGGGTCAGGATCCAGGGAATCCAGAGCGGGAGCGGGGTCACGGACGGCACCGTGCCCGGCCCCCGACCCCGCAAACGGCAGCGCGGCGGGGCTTCCCCGGTCCGTGCACAGTCACTAGCCTCCCGCTGTGCCCCTGACCCACCCCGCACCCGAGATCGTCCGCACCGCCGCTGCCGGTGCCGCGCAGGCCACGCTCGTGCTCGTGCACGGCGCGTGGCACGGCGCGTGGTGCTGGCAGGACGGGTTCGCCCAGCGGCTCGCCGCGCGAGGCATCACCTCGGTGGCCCCGAGCCTGCCCGCCCACGCCGGCTCGGCGTCGTCACGGCGTCTCAACCGGCTGCGGATGCGCGACTACGTCGACGCCGTCCTCGCCGTGGTCGCCGAGGAGACCACCCGCGCATCGGGGCCGGTGTTCCTCGCCGGTCACTCCATGGGCGGGGCGATCACCCAGCAGCTCCTGGCCCGCACCGACCGGCCGGCGCTGGCGGGCGCCGCCCTGCTCGCCGCAATGCCGCCGAAGGGCGTCATCAGCGTGACCCTCGGCCTCGCGCGGCACGAGACCGGGACCTTCCTCGCCGCCAACGCCACGCTCGACCTGGGCCGCCTGGTGCGCACCCCCGAGCAGATCCGCGAGCGGTTCTTCCGCCCCGGCACCTCCGCGTCGGTGGTGGAGGCGTGTCGGGCGCGGGTGCAGTCGGAGTCCTACCTGGCGTTCCTCGACATGCTGGCCCTCGACCGACCCAAGCCACGCCCGGTGAGCGAGCCGATCCTGGTCGTGGGGGCGGGTGAGGACACGATCTTCGGGGCCGACGACGTCGCCGCGACGGCCGCCGCCTGGGGCACCGCGCCGGTGATGCTGCCCGACCTCGGCCACGACCTGATGCTCGACGACGGGTGGGAGCGCACCGCCGACCTGCTCGCCGACTGGGTGCTCACCCACGCCTGAGCCCCGACCGTCGGTATACTTCCGGTATGCCGGTCACGACGATCAAGGTCAGCACGCACACGCGCGACCTGCTCAAGAGGCAGGCGGCCCGGGTCGACCTGAGCCTCGGCGATCACGTGGCACGACTCGCCGAGGCCGCCGAACGCGGCCTGCGGTTCGAGGCACTGCGCGACGCCATCGCCGCCACCCCGCCGGACGCGAGGGACGCGTACGAGCGCGAACGTGCGGCCTGGCTCGACGCCGACCTCGACTGAGGACCGGCCAGAGGCCCCGCCCGTGGACACCGCGGCACTCTCCCCCGGCGACGTGGTCTGGGCCGACCTCGCCCCGACCGTCGGCCGTGAGCAGGCCGGTCGACGGCCGGTGCTCGTGGTCGCGGGCGCGGGCTACCTCGAGCTCGTGACCACGCTGGCGATCGTCGTTCCGATCTCCACCATCGACCGCGGTTGGCCCAACCACGTGCCCCTCACCGGACCCGTGACCGCCGCCGGCACGGACCGCGGCCTCAGCCGGCCCTCGTTCGCCCTGACCGAGCAGCCCCGCACGATCAGCCGCACCCGACTGCGCGGCCACCTCGGCCGCGTCGACGACCGGTGCCTGCGCACGGTGCACGAATGGCTCGTCGACTTCCTGACCTTCTGATCGTGACGGCGCCGGGAGCAGCACGACGGGGCGGCACCCGGGTGGGTGTCGCCTGTCGGTGCTGCTGGGGGGTTCGGGGCAGTCGAGTGGGGTGGTGCCGGTGGGTCCGCGGAGGTAGCGGCTGCCGGACGGCAGGGTCCACAGGTACGACCGGCCCTCGGGAGTGCTGATCGGTTCGTAGGTCCAGCCGTGGTGGGTCTTGAGTCGGTGGTGGGTGCGGCAGAGCGCGGCGAGGTTCGCGGTCGATGTCGGTCCGCCCCTCGCGGGGTGGGCGTGGTCGAAGGGTTCGATGTGGTCGAGGTCGACGCCGCGGGCGGAGTGCGTGCAGTAGGGGGCGACGCAGGTCCCGTCCCGCAGGATCACGGCCTCCCGGATGAGGGGGGTGGCTTCGTAGGCGTCGGTGTGTCGCACGGCGCCGCTGTCGAGGACGGGTCGGACGGTCACTTTGGTGCCGGCGACACCGCACCAGCTCTTGATCTGGTCGAGGGCCACGGGGATGCGGGTGTTCTCGAGTCGTCCGATGCCGGTGCCGGCTTCGAGGGCGGCCTGGGAGAGGTGGACGTAGAGGGTCAGGTCCCTGCGGTTCTTGGCTTCTTCGCTCGGGGCGCCGAAGTCGAGTGCGAGCTGCTTGCGGCCGAGCTCTCCGAGCGCCATGGACCGTCGGACCTCGAGGGAGTCCTCGCTACCGGCGGCCTTCAGGTCGGCGGCGACCTCGCCCAGGGCCCGGTCGAGGTCGAGGGCGTCAGCGGCATCGAGGGTCGCGTACATCTCGACCATGCCGTCGGCCCCGGTAGTGGTGGTGCCGATCAGCACCCGGCGCCCGTCGGCCGCAGCCCGAGCCTGCTCAGCGGCGAGTGCGGGGTCGTGGGCCGCGATCGCCGCAGCCACGGTCCGGTCGAGCTGCGCGAAGGAGCACGAGTGCGCGTAGGCCGCGAGACGTCGGTCGACGTACTCCGCGACGGCGGCGTTGCGGCAGTAGGTGCGGTCCGCGATCAACCGGGCCCGCCACACCGACACCTCCCCGGCCAGCACCCGCACCCACAGGCGCGGGAGGCGGGTCGCGCACTCCTTCGCGGCTGACAGGTACCCCAGACCCGACTGGTAGGTCCGGCCGGTCGCGCACGCGAACTCCGCCACCGCGGACTCATCGATCCCCGCGACCTCCTCGATGGTCTCGGGCCGCCCGTCCGAAACGGTCCAGGGGAAGAACGGATGCGCGACCGCGAACTCCGCAGCGCCGACGAAGAACCGCCGCTCCGCCGCTTCGGCGTCACCAGCCAGCTCCTTGAGCCCGGTCAGGGTGCGCGCGTCGACGTCCGGAGGCGCGATGTCGGCGAGGGCGGCGGGCATGTTCCGATTGTACTCGAACATGTGTTCGAACGAGAGTGCGAATCCACAGGTCAGAGGTCGTGTTCGGCCCGGGTTCCCACCTCGCTGCCAGCGGTGGTGACGGTCGTTCCGTCGTCACCAGCGGAATGTGCAGACAGCGCCGTGGTCCCGACGGTCCGTTCCTGCACATTCCGCAGGTGACGACGCCATGCCCGTCCCCCTTGCGTTCGTCGAGGAGGCGCCCCGGCAGACGGCATCGGCCCGAGGTGGTCTGTCGGGTGCGGGCGTCTCGTGACGCTCGCCAGGGCTCGCTCCTCGACGACCGTGCCATTCCCACGACGCCCATGCCGTCCTCCCGCGGTCGTCGAGGTGGCGCCCCGGCGCCGTCACGAGACTGCGGCGAGCCGGCGGACGGCACCGGGCCCAGGTGGCTTGTCGGGTGCGGGCGTCTCGTGACGCTCGCCGGGGGCTCGCTCCTCGACGACCGTGCCGTGCCCCACGACGCCCATGCCGTCCTCCCACGTTCGTCGAGGAGGCGCCCCGGCGCCGTGACGCGACGCAGCGAGTCGGGAGTCGGCACCGGCCCGAGGTGGTCTGTCGGGTGCGGGCGTCTCGTGACGCTCGCCAGGGCTCGCTCCTCGACGATCGTGCCGTCCCCCCGCGTTCGTCGAGGAGGCGCCCCGGCGCCGTCACGAGACGCGGTGAGTCGGGGTGGTCGGTGGGGTGTGGGCGTCTCGTGGCGCTCGCTTCTCGACGATGGTGCCGCCGCGAACCGAGGCGGCGGGCACCCGCAGCCGACCCGGGAGGGGACTACTCGGCCGAGCGCACCCGAAGGCCGGTGATCGGCACGGTGACGGTGCCGGCGGGGTCGGTGAAGAAGTCGTTGCCCTTGTCGTCGACGACGATGAAGGCGGGGAAGTCCTCGACCTCGATCTTCCAGACCGCCTCCATGCCGAGCTCGGGGTACTCGATGACCTCCTGCGAGCGGATGCAGTCCTGGGCGAGTCGGGCGGCGGGGCCGCCGATCGAGCCGAGGTAGAAGCCGCCGTGGGTGCCGCAGGCCTCGGTGACCGCCTTGGAGCGGTTGCCCTTGGCGAGCATCACCATCGAGCCGCCGGCGGCCTGGAACTGCTCGACGTAGGAGTCCATGCGGCCGGCGGTGGTGGGGCCGAAGGAGCCCGACGCCATGCCCTCGGGCGTCTTGGCGGGGCCGGCGTAGTAGACGGGGTGGTTCTTGAGGTAGTCGGGCATCGGGTCGCCGGCGTCGAGGCGCTCCTTGATCTTGGCGTGCGCGATGTCGCGGGCCACGACGAGCGGGCCGGTGAGGGAGAGCCGGGTCTTGACCGGGTACTGGCTCAGCTGGGCGAGGATCTCGCTCATCGGCCGGTTGAGGTCGACGGCGACCACCTCGCCGCTGCTGATGTCCTCGGCCACGCCGGCGTCGGGCATGTACTGGGCGGGGTCCATCTCGAGCTGCTCGAGGAAGACGCCCTCGCTGGTGATCTTGCCCAGCGCCTGGCGGTCGGCGGAGCAGGACACCGCGATGGCCACGGGGCAGGAGGCGCCGTGCCGGGGGAGTCGCACCACGCGGACGTCGTGGCAGAAGTACTTGCCGCCGAACTGCGCGCCGATCCAGAAGGACTGGGTGAGCTCGAAGACCTGCTCCTCCAGCTCGAGGTCGCGGAAGCCGTGCGCGCTCATCGAGCCCTCGGTGGGGAGGTGGTCGAGGTAGTGCGCGGAGGCGTACTTGGCGGTCTTGAGGGCGTACTCGGCGCTGGTGCCGCCGATGACGATGGCGAGGTGGTAGGGCGGG
Source organism: Nocardioides sp. (assembly GCF_964228225.1). GTDB lineage: Bacteria > Actinomycetota > Actinomycetes > Propionibacteriales > Nocardioidaceae > Nocardioides. The sequence goes on from NZ_CAXQZB010000007.1 coordinate 8,471, forward strand.
CACGCCGCGGTGCCGAGGGAGCGGATCTTCTCGTCGAGGAACTCCAGCAGGCGGGTCGGGTTGAGCACCGCCTTGGTCTCCTGGAACAGGAAGGACTTGTTGGCCGAACCGCCGCCCTTGGCCATGAAGAGGAACTTGTACTCCGGCTTCCCGCTGGTCTGCGGGGTGGAGTACAGCTCGATCTGCGCCGGCAGGTTCGTGCCGGTGTTCTTCTCCTCGTAGGTCGTCAGCGGCGCCAGCTGGGAGTAGCGCAGGTTGAGCTTGGTGTAGGCGTCGTAGACGCCGCGGCTGATCCACTCGCCGTCGTCGACCCCGGTGATGACGCCCTCGGACTTCTTGCCCATCACGATCGCGGTGCCGGTGTCCTGGCACATCGGCAGCACGCCGCCGGCGGAGATGTTGACGTTCTTGAGCAGGTCCAGCGCCACGAAGCGGTCGTTGCCGCTGGCCTCGGGGTCGTCGATGATCCGTCGCAGCTGCGCCAGGTGGGCCGGGCGCAGGAAGTGGGCGATGTCGTGCATGGCCTCGGCCGTGAGCCGCTGGATCGCCTCGGGGGCGACCTTGAGGAAGGTCTGCCCGTCGACCTCGACGGTGCTCACGCCCTCGGTGGTGATCAACCGGTACGGGGTGTCGTCCTTGCCGAGGGGCAGCAGGTCGGAGTAGCGGAACTCGGGGCCGGGAGCGCTCGTCACGAGCCCCGAGTCTAGGGCGTGCCGACCACCTGCGATCAGCGGGACGCCGGACCGGTCGAGCCGCGGTCGACGAGGGTGAAGTCGATCAACCGGCCCCGGGCGGGGAGCGGTTCCCCGCGCAGCAGGTGCAGGGCCATCTCCCCGGCGCACCGCGCCTGCGCGCCGACGTGCTGGTCGATGGAGGTGAGGCAGAAGGTCTCGGCCAGCGGGTTGCCGTCGACGCCGATGAGCGAGACGTCGTGCGGCACCCGCAGCCCGCGGCGCACCAGCTCGCTGTACGCGCTCACCGCGATGTCGTCGGAGTAGCAGAACACCGCCGTCGGCGGGTCGGGCAGCGCGAGCAGCCGCGCCATGCCGCGCGCGCCGGCGTGCACGCCGTAGGCCTCGGTGACCAGGATCGGCTCGCCCAGCCCGCGCTCGGCCAGCACCTCGGTGTAGCCCTGCACCCGGTGCAGGTCGCTGGTCCAGTGCGCGCCCTCGGTGTCGCTGGTGCGGATCATCCCGATCCGGGTGTGCCCGAGGTCGGCGAGGTGGCGCACGGCGGTGCGGGCCAGGGCGATGTCGTCGACCTCCACGAACGGGTAGTCGCGCAGCCGGGCCCCGGCCACCACGACCTCGACGCCGATGAGGTCGAGGCGGGCCTCCTCCTCCGCCTCCAGCGGCAGCGAGACCAGCACGACGGCGTCGACCTTGCGTCGCGTGGGCAGCTCGCGGAAGAAACGGCTGCGCTGGTCGCGGCCGTCGACCTGGTAGAGCAGCACGTCGCGCGACCCTCCGCGCACCGTCGTCTCGATCGCGGCGGTCATCGTGGCTGCGAACCACGAGTCCAGCTTCGGCACCACGACCGCCACCCGTCCCGTGGCCCCGCCGGACAGGCTGGAGGCGGCGGGGGAGACGACGTAGGACAGCTCTTCGGCCGCGGCGAGCACGCGCCGTCGGGTGTTGGCGCTGACGCCCTGCACCCCCCGCAGCGCGCGCGAGACGGTGGCGATCGAGACGCCGGCCTGACGGGCGACGTCCTCCATGTTGACCTCGGCGTGGGAGCCGCGGGCCGGCGCGGCGTCGTGGCTCATCGCGCGTCCTCGCGGCCCTGACGGCACGCGCGTAGGTTGGGCGCATGGCCCACCCCCTGCAGCCCGGCCGACTCGCCCTCGGCACCGCCACGGCGTCCTTCCAGATCGAGGGCTCCGCCACCGCCGACGGTCGCGGCCCCTCGATCTGGGACACCTTCTGCGAGGTGCCCGGAGCGGTGCGCGACGGCAGCGACGGCACGCGCGCGTGCGACTCCTACCTGCGGTGGGAGGAGGACGTCGACCTCGTGGCGGGCCTCAACGTCGAGTGGTACCGCTTCTCGCTGGCCTGGCCGCGCCTGATGCCCGAGGGCACCGGCCGGCTCGAGCCGCGCGGACTGGCCTACTACGACCGCTTGGTCGACACCCTGCTCGCGCGTGGCATCCGCCCCACCGCGACGCTCTACCACTGGGACCTGCCCCAGCCGCTGGAGGACGCCGGCGGCTGGCCGGAGCGCGCGACCGCCGAGGCCTTCGCCGCCTACGGTGCCGCGGTGCACGCCCGGCTGGGCGATCGCGTGGAGCTGTGGGCCTCCCACAACGAGCCCTGGTGCGCGGCCTACCTCGGCTACGCCGCCGGGGTGCACGCGCCGGGCCGTCGCGAGGGGGGAGCGGCCCACCGGGCGGCGCACCACCTCATGCTCGGCCACGGGCTGCTGCGGCAGGCGATCGGCGACGTCGAGGGGCTCGGGATCGTGTGCAACCTGGCGCCGGTGTGGCCCGAGACGCCCGAGGCCGCGCCGCTCGCCGACCGGCTCGACGCCGTGCGCAACCGGGTGTGGCTCGACCCGCTCGTGGACGGGGCCTACGACGACGTCCTGCTCGACGTCGCCCCCGAGCTCGCCGACCCGACGGTCGTGCGCGACGGCGACCTCGCCCTCATCCACGGCTCCGCGGACTGGCTGGGCATCAACTACTACACCCCGATCCGCCCGGCGCTCGGCACCGGCGGCTCGGAGCACCCCGAGGGCGCGGCCTACCCCGGCGTGGGCGACCTCGACCTGGTGGTGCGCGACCCGCGCACCGACATCGGCTGGGAGATCGCGGCCGAGGGGCTGGAGGAGCTGCTGGTGCAGGTGCACCGGCGCACCGGCCTGCCGCTGGTGGTCACCGAGAACGGTGCGGCGATGGCCGACCGGGAGCGTGACGCCGCCGGCGTCGTGGACGACCAGGACCGCATCGCCTACCTGCGCGACCACCTGGCCGCCACCGACGCGGCGATCGCGTCCGGCGCCGACGTCCGTGGCTACTTCGTGTGGACGCTGCTGGACAACTTCGAGTGGGCGGAGGGCTACACCAAGACGTTCGGGCTGGTGCACGTGGATCGGGATCATGACGATCTGCCGCGGGTGCCGAAGGCGTCCTACCACTGGGTGGCGGACGAGGCGGTCCGGCGCGGATCCTCCTTCCGGGGTGTCGCAGGAGCGGACGGGGCCTGACGGGCCGGGGCCGGGATCGACCGGCACCGCCCCCGCACGATTCGGTGCGGGGGCGGTGCACGGATCGGAGTGGGCGGTGCCGATCAGCCCTTGACGCTGCCGGCGAGCAGGCCGCGGACGAAGAACCGCTGCAGGCTCAGGAACACCACGAGCGGGATGATCAGCGAGACGAACGCACCGGCGGAGAGCAGGTGCCAGTCCTCGCCGCGCTGGCCGGCCAGCGAGCCCAGCCAGTAGGTGAGCGGGGAGATGTCGGTCCGGCCGCCCGCGAACACCAGCGCCACGAGCAGGTCGTTCCAGACCCAGAGGAACTGGAAGATGCCGAACGCCGCGATCGCGGGCGTCATGAGCGGCAGCATGATCCGGGTGAAGATCTGCACGTGGCCGGCGCCGTCGACCCGGGCCGACTCCACGAGCTCCCCGGGGATCTCGCGCATGAAGTTGTGCAGCAGGAAGATCGCCAACGGCATCGCGAAGATCGTGTGCGAGAGCCAGATCGTGTAGAAGCCGCCACCCGGGGCGTCGGGTCCGGCCAGTGGCATCAGGTTGAACGGCGGCTGCACGTACAGCTTGAGCAGCGGGATCATCGTGACCTGGATCGGCACGACCTGCAGGGCGAAGACGGCGACGAACAGCACGTTGCGGCCGCGGAAGTCGATCCAGGCGAAGGCGTAGGCCGCCAGGACCGCCAGCGTGATCGGGATCAGGACCGCGGGGATCGTGATGACGATCGTGTTGATGAGGTACTGCCCGATGTCGGCGTCGGTGCCGGTGAAGACGGTCTTGTAGTTGTCGAAGGTGACGTCGCCGTCGGTGAAGACCTTCCACCAGCCCTCGCCCTTGGCCTTGGCCTCGGGACGGAAGCTGGAGACGAACAGGCCGAAGGTCGGCAGCGTCCAGAGCAGGGCGATGACGATCGCGGCCGCCGAGGCCCAGCGCGAGGACAGTGCGGAGCGGGCCGCGGCCGAGGCCGGGATCGGCTTGCCACCGCGGTGACCGCCGCCCTTGCCGCCCTTGCCGCCGGGGGCCGGCGCGCCGGCGGCGCCGGCAGCGTCGTCGGGGGCGGGATCCTTGGTGAGGGACGGCGTGCTGGTCATCGTGCCTCCAAGCGGCGCATCTGGCGGATGTTGTAGATGACGATCGGGGTCACCAGGACGAAGATCAGCGTCGCGAGCGCGGCGCCGAGCCCGGCGTTGAGGGAGCGGAAGGACTGCACGTAGAACTCGTAGGCCAGCACCTTGGTGCCGAAGTTGCCGCCGGTGGTGCTGCGCACGATGTCGAAGACCTTCAGGGTGCTGATGCTGATGGTGGTCAGCACGACGATCAGCGAGGGGCGGATGCTCGGCACGGTGATGTGGCGGAACAGCTGCAGCCCGGTGACGCCGTCCAGGCGCGCGGCCTCGATGATGTCCTCCGGGATCGCCTTGATCGAGGCCGAGAGGATCGTCATCGCGAAGCCCGCCTGCACCCAGATGAGGATCACGATCAGGAAGATCGTGTTCCAGGGCTGCTCGAAGAGGAAGTTGTAGGTGTCGATGCCGAACAGCTTCAGGACACCGTTGAGCACACCGATCTGCTCCTGCTCGTTCTCGCGGTAGGCGTAGACGAACTTCCAGATGATCGAGGCGCCCACGAGCGAGATCGCCATCGGCAGGAAGATCAGGGCCTTGGCGAACTTCTCGAACCGGGACCGGTCGACCAGGACCGCGTACACCAGGCCGATGGCGGTGGCGGCGATCGGGACCAGGATCACCCAGAGCGCGGTGTTGCGCAGGATCTGCAGCTGGTCGGAGTCGGTGAAGATCTTCTGGTAGTTCTCGAATCCGACCCACTCCGTGCTGGCGGTGTTGCGGAAGGAGAGGTAGACGGTCTTCGCCGCGGGGTAGAGCAGGCCGATCGCGATGAGGGCCAGGCTCGGGAACAGGAACGCCGCGGCCTGGACCTTCTCGCCGCGGCGGGAGCGGACGAGGGAGGTCAGCAGCAGGATCGCCGCCATCACGCCGAAGAACAGCGCGACTGCGATCCCCATCTGGAGCAGCTTCTCGGTGGTGGTCATCGTGCGCCTCTCTGCGAGGGTCCGGAGATGGACAGGGGGAGGGGGGGGCGGGCCCGGGGGCCCGGGCCGCCCGCCCC
>NZ_CAXQZB010000008.1:0-10588 GCF_964228225.1 Nocardioides sp.
CCCCCGCGCGGGGCCACCGGCCGTTCGCATGCGTGGCGAGCCGTCTACTCGGCGCCGGCCGCCACCAGGGTCGGCGGGGCGACGACGGTGCCGGGGGCGTCGAAGCGGTAGTCGCCCAGCGGGTAGCGACGTGCGTCCCACATCGTCTCCAGGGTCGGCGAGGGCCGGAACGGGACGTCGCCGTGCTCGTCGAAGTAGTAGCTGTTCGCCGAGCCGCACCGGCCCTGGAAGAACACCTGGCGCGGGCGCCGCGACAGCATGCGCTCCCAGAAGCGCGTGTTGGCCTCGGGAGTGACCTCGACCCGCGTGGCACCGCGGTGCCGCGCGTGCTTGAGCGCCCGCACGACGTGGGCGGTCTGGGTCTCGATGAGGTTGAAGTAGGAGCTGCCGTTGTAGCCGTAGGGCCCCAGGATGCTGAACAGGTTCGGGAACCCGGGCACGCTCACGCCGTGGTAGGCCTGGAACCGCTGGGCGCCCCAGAACTCGTCCAGGCTGACCCCGCCGGCCCCCACGACGTCGTAGGTGGGCATGTTGCCGCGTTCGAAGACCTTGAAGCCGGTGGCGAGCACCAGCACGTCGATCTCGTGGCGGGTGCCGTCGCGGGTCACGACGGCGTCGGGGGTGATCTCGGCGATGCCCCCGGTCTCCAGGTGCACGTTCTCGCGGTTGAAGGCCGGCAGGTAGTCGTTGGAGAAGCTGGGGCGCTTGCACCCCAGGGCGTAGTCGGGGGTGAGCTTGGCGCGCACCTCCGGGTCCCTCACCGCGCGCTTGAGGTAGGCGCGGCCCAGGGCCTCGCCACCCGCGGCCAGCGGCACCACGCCGTAGAAGTGGGCCGCGAGCGGGAAGGTCACCTCGACGTAGGTCTGGCTGACCAACCGGCCCACACGCTTGGCACCCGGCACCGCGCCGAGCAGCGCACGCACCGGCGCGGGCATCGGCGCGTCGGGCTTGGGCAGGCACCAGATCGGGGTGCGCTGGAAGACCGTGAGCGAACTGGCGACCGCGGCGATGTTGGGCACGGCCTGCACCGAGGACGCTCCGGTGCCGATGATCGCCACGCGCTTGCCCGTGAGGTCCACGCCGTGGTCCCAGCGCGCGGTGTGCATCGTGGTGCCGGCGAAGTCGGCCACGCCCGGGATGTCGGGCAGGTTCGGCTGGGTGAGCACGCCGGTGGCGCCGACGACGAAGCGGGCGGTGATCGCGGTGCCGTCGGCGAGGTCGAGGCGCCACAGGTGGGCGACGTCGTCGAAGGTGGCGGCCACGACGCGGGAGCGCAGCCGGATGCGGCGCCGCACGTCGTACTTGTCCACACAGTGCTCGGCGTAGGCCTTCAGCTCCGCACCGGGGGCGTAGAGGCGCGACCAGCGGGCGGTCTGCTCGAAGGAGAACTGGTAGCTGAAGGAGGGGATGTCGACCGCGACGCCGGGATAGGTGTTCCAGTGCCACGCGCCGCCGATGCCGTCGCCGTCCTCGAGCACGACGTAGTCGCTGAAGCCGGCCTTGTCGAGCAGGATCGCGGCGCCGATGCCGGAGAAGCCGCCACCGATGATGGCGACGTCGTGGTCGGGCACGGGGAGGGCGCGGGCGTCGGGGGCCTGATCGGTGCTGGTCACGGGATGGTCTCCTTCACCGCGGCCCGGGGGCGGGCGCTGCGGGTCGATCGGGATGGACGGCGGGTCGGGGCGGAGCTGGTGGCGTCGGTGACGGTGCGCACCGCCGCGCCGGCGGTGATCACCAGGACGTCGACGCGGTGTTCGATGCCCTCCGCGGTGCGGACCCCGAGCGGGTGATCCTCGCCACGATCCATGATGGCGTACACGGGCCAGGCCACCAGTCGGCACCGCTCCCCGAGCGCGGTGTAGAAGGCCGGCGCGACCACCGGACGCCGCGCACCGAAGCGCTGGTGCGGGGTGAGCAGGCGCCGCACCCACGGGTCGTCGACCCGGCGACGCAGCCGCCGGGCGGCGAGGCGGCGTCCGAGCGGACCGGGCACGCGGTCGCCCCCGAAGGGCACGAGCCAGTCGGGGTGGTCGCAGAAGGCGACGACGGACCCGGCGCTGGCCAGGGCGTGGTCGACGACGGGCGCCACCTCCCCGCCAGGACCGACGACGCCGACCCGCCGGCCGGTGAACTCGCGCATCAGCCAGGTCCCGTCGGTGATCACCCGCGGCTGCGAGGGCGGGCGCAGACCGCCCCGCGGGAGTCCCTCCGGGGCGCTCACGAGGCCACCGGCTCGTGGGTGAGCTCCTCGGTCCAGCTCTGCGGCTTGCCGAGCAGCCGGGCGGGCACCAGGCCGGTGATCCTGACCAGCGGGTCGGCCAGGAAGCGGTGGTAGGGGTGGGCGCGGTTGATCATCATCGCGGCCTGCGCCCCGAGCACGTGGTAGGCCGGGATGCGCTTGATGTGGGGGCCACGCGCGCCGATGGTGTTGAACCGCTTCACCGCGTTGTAGAGCTTCTGCTCCGACATGCCCATCGCGATGATGTTGTCGCGCATCTTGTTGATCAGCGGCACGAACACGATGATCAGGCCGAGCACGACCTGGGGCTTGAGGTTGCCGAAGCTCTCGATGAGCAGCTGGTGCACCGGACCCGCCCCGATCAGCTCGAGCACCTGGAAGTCCACCGTGATGTGGCGGGCCTCGTCGGCGTTGATGTGGCGGAAGACCTCGTGGCAGATCGGGTCCTGCACCTCGTCGAGCAGGAACTTCACCAGCGCCCCGTCCAGCGCGCACTCCAGCAGCGGGATGAGCGTGGCCAGACCGGTGAGCGGGAGCGTGTCGCCGAACTGGTCGAGCATCTTGATCGCCATGCGGACGTTCACGTTCGGCTCGGGGATCGAGCCGTCCTCGTCCAGCATCCCCCAGCGCTTCATCAGCGCCAGCTCGGCGTTGGCGTGCTTCTGCTCCTCGGCGTGGAAGTAGCGGTAGATCTCGGCGATCTCGGGGGTGGGCGCCTTGGTGGCCAGGGAGGCGAAGCCGCGGGCGCCGACGTGCTCGATCCACACCAGGTCGGCCATGAAGGGCCGCATCCGCTCCCGCACCTCGGGGGTGATCAGCTCCGCGCCGGGGGCGTCCCAGTCGATGTCGGCCAGCGACCACTGCTTGTCCTTGATGGTCTGCAGCATCGCGGCGAAGTCGTAGCCCTCGGCCCCGCCGGCGGATCCGGAGGAGTCGGTGGCGGGGTCGGCGAGACGGGTCGTGCTCATCGGTGGGCCTCCTGGGAGTCGGTCGGGGTGGTGGCGCCGGGCGGCGCGCTCGGGGGCGGGGCGACGCGGCCCAGCAGGCCGGCCACGCGGGTGTAGGGCACCGGGACGAGCCGCTTGGTGCGCCACAGCAGCTGGGCGTCGGGCTGCGGCACGACGTAGAGCCGGCCCTTGTCGAGGGCGTCGAGGGTGGTGCGGGCCACGCGCTCGGGCGAGAAGCCGGTGACCTTGGCCAGTGACGCCGCGAGCTGGCGCGCGCGGGCGTCGATCAGCTCGCCCTCGAAGATGCCGGTGCGCACGAAGGTCGGGCACAGCACGGTGACCCCCACGCCGGTGCCGGACAGCTCGGCGGCCAGCGTCTCGGACAGGCTGACGACGCCGGCCTTGGACACGTTGTAGGCCGCCATGCGGGGCGCGGCGGTGAAGCCGGCCGCGGAGGCGACGTTGACGACGCCTCCCCCGCCGGCGGCGCGCATCGCCGGGACGAACGTGCGACAGCCGTGGATGACGCCCCACAGGTTCACGCCCAGCGTGCGCTCCCAGTCGGCCAGCGGGGTGTCCTCGGCGGTGTGGCCGCCGGCGCCGATGCCGGCGTTGTTGCACACCAGGCTGGCGGCCTCGCCGAACCAGGCCCGCGAGCGCGCCTCGAGCTCGACGACCTCGGTGGCGCTGGCGACGTCGCAGCGCACGGCGAGCGCGCGCCCTCCGGCCGCCTCGATCCGGCCCGCGGTGACGGCGGCGGTGTCGAGGGCGAGGTCGGCGCACACGACCTGGCTGCCGCGGCGGGCGAGCTCGAGGGCCAGCGCGCGTCCGATGCCGCTGCCGGCGCCGGTCACCACGGCGCGCGCACGACGGGTGCGGCGGCTCATGCTCCCGCCGCCCAGAGCAGGTCGCCGGCGGCCGACGGGCGCCCGGCAGCGGTGTCAGCAGCGGCGGCGGGGGTGGCCTCGGCGAGTCGGGCCCGCAGGAAGTGCGCCGCCTCGCGCAACGCCCGGTGGGCCTCGGGCACGACCCGGGTCAGCGCCTGGAACACGTGCACCTGGTCGGGCCACACGTCGAGCTCGACGTCGACCCCGGCCGCGCGCAACCGACGGGTCAGCTCCACGGCGTCGGCGGCGAGCATCTCCGCTCCCCCGGCCTGGATGAGCACCGGCGGACAGCCGACGAGGTCGTCGGGGGCGAGGGCGAGGCGGGGGTGGTCGCCGTGCTCGCCGACGTAGAGCGCGAGCAGCCGCGCGGCGCGGGCGGCGGTGGTGAGCGGGTCGCGACGGATCCGCTCACGACCGGCGGAGAGCCCCATCGACAGGTCGACCACCGGCGAGAGCGCCAGCACGCCGGCCGGGAGGTCGGCGCCGTCGGCGATGAGGTCACGCACGAGCGTGAGGGCGAGGTGTCCGCCGGCGCTGTCGCCGGCCACGACGATGCGGTGGGCAGGCACGCCGGTCTCGCGCAGGTGGTCCCACGCGGCGCGGACGTCGTCGGCCGCGGCGGGGAACGGGTGCTCGGGGGCGAGGCGGTAGTCGACCGACAGCACGCGCAGCCCGGTCTCGGCGGCGAGCCGGGTGGTGAGGCCGCGGTGGGTGCGGGCCGAGCACATCATGTAGGCGCTGCCGTGGAGGTAGAGGAGCACCCCCGGCACCTCCTCCCCCGGACCCCCGGCTCCCGGGTCGGCGAGCCCGGCGGGCGGGGTGATCCACTCGGCCCGAAGCCCGGTGGCGGCGGTGATCCGGCAGCCCGGGGTGCGGGGCGAGAAGGCCGCGAGGTTGGCCGCGATGACCGCCCGCGAGAACGGCACCCCGCGGGGGCTGGCGGGGATCACCGCGGTCAGCGGCCGCAGCGTGAGGGAGGCGCTGAGCGAGACCGCGCGACTGCGGCGGGAGGGACGGCGTCGTCCCTGTTTCTGAAGGCGCATGCCCTCAGATTGCAATCTGCAGGCAGGTGCCGTCAAGATGTTCCCGTGACGGAGTCCGGATCCGGGTCGCGCCGGCGCTACGGCGGGAAGACCGCCGAGGAGCGGCGCGAGGAGCGCCGCGACCAGGTCCTGCGCGCCGGGCTGGCGATCTGGCAGGAGCAGGGCTGGGCGGCGGTCACGATGCGGGGCGTCTGCAGCCGGGCCGGCCTGACCGACCGCTACTTCTACGAGAGCTTCCGCGACCGCGACGACCTGCTCGGCACCCTGTTCGACCAGGTGCGCGACGAGACCCTGGCCAGCCTACTCACGGCCTTCGAGACCGCCGGCGACCGCACCGCCGGCGGGCAGCTGCGCCAGGCGCTGCAGACCATCGTCACCAGTCTCACCGAGGACCCCGAGCGCGCGCAGGTGCTCTTCGGCGACCACGCCGGGAGCGCGGTGCTCGAGCAGCGGCGTCGCGACACCGTGGCCCTCACCACCGACCTCATGGTCACCCTGGCGCGCCCCTTCCTGCGCGCCGACACCGACGAGTCGGCGCTGCGCGTGGACACCCTGTTCGGCCTCGGCGGGTTCGTCGAGGTCGTGCTCGCCTGGCGGGCCGGCGCCGTCCCGCTCACCCCGGCCGCACTGGTGGCCCACTTCGCCGAGGTCGGCTCGGCCCTGGCCGCGCGCCATCTCGACCCGGACCTGGAGGTGGACGGCCGACTGGGGCCCGCGGGGGCCGACGCCCTAGGCTCGACCCCGTGATCGAGCTCCGTACGCCCACCCAGATCGAGCAGATGCGGCCCGCCGGCGAGTTCGTCGCCTCGGTGATCAAGGCCCTGGCCGCCAAGGCCGACGTCGGGGTGAACCTCCTCGAGCTCGACGCGCTGGCCCACCAGATGATCCGCGAGCGCGGCGCCGAGTCCTGCTACATCGACTACCACCCCTCCTTCGGCGCCTCGCCGTTCGGCAAGGTCCTGTGCACCAGCGTCAACGACGCCGTGCTGCACGGCCTGCCCTTCGACTACGTCCTCCAGGACGGCGACCTGCTCTCGGTCGACTTCGCGGCCAGCGTCGACGGCTGGGTGGCCGACTCCGCCCTCTCGGTCGTGGTGGGCACCCCGCGCGAGGAGGACCTGCGCCTGATCGAGGTCACCGGCCAGGCGCTGGACGCCGGCATCTCCTGGGCCCGTCCGGGCAACCGGCTCGGCGACATCTCCGCCGCCATCGGCGAGGTCGCCCGCAGCCACGGGCTGCTGGTCAACCTGCAGTTCGGCGGGCACGGCGTGGGCCGCACCATGCACGGCGACCCCCACGTGCCCAACGACGGCCGCCCCGGTCGCGGCCTCAAGCTCAAGCCCGGGCTCGTGATCGCGATCGAGCCGTGGTTCATGCACACCACCGACGAGATCTACACCGACGCCGACGGCTGGACGCTGCGCAGCAAGGACGGCTCGCGCGGCGCGCACATGGAGCACACGGTCGCCATCACCGAGGACGGTCCGCTCGTGCTCACCGCGCGCGACTGAGCGACGCCCCGCACCACCACGGAACGCGACGACGCCCGGCCGGGTCCCCGGCCGGGCGTCGTGCTGTCCGTCGTGCTGTCGGTCGTTCCCCCGTCTCTCCTCAGGCGTAGCGGACGCGCAGCTCCTTGACGCCGTTGACCCAGCTGTGGCGCAGCCGGCGGGGGCCCGCCACCCGCGCCAGGTCGGGCGCGAGGTCGGCCAGGGCGTCGAAGATCAGCCGGATCTCCTGGCGGGCGAGGTTGGCACCCACGCAGTAGTGCGCCCCGTGGCCGCCGAACCCGACGTGCGGGTTGGGGCTGCGGGTGATGTCGAAGCGGAAGGGATCGGTGAACACGTCCTCGTCGAAGTTGGCGCTGGCGTAGAACAGCGCCGCCCGCTGGCCGGCGCGCACCGTGACGCCCCCGACCTCGACGTCGCGCAGGGCGGTGCGCTGGAACACCGACACCGGCGTCGCCCACCGCACGACCTCGTCCACCATCTCGGCGGGTCGCTCGCGCTTCCACAGCTCCCACTGGTCGGGGTGGTCCAGGAAGGCGTCCATGCCGTGGGTGATGGCGTTGCGCGTGGTCTCGTTGCCGGCCACGGCGAGCAGGATCACGAAGTAGCCGAACTCGTCGTCGGTGAGCCCGACGCCGTCCTTGTCGGCGTGCACGAGCTTGGTGATGATGTCCTCGCGCGGACTGGCCTTGCGGTCGGCCGCCAGACCCATCGCGTAGCCGAGGATCTCGGCGGCGGCGATGTCGGGCTGGCCCTCGATGTCGGGGTCGTCGGAGACCAGCATCTGGTTCGACCAGTCGAAGAGCTTGAACCGGTCCTCCTGCGGCACGCCGATCAGCTCCGCGATCGCCTGCAGCGGCAGCTCGGCGGCCACGTCCTCCACGAAGTTCCCCTCGCCCTTCGCGAGGGCGGTCTCCACGATCGTGCGCGCCCGCAGCGTCATGACCTCCTCGAGGGCGTTGATCGCGCGGGGCGTGAAGCCGCGGCTGATGATGCCGCGGGTGTGGGTGTGCTCGGGGGCGTCCTGGTTGAGCAGGATCAGGCGCTGCATCTCGACCTGCTCGCGGGTCATCCCCTCGGTGAACCGCACGATCGCGCCGTTCTCCGAGGTCGACCAGTCCTTGGAGTTCTTGCTGATGGCCGCGACGTCGGCGTGGCGGGTGATCGCCCAGTAGCCGTCGCCGCTCTCGGTCGACATGCCGTCGTAGGTGCCGGGAGCCTGGGCCACCCAGTGCACCGGCGCCGTGCGGCGCAGGAGCGCGAACTCGTCGTGCGGGATGCGCTCCTCGATGAGGAACGGGTCGGTGGGGTCGAAGCCCTCGGGCAGCGCCATCGGCTCGGTCGTGGTCATCGGGCGGCCTCTCAGCGGTAGCGGACCGGCATGGACTTCACGCCGTTGAGCCAGCCCGACCGCAGCCGGTCGGGCTCGCCGAGCAGGCTGATGTCGGGAGCGAGGTCGGCCAGGGCGCGGAACATCAGGTCGACCTCGAGGCGGGCCAGGTTGGCACCGATGCAGTAGTGGGCGCCGTGTCCACCGAAGGCCTGGTGCGGGTTGGGGCTGCGCGTGATGTCGAAGGTGAAGGGGTCGGTGAAGACGTCCTCGTCGAAGTTCGCGCTGGCGTAGAACAGCCCGACCCGCTCGCCCTTGGCCACCGGGACGCCACCGACCTCGACGTCGTTCAGCGCGGTGCGCTGGAAGACGGTGACCGGGGTGGCCCAGCGGATCATCTCGTCGGCCGCGGTGGCCGGACGCTCACGCTTGTACAGCTCCCACTGGTCGGGGTTGGTGAGCATGGCGTGCATGCCCCACGTGATGGCGTTGCGGGTGGTCTCGTTGCCGGCCACGGCGAGCAGGACCATGAAGAAGCCGAACTCGTCGTCGGTGAGGCCGCGGCCCTCGACGTCGGCGGAGACCAGGCGGGTGATGATGTCGTCCTGGGGGTTCGTGCGCCGCTCGTCGGCCAGGGCCATCGAGTAGGCGAGGATCTCCATGAAGGCGATCTGCTGGTCACCCTCGACGGTCGGGTCGTCGTAGCTCATCATCTGGTTCGACCAGTCGAACAGCTTGCCGCGGTCCTCCTGCGGCACGCCGAGCAGGTCGGCGATGGCCTGGAGCGGCAGCTCGGCGGCGACGTCGTCCACGAAGTTGCCCTCACCCTTGGCCACGGCCGCCTCGACGATCGAGCGGGCGCGCTGCTCGAGGTCGTCGTGCAGCTGGTTGATCGCGCGCGGGGTGAAGGCGCGGCTGATGATCTGGCGCAGCTTGGTGTGGTCGGGCGCGTCGTGGTTGATGAGCAGGAAGCCGGTCTGCTCGCGCTCCTCCTTGGTCATCTCGGGCGCGAACCGGATGATGACGCCGCTCTCGCGGGTGGAGAAGTTGGTGGAGTCCTTGGAGATGGCCGCGACGTCGGCGTGGCGGGTGACGGCCCAGTAGCCGGTGTGGTCGGGGAAACCGCCCCGGGCCTCGGCGTCCTGGGTGACGTAGGAGACCGGCGCGGTGCGGCGCAGCGCGAGCATCTCCTCGTGCGGGAACCGCTCGACCATGATGTCGGGGTTGGTGGGGTCGAAGCCGGTCGGGACGGCGGTCGCAGTCACAGATCTCCCTCTCACGTGGAACACGTTCTAGTGACCGCGAGACTACAGACACTCACCTGGATACGAAAGGCTTTCGTCGGCGATTCTGAGACCGGGGTCACAGCGTGCCCACCGGGGCGCCGATCTTGCCGCAAACGAGAACACGTTCTAGTTTGTCGCCATGGGCAACCCCGTGATCATCGACGCCGTCCGCACTCCCCTCGGCAAGCGGAAGGGCTGGCTCGCCGGCGTCCACCCCGCCGTGCTCCTGGGGCACGTCCAGCGCGAGGTCCTCGCCCGGGCGGGCGTCGACCCGAATCTCGTGGAGCAGGTCGTCGGCGGCGTCGTCACCCAGGCCGGGGAGCAGTCCAACGGCATGGTGCGCCGGGCGTGGCTGCACGCCGGTCTCCCCCAGCACACCGCTGGCACCGTCGTCGACGCGCAGTGCGGCTCGGGCCAGCAGGCCGCGCACCTGGTGCACGACATGATCGCCGCCGGCAGCATCGACGTCGGCATCGCGTGCGGCGTGGAGTCGATGTCGCGCATCCCGCTGGGCGGCAACGTGCCCGCCGGGCTCGGCGACCCGCGGCCCTCGGACTGGACCATCGACATGCCCAACCAGTTCGAGGCCGCCGACCGGATCGCCGCCAACCGCGGCCTCACGCGCGCCGACCTCGAGGCCTTCGGCCTGGCCTCGCAGGTGAAGGCCCGCGCCGCCGTCGACGAGGGCCGGTTCACGCGCGAGATCGCCCCCGTCACCGCCCCGGTGCTCGACGCCGAGGGCAACCCCACCGGCGAGACCCGCGTCGTCGACACCGACCAGGGCCTGCGCGAGACCACCCTCGAGGGACTCTCGCAGCTGCGCACCGTGCTGCCCGAGGGCCTGCACACCGCCGGCACCTCCTCCCAGATCTCCGACGGCGCCTCCGCGGTGCTGATCATGGACGAGGACAAGGCCCGCGCCCTCGGCCTCACCCCCCGCGCCCGGATCGCCAGCCACTGCCTGGTCGGCTCCGACCCCTACTACCACCTCGACGGCCCGATCGACGCCACCCAGCGCATCCTCGACCGCACCGGCCGCTCGATCTCCGACTTCGACCTCTTCGAGGTCAACGAGGCCTTCGCCTCCGTCGTCCTGTCCTGGGCCGGCCAGCACCACGTCGACCTCGACAAGGTCAACGTCAACGGCGGCGCCATCGCCCTGGGCCACCCCGTCGGCGCCACCGGCGTCCGCCTCATCACCACCGCCCTGCACGAGCTCGAGCGCCGCGACGCCTCCACCGCCCTGCTGTCCATGTGCGCCGGCGGCGCCATGGCCACCGGCACCGTCCTCGAACGCCTCTGAGGCCGGGTCCTGCGACGGGTTGCTCGGCTGGCCCAGCACACCCTC
>NZ_CAXQZB010000009.1:0-51126 GCF_964228225.1 Nocardioides sp.
GGTCGAGCCGTAGTCGGCTCGGTGCTCAGCGACCATCCGAAGCGCCCGATCCTTCAGGGCCGGGTCCACCTTCTTGGGCATGTGCTCATCCTCCTTGACTCACAAGGAAGCGGCATCAAACCCGTGACGGTTCAGCCTTAGCCGCTTTGCGAGGTTGTGTGTCGAGGTCGCTCCGCCGCGGCGGGGATCGTGATGGTCGTAGGGCTCGATGTGGTCGAGGTCGAGCCGTCGCCCGGGGCGGGTGCAGAAGGGCGCCACACAGGTGGTGTCGCGCAGCACCAGGCCCTCGCGATGCAGGTGGGTGGCCTCGTAGGCATCGACGTGGCGCGCGGCGCCGATGTCGAGCACGGGACGGAGCAGGACGGTGGTGCCGGCTGTCGCGCACCACCGGCGGATCTGCTCGACGTGATCGCGGTGCGGGTGTCCTCGCAGCGCCCGACGCCGACGCCGGTGGCGACCGCCTGCTCGGCCAGGTTGGACGTAGAGGGTCAGCTCGCGCCGGCGGCGCCGCCCGCGACTGGTCGGGGGCGGGGTGATCTCGCCGGTCTCGGGGTCGACGGTCGGGAACTCCAGGGCGAGCTGCTTGCCGCCCAGCTCGCCCAGCGCCATCGAGCGGCGCACGTCCAGCGACTCCTCGAAGCCGGCGGCCCGCTGGCGGCGGCCTCGTCGCTCAGGCACACGGTGCGCTCGACGATGGTCCGTGCCCGCCACACCGCGACCTCGCCGGCGACCACGCGCGCTCACAGCCGGGGAGCCGGGTCGCGCACTCGAGTGCGTGGACGAGGTAGGTCGTCGCGGAGTGCTGGGTGCGTGAGGTGGCGCAGGCGAACTCCGGGATCGCCGAGGAGTCGATCCACGTCGAGGCCGGCTCGTCCTCCGGCGCGGGCACTGACCGCCCGGTCCAGGACGCCGGCGGGTGCGTGGCCGCCTACTCCGCCGCATCGACGAACAGCGCTCGCTCGGCCTCGGTCGCCGCGACCCTCAGGTGGCTCCGAGCGCGCGCACCGCCTTGATCGTGTCGGCCTCCTCGGCGCTCTTGTCCTCCCGGTAACGCACCACTCGCGCGAACCGTAGGGCGACGCCGCCGGGGTAGCGGGTGGAGCGCTGGACGCCGTCGACGGCGATCTCGACCACCTGCTCGGGGCGCACGGTGACGGTCCAGCCGTCGTCGTCGAGGGCGAGCTCGCGGAACCGCTCGGTCTGCCAGGCGAGCGTGGCGTCGGTGAGCCCCTTGAAGGTCTTGCCGACCATGATCGGGGGACCGCCGTCGGGGTCGCGGGCGGCGAGGTGGAGGTTGGAGAGCCAGCCGCGACGCCGGCCCGAGCCGTGCTCGACGCCGATGACGACCAGGTCGAGGGTGTGCACCGGCTTGACCTTGATCCACGCCGCGCCGCGCCGGCCGGCCTCGTAGCCGGCGTCCGGCGCCTTGACGACGACGCCCTCGTGCCCGGCGGCGAGCACGGAGGCGGTGAACTCCTCGGCCTCGGCGGGGGAGTCGGTGAGCAGCGACCCGACCCGGTGGTCGGGGGACACCAGCTCCTCGAGCAGGGCGCGCCGCTGCGTGGTGGGGGCGTCGAGCAGGTCGCGGCCGTCGAGGTGGAGCAGGTCGAAGAAGAACGGCGTCACCCTGGCGGCGTCGTCGGCGTCGGCGGCCGCGGCGGAGGCGGTGCGCGACGAGGTCTCCTGGAAGGGCCGGGGGCGGCCGTCGGGCCCGCCGGTGAGGACCTCCCCGTCCAGGATCAGCCGCTGCGCGGGGAGGGCACGCACCACCTCGACCACCTCCGGCAGCCGGGCGGTGACGTCGTCGAGGCTGCGGGTGGCCAGCACCACCTCGTCGCCGTCGCGGTGGGCCTGGATGCGGATGCCGTCGAGCTTGGCCTCCACCACCCCGCGCCCGCCGAGCCCGGCCAGCGCCTCGGAGACACTCGGGGCGCTGGCGGCCAGCATCGGGGAGACGGGCCGCAGCACCTGTACCCCGACCTCCGCCAGGCCCGCAGCGCCCTGCTCGACCGCGAGCCGTGCGATCGCCGCCGTCGACCCGGCCAGCATCGCCGCGCGCCGCACGGCCGCTAGGGGGAGCGAGGTGACGGCGGCCAGCGCCTCCTGGGCGAGGGCGTCGGAAGCGCCCTGGCGCACGTTGCCGGTGAGCACCCGCCGCAGCCAGTCCTGCTCGGCGTCGGTGGCGGCCGAGAGGAGCGCGGCGAGTGCGGCGGTGCGGGCGCCGGCGGAGCCCGGGCCGGCGAAGGTACCCAGCCGCTCCAGGGTCGCGTCCACCGCGACGACCTCCAGCGTCGGCGCCGACGCCGGGGGCGGCAGGTCGGCCAGCGAGCGCCAGCCCACCCCGGTGCGGCGCTGCCGGATCGCACCCGCCAGGTAGGTCAGCACGATCTCGATCTCACCGGCGTCCGCGCGGGCGAGCAGCGCGGCCAGGTGGGCCGCCTTCTCCTTGCGCGAGCGCGTGGCGGCTACGGCGGCGGAGGTGGCGACGACGTCGGCGAGGAGCACCCCGCCAGCCTGCTACGCCCCGGTGGTCGGTGTCAGCACCCCGACGTCGTGCGGCCGGCCGAGCCCGGACAGCGCGGCGGTGACCGCGCCCTCCACGACCTGCGCGAACACGACGTCGAGGTGGGAGTCGGCCACGAAGGAGCCGGTGAAGTAGCCCGAGGCCTCCAGGGACACGAAGCCGTGGAGGGCGGCGAAGATCGCCATGCCGGTGGTGAGCACGTCCTCGTCGGCCAGGCCGGTGGAGCGCACCATCACCCCGACCGCCTCGATCACCTCGCCGGCCGCGGCGAAGAAGCCGTCGCGGTCCAGCGGGGTGCGGGTGAGGGCGGCGTAGCGCTGGGGGTAGGCGCGGGCGAACGCGCGCAGCTCGTGACTCAGCACCCGCAGGCCGTCGCCGCCGGTGCGTCCCATCGCCGCCCGCGACACCTGCCGGCCCAGCTGCGCCATCGCGCGGGACTGGATCTCCGAGCGCAGGTCGTCGAGGTTCGCCACGTGGTTGTAGAGCGAGGACACGCGGGTGTCGAGCTCGCCCGCGAGCACGGTCATCGTCAGCGCGTCGTAGCCGTCGCGGTCGACGATCGCCTCCGCGGTGAGCACGACCGTCTCGCGGTCCAGGCGCGTCCGCCTGCTCTCGCTCATGGGGTCCCTTCCCGAGTCCGTCGCGCCCGCCGCTCCCGGTGGGACGGCGCACGAAAGGATGTCATGAACCCGCGAACCGGTGTTGGCCGGTCACAAACCGGACTCATCTGCCGGACTCATCTGCCGGACTCACCAGCCGGGCGGCAGGGAGGTGAAGTCGGCCGGGCGACCCTCGGCGAAGGCCGTGAGCGCCTCGAGGTTGGCCGGGCCGCCCATCAGCTCGGCGAACGCCGCATTCTCGCGCGCACGCGCCTCCCGCACGGCGTCGCGGTGGGGGGCGGTCATCGTGCGCTTGACCGCGATGAGGGAGGAGATCGGCCGCGCGGCCAGCACGGCGGCGTGCCGGTGCGCCTCGGCGAGCAGGTCGTCGGGCTCGCACAGCCGCCAGACCAGACCCATCCGGTGCGCCTCGGTCGCGCTGATCCACTCCGAGGACAGCAGCACCCAGGCCGCCTCCTGGCGGCCGAGCAGTTGCGGGAACAGCAGCGACGACGCCGCCTCGGGGGCCACGCCGAGGCTGGTGAAGGGGCACTTGAACCGCGCCTGGGTGGAGGCGAAGGAGAGGTCGGCGAAACCCAGGATCGTCGTGCCGATGCCGAGCCCGAGGCCGTTCACCGCGACCACCAGCGGCTTCGGGAACTCCACGAGCGCATCGATCAGGCCCAGGAAGCCGTGCGTGCCGCGCTCGAACGTGGGATCGGTGGCCAGCCGGTGCATCTCCAACAGGTCGGTGCCGGCGCTGAACCCGCGCCCGGCGCCGGTGAGCAGGACCACCGCCACGGCGGGATCCTCCGCGGCGGCCAGCAGCGCCTCGGCGGTGGCGTCGTAGAGCGCCTCGTTGAAGGCGTTGAGCGCCTCGGGCCGGTTGAGGGTGAGGGTGCGGACGCGGGCGTCGTCGCTCACGAGCAGGGGCGGCGGGGTCATGGCGCGACACTCTAGAACAGAAGTAGAACGTGTTCTAGAAGTACGATCGGCCGGGTGACGGCGCGGACCCGGGTGTGGCGACCCGACTGGCCCTGCCCGGTGTCCTCGGTGCTGCACCAGCAGCGCCACGGCGGCGCCGATCCGACCTTCAAGGTCGACCCCGGCGGCACGATCTGGAAGGGCCTGCGGACCCCGGAGGGCCCGGTCACGCTGGTCGTGGCCGCCCGCCCCGACCTCGGCGAGGTGGAGGGACGCGCCTGGGGGAGCGGCGCGGACTGGGCGCTCGAGCGGCTGCCCGCGCTGCTCGGCGCCGCCGACTCCTGGGAGGGCTTCGAGCCGCGGCACCCGCTGCTCGCCGAGCTGCGACGACGTCACCCCCACCACCGGCTTGGGCGCACCGAGGTCCTGCTCGACGCCCTCGTGCCGGCGATCGTGGAGCAGAAGGTCACCGGGCAGGAGGCCTTCGCCGGCTACCGGATGCTCGTGCACCGCTACGGCGAGCCGGCGCCCGGCCCCGGCGCCGACCGCGGCCTGCGCATCGCCCCCGACGCCGCGACCCTGCGCGCCGTGCCGTCCTGGGCGTGGTTGCAGATGCACGTCGATCCGGCCCGCTCGCGCACCATCGTGGCGATCGCCCGGGTGGCCGACGCCCTCGAACGCGCCGTGCCGCAGGGCGCGGTCGAGCGCGACCGCCGGCTCCGCGCGGTGCCGGGCATCGGGGTGTGGACCAGCGCCGAGGTGCGCGTGCGCGTGCTCGGTGACCCCGATGCGGTGTCCTTCGGCGACTACCACGTCGCCAAGGACGTGGGCTGGGCGCTCACGGGCACCCCGTTCGATGACGCGGCCCTCGCAGAGTTCCTCGAGCCCTACCGCCCGCAGCGCGGACGGGTCCCCGGCCTGATCGCGCTCGCGGGCCTGCACCGCCCCCGGCGCGGCGCCCGGATGTCCCCGCGCACGCACCTGCCCGCACGGGTCACGAGATGGTGACGGCGCTCACCATTTCGGGTGAAAGTGTGATACCTGTAACCGGCTGTTACAGATGAGCGCACCGGGCGCGACCCCCCCGTCTGTCCCAGCCCGAGTCGAAGGGCACCATCGGAATGCTCCAGCACCACCCCCGACGTCGCCCCACCCCGGAGGCCCTGCCCCTCGCGGAGCGCGCCGGATGAGCGTGGTCGTCTCCGCGGGACGGGCGACGAAGGCCACGGTCGGTTCCTTCGGCGGGCGCGTGCGCGCCGGCGTCGAGACCAGCGGCAAGCTCACCGTCCTCGGCATCGAGGCCAGCCGCGCCGCCGTCACCGACATCCTGGCCCGGCGCTTCTCCTGGTCGGAGTTCCTGCTCCAGGCCTGGTTCATGACCCGCGTCTCGCTGCTGCCCACGATCCTGGTCGCGATCCCGTTCGGCGTCATCACCTCGGTGCAGATCGGCGCCGTCGCCAGCCAGATCGGTGCGACGTCGTTCAGCGGCGCGGTCAACGGCATCGGCGTGCTGCGCCAGGGCGCCCCGCTGGTGACGTCGCTGATGATCGCCGGCGCCGTGGGGTCCGCGATCTGCTCCGACCTCGGCGCGCGGGCGGTGCGCGAGGAGATCGACGCCCTCAAGGTGATGGGCATCAACCCGGTGCAGCGCCTCGTCGCGCCCCGGATCGTGGCGGCGCTGGTGGTCTCGCTGCTGCTCACCGTGATCGTCGCGATGACCGCGATGGTCACCGCCTTCATCCTCAACGTCGGCAACGGCAGCATCTCCTCCGGTGCCTACCTCGACTCGTTCGTCAGCTTCAGCCAGCCCACGGACCTGTTCCTGGCCGAGTTCAAGGCACTGGTGTTCGGGTTCATCGCCACGATCGTGGCCTCCCACAAGGGCCTCTCGGCCTCCGGCGGACCCAAGGGGGTGGCCGACGCCGTGAACCAGTCGGTCGTGCTCAGCGTCATCCTGCTCGCCTTCGTCAACGTCGCCATCACGCAGGCCTACGTGATGCTCGTCCCGCAGAGCGTCGCCTGATGGCCGCCGTGGGAGGCACCACCGGTGCCGGCGGTCGCGGTCTGGGCGACGTGCTCGTCAAGGTGCTCGACGGCGTGCTGAACACGCTGGCGCAGCTGGGCAGCTTCGCCAGCTTCGCCGGCCGCGCGATCCGCGACATCCCGGCCATGGTCGTGCTCTACCCGGCGGAGATGCTGCGCCAGCTCAAGGACATCGCCTGGGGCAGCGGCGCTCTCATCGTGGGTGGCGGCACGATCGGGGTGATGATCCTGCTCTCGATCTCGGCCGGCACCTCGCTGGGCATCGAGGGCTTCAACGGTCTCGAGCTGGTGGGCCTCGCCCCGCTCACCGGGTTCATCTCCGCCAGTGCCAACACCCGCGAGCTGGCGCCGCTCATCGCCGCGCTGGCGCTGGCCGCGCAGGTCGGGTGCCGCTTCACCGCCCAGCTGGGGTCGATGAAGATCCACGAGGAGGTCGACGCGCTCGAGGTCATGGCGGTCAGCCCGATGCGCTACCTCGTCAGCACCCGCGTGATGGCCTGCATGATCGCCATCCTGCCGCTCTACTTCATCGGCCTGCTCGGCTCGTGGTTCGCCTCGCAGATCTCGGTGGTCGTGATCTTCGGTCAGAGCCCGGGCCAGTACTGGCACTACTTCTCGACGTTCCTGCAGCCCCGTGACGTGCTGTTCTCGATCATCAAGATCCTGGTCTTCGCCCTCGTGGTGACCCTCATCCACTGCTGGTACGGCTTCAAGGTGGGCGGCGGTCCGCAGGCGGTCGGCGAGGCGACGGGTGCGGCGATCCGCGCCAGCATCGTCGCCGTCGTCGTGCTCGACATGGTGCTCACCCTCGTGTTCTGGGGCGGCGACCCCGGCTTCCGGGTCTCGGGCTGAGAAGGGAAGACGCAGACATGGCCACCGTCCCTCGTCCCGGGCGCCGCGCGAGCGGCCCCTCCAAGCCGCGCCGCGAGCTGCGCCGCGCCGATCTCGCCCGCCGCGGCCTGGTCGTCGTGCTCGCCTCCACCCTGCTCCTCGGCCTGGCCTACGCCCGCACCAACGGCATCATCGGCGGCGCCCCGCGGGTCGTGGCCGAGGTCCGCAACGCCGGCGGCGCCCTGCGCCCCGGCTCCGACGTCAAGATCGCCGGCGTCATCGTCGGTCGGGTCACCGACATCACCCGCGCCGCCGACGGCAACGTCGCGGTGGAGATGGCCGTCCCTGAGGAGAACCTCGACCAGGTGCCCGCCAACGTCGTGGCCCGGATCCTGCCGGCCACGGTGTTCGGCACGACCTTCGTCGACCTCGTCGTCTACGGTCAGGCCTCCTCGCAGCGGCTCGCGGCCGACGCCGTCATCCCGCCCGACGAGCAGCAGGACACCCTGGAGCTGCAGCAGGCCCTGGACGACATCGACCGCCTGGTCACCGCCCTCGGCCCGGCCGAGCTGCAGTCGGCGATCAGCTCCGCGGCCACCGCGCTGCAGGGTCGCGGCGAGCAGATCGGCGAGCTCGTCGACGACGCCGACGCCTACCTCGCCAAGGTCACCCCCCTGCTGCCGCTCGTGCGCCGCGACCTGCGCAAGCTGGCCGACAACCTCGAGATCGTCGACCGGGTGGCCCCCGACCTGCTGCAGGCCACCTCCGACGGGCTGGTCACCCTCGACACGATCGTGACCCAGCGCTCGGCCATCACCGCGATCCTCACCGGCGGCACCACGCTGGCCGACGCGGCCCAGACCCTGTTCGGCGACATCACCCCCGACCTGGTGCGCACCCTGCGCGCCGGCGCCGTGGTGCTCGACGCCGTCTACGACAACCGTCGGGTCGGCATCACCGACGCGATCTCCACCAACATCGGCGTGGCGGGCGTGCTGCCCACGGTGATCAAGGAGGGCTTCGCGAAGATCGACGCCCGCCTGGTCACCACCCCGCCCGCCTTCTACACCGCCGCCGACCGCCCCCGCTACGGCCGGGCGATGCTGCGCGGCATGGTGTCGCCGACGCCGAAGGAGGCCGGACGATGACGGGCCTGCGCGGGATCGCGCTGCGCTTCGGCGCCTTCGCGCTGGTGAGCATCCTGCTGCTCGTGCTGCTGGTCAACACCATGACCAACGGCCTGGGCGAGGACTCCCGGCGCTTCACCGCCGAGTTCACCCAGGTCAGCGGTCTGCGGGTCGGCGACGACGTCAAGGTCGCCGGCGTGCGGGTGGGCCGGGTGTCCTCTATCGAGGTCACCGAGCGCGGCGCGCGGGTCGGGTTCGAGCTGGTGGACGAGCAGCCCCTGCTCGACAACACCCGCCTCGTGATGCGCTACCAGAACCTGGTGGGCCAGCGGTACCTCGCGCTGGTGCAGGGCGAGCAGCGCGGCGCCGAGCTCGAGGCCGGTGCCGACGTGCCGCTGGAGCGCACCGACCCCGGCTTCGACCTCACCTCGCTGCTCAACGGCTTCCGGCCGCTGTTCGAGGTGCTGCAGCCCGACGACGTCAACCGGTTGGCCACCTCGATCGTGCAGGTCCTCCAGGGCGAGGGCGGCACCGTGGAGGGGCTGCTCACCGAGACGACCAAGCTCACGAACTTCCTCGCCGACCGCGACGAGCTCTTCGACAGCGTCGCGACCAACCTCATCCCGGTGCTCGACAACCTCGCCGGGCAGGGGGACGAGCTGAAGAGCACCATCGTGAGCCTGCGGTCGCTGATGGAGGGCCTGGCCGACGACCGCCGCGCGATCGGCGACTCCATCGACGGCCTGAGCCGGCTGGTCGGCGCCACCTCGGGCTTCCTCGACGAGGCCCGCGACCCGGCGGTGGGCACGCTCACCGAGCTGCGGGGCGCGGCGGCGCTGCTGGCCGACTCCCGGCGCGACCTCGGCGACGCGATCGACTCCTTCGGCGTCTCCCTGGAGGCGCTCGGACGGGCGGGGTCCTACGAGAACGCCATCAACGTCTATCCCTGCTCGATCATCTTCGCCCTCGGCCCGGTGGTCTTCAACCCGGCCGGCAACAACGGACCCTGGTCGGAGGTGTGCCGCTGATGGCCCGCTCGGCATCCACTCGTACGCGTCGCCCGAGCCTCGCCGAGCGCGACCCGTTCCGGATCGGCCTGATCGCGATCGCGGTCGCGCTCGTGCTCGGGGGCGGCGTCGTGCTGCTCTCGGTGGCCCAGTTCGGCACCGCGTCCTACACCGCGGTGCTGCCCCACACGGCCGGGCTGCGTACCGGCGAGGACGTGCAGGTGCACGGCGTCCCGGTGGGCGAGGTCACCGACATCGAGCTCGGCGACACCGACGTGCTGGTCACCTTCACGGTCGAGGACGACATCGAGCTCGGCTCGCAGACCACCGCCTCGGTCAAGGTCGCCACCCTGCTCGGCACCCACTTCCTCGACGTCGCCCCCGCCGGCGACGGCACGCTGGCCGACGGCCGGATCCCGCTGGAGCGCACCTCGGTGCCCTCCAACCTGCAGGACGTGCTCGACGGCGGCACCCAGCGGCTCACCGAGCTCGACCCCGTGCTGCTGGCCCGGGCGCTGACCCAGGCCAGCCGCACCCTGTCGGCGTCCTCGGACGAGATCGGTCCGGCGCTGGAGGGGGTGGGCCGGCTCTCCGAGCTCGTGACCACCCGCGAGGGTCAGACCCGCGACCTGCTGCAGGCCGCCCGCTCGGTCTCCGACCAGCTCGACCGCAGCAGCGACGACCTCATCGGGTTGATGAAGGCCACCAACCTCGTGGTCGGCGAGGTCACCGCGCGGCGCGCGGCGATCGATCTGCTGCTCACCGAGACCAGCCGACTCTCGACCGCCCTGGCCGACATCGTGACCCGCTCCGACGACGCCGTCGGGCCGGCGTTCCGCGACCTCGACACCGCGCTGGCGTCGTTGAACCAGCAGAAGGACGCGCTCACGCGCACTCTGGAGATCATGGAGCCCGCGGTGCGCTACATCGCCAACGCGACCGGCAACGGCCCCTGGGCCGACCTGTACGTCAAGGATCCGGCCATCCCGGCCGACGACCTGCGCTGCCAGGCGGGGGGCTGCTGATGAGGCTCCGCCCGTCCCGTCCGCTGCTGTCCGCGCTGCTGCCCGGACTGGTCGTCGCCCTCGGCCTGGGCGCCTCCGGGTGCTCCGTGCTCCCCGGTGGTGAGGACACGATGACCGTCACCGTGCACTTCGCCGACACCGCCGGCCTGTTCGTCGGCAACGACGTCGGCATCCTCGGGGTGCCGGTCGGCACGATCCGCGACATCACGCCCGAGGGCGACCAGGTGGCGGTGACCCTCGAGATCGACGCCGACCGTGCGGTGCCCGCCGACGTCGGTGCGGTGGTGGTGGCACGCTCGG
Organism: Nocardioides sp.; assembly: GCF_964228225.1. Taxonomy (GTDB): domain Bacteria; phylum Actinomycetota; class Actinomycetes; order Propionibacteriales; family Nocardioidaceae; genus Nocardioides. Next base: position 10,381 of record NZ_CAXQZB010000009.1, read on the forward strand.
TGGCCACCGACCGCTACGTCGAGCTGACGCCCGTCTACCGCGACGGCCCCCGGCTGGCCGCCGGCGCCGACATCCCCGTGGAGCGCACCCGCACCCCGGTGGACTTCGACCAGGTGCTGGAGACCCTCAACACCTTCGCCACCGGCATCTCGGGCTCCCGCGACTCGGTGGAGGCGATCCGGCAGTTCATCGACGCCGGCGTGGGCGCCTTCGACGGCCGCGGCCAGCTGATCAACGACACCGTCTCCGGTCTCAGCGGCGCGGTGGGCAGCCTGTCGGCCGTGCGCGGCGACGCCGTGGCCACCCTCAAGGCGCTCGACCGACTCGTCGGACGCCTGGTCGTGGACCGCGACACGGTGGACACCTTCATCGGCCAGGTGGCCTCGGTGACCACCCAGCTGGACGAGCAGAAGACCGACTTCCGCCAGGCCCTGCGCGATCTCGACGACGCCGTGGCGGCGGTGGCCGACTTCGCCACCCGTCACCGTCCTGAGCTCACCGCGGCGCTGGGGGAGGGCGGCACCCTGCTGCGCACCCTGGACCGCAAGCAGCGCGAGCTGGCCCGGATCCTGGAGGTCATGCCCCTGGCGCTGCAGAACCTCGCCGCGGCCGAGGACGGCGGGCGCCTGCGGGTGCGCCTGCAGCCCACCGCGCTCTTCCCCGGAGGGGCGCAGCTGGACCAGCTGTGCGACCGGCTCCCGGGTTCGCTGTGCGACCTGCTCTCCGGCACCAGCCCGGGTGGCCCGACCCGCGGTCGCCCCGCCACCGGCACGACCGGCGGGGGTGCCTCGTGAGCCCCCGGCGCACCGCGGTCGGCGCGGCGCTGGGCCTGGTCCTGCTCGGGGCCACGGGGTGTTCCACCACCCTCGGTGACGTGCCGCTGCCCGGCACCGGCGTGGCCGGCGACACGATCGAAGTGCAGGCCGAGTTCGCCGAGGCCCTCAACCTCGCCCAGGGCGCCACGGTGAAGGTCAACGGCGTCGACAGCGGCAAGGTGCAGGGCGTCGGCGTCGCCGACTTCCGCGCCACCGCCGACATGCTGGTCTCCACCGACGCCCAGCTGCGCGAGGGCGCCACCGCACGGCTGCGCTACACCACGCCCCTGGGCGAGCTGTACGTCGACGTCACCAACCCCGCCGAGGGGCCGCTGCTCGACGACGGCGACCTGCTGACGCTGGCCGACACCTCCACCGCGCCCACGGTCGAGAACGCGCTCTCGCAGGCGTCGCTGCTCATCAACGGAGGGGGACTCACCGACCTGCAGACCATCACCGAGGAGCTCAACACCGCCCTCGGTGGCCGGGAGGGCAACGTGCGTGCGCTGCTCGAGCGGGCGCGCACCTTCCTCGCCGAGGCCAACGGCACCACCGCCGACCTCGACCGCACGCTGCGTGCCCTGGACTCGGTGGCGCAGACCCTGGCCGACCGGCAGGACGTCATCAACCGCGCGGTGCGCGAGATCCGCCCCGCGGCCGAGGTGCTGCGGGCCCGCACGCCCGACTTCACCGCGCTGCTGGAGCAGGTGCGGTCGTTCTCGGCGGTGGCCAACGACACCGTCGCGCGGACCCGCGACGACCTGCTCACCGTCCTGCGTGCCGCGCAGCCGGTGTTCGCGGAGTTCGCCGGCAACGAGCGGCGGTTCCCGGAGTCGCTGCGCGCCCTGGTGTCGCTGAGCCGGACGCTCAACGAGCTCGTGCCCAACGACTACCTCGCCATCGCCTTCACGCTGCGGCTGGAGCAGACCACGCCGCCGGACCTGCTCGACACCGTCTTCGGCGTGCTCGACGGCCTCGGGGGCGTGCTGGGGGGCGTGCTCGGGCGCCCCGACGCCGTGCCGCAGGAATTGGCGCCGCTCACCGCCCGCGGCCTCACCGGAGGTGCCCGATGAACCCGCTCGCCCGCCTGCGGGCCCTGTTCGCCTCCCGGCTCGCGGTCTCCGCGCTCGGGGTCGGGGTCGTGTTCGTGGTCACGCTCGCGACGCTGTTCACGATCGTCCTGGGTCGCCCGGTCACGCGCGCGCCGGTGGAGGTCACCGTCCAGCTGCGCGCGGCCGGTGGACTGTTCGAGGGGTCGGCGGTCACGTACCGCGGGGTCAAGATCGGCAAGGTCACCCGGATGGAGCTCACGAACTCCGGGGTGGAGGCCACGGTGGTGCTCACCTCCTCCGACCGCGTGCCGGCCGACTCGATCGCGAAGGTCCGCAGCCTCTCGCCGGTGGGGGAGCAGTACCTCGACTTCCAGCCGACCAGCGCCGCGGGGCCCTACCTCACCGACGGGTCCACCGTGGCGGCGGACTCCACCGACATCCCGCGCAGCCTGGCCTCCACCGTGGTGGCGATCAACGACGTGCTGCGCCAGATCGACGACCGCAAGCTGCGCACGCTGCTGGTCGAGCTGAGCACCGCGCTGCGGGGCACCGGTGACGACATCGGCGGGCTGATCGACGACACCCGCGCGCTGCTGGCCGAGCTCGACGGCGCCTACCCCGAGACCGAGCGGCTGCTGGAGAACGCCGACCGGTTGCTCGACGTGCTGCCGGCGCGGCGTTCGGACCTCGCGACCTTCGGTACCCGGGCCCGCAGCCTCGCGGGGTTCCTGCGCGCCTACGACCCCGAGCTGGAGACGATGATCGCGGCCGCTCCGGGACGCATCCAGCAGCTGCAGCGTCTGGTCGACGACGCCCAGCGGGTGCTGCCCGACTTCCTGTCCGCCGGGGTCAGCCTCACCGACATGATCGCTGCCCACGACCCGCACCTGCGGGCCCTGCTGCAGGCCTACGCGCCCGGGCTGGCCACGTTCCAGCGCGTGATCGGCAACGGGTCGGTGCGGCTCGACCTCATCATGGACCGCGACCCGCGGTGCCGGTACGCCACCTCGCGCCAGGATCCGCGTGACCCGACCCGGCGGCCCCTGCAGCGCGACGGCTCCTGCTCGGCGTCCTTCGCGACGCTGCAGCGCGGCGCCGCCCACGCCCCGGGACCCGTGCGATGACGGAGGTGGGCGGGATCACCGGCCCGCGTCGGCTCGTGCGGCTGCTGGCCGCGGCCCTGGTGCTGGCCCTCGCGGCCCTGGCGGTCGCCGTCGTCCTGCTCTTCACCGGTGACGACGACGGCCCGGCGCCGGCTCCGGCGGCGGCCTCGGGGGACCTGGTGGCCGCCGAGGCGGCGGCGGAGTCGGCCGCCCGGGAGGCGGTCACCTCGATGACGACCTACGACTACCGCTCCCTGGACCGCGACTTCGCCTGGGTGCAGGACGCCGGCACCGAGGCGTTCCAGCGCTACTTCGCCGAGTCCAGCGCGGACTCCCAGGCGGTCATCACGCGGCTGAGGGCGGTCGCCACCGGCGAGGTCGTCGACGCGGCCGCGACGGCCGCCGACGCCACCCACGTGAAGGTGCTGCTGTTCGTGGACCAGACCCTCGAGGTGCCCGGTCAGGAGGCCAAGGTGGACCAGCCGCGGCTGAGCGTGCAGATGGTCCTCCAGGACGGTCGGTGGCTCGTGGACCAGGTCGCGGTCAACGACCGGCTCACGTCGCCGTAAAGAAACCCGCAAGATCCCGACCAGCCGACCTCACGTCGACCTCGGTTTACCGAGTTGTGGATCGCGCGAGGGTGTTTCGTGGATGTCCCGCGCGTGCTGATCCCCGTAATCTTCTTCACGTCACGAGGTCGGGGGGCCGAGTGACATCCGGTCGGCCGCTGACTGAGGAGGCGGCGCCGGCCCTCTGAGTGCCCCGCCTCGCGGCTCCGTACGCGAGGCGGGGATTTCTCATTCCGGATCTGGTGCCGAGCCGCCCGCCCGGTCCCACGCCGCCTCCTGCGCGACCGGCACGAGCGCGATCGCGACCAGCGGGAACACCGCGGCGGCGGCGAAGGTCGCGCTGTAGCCGTACGCCGTCACCGCAGCCCCGCCGAGGGGCGGCACGAACGACGACGTCAGGTACTGCGCGGTGTTCTGGACGCCCAGGGCACGTCCCGACCAGTGCGGGCCGGCGCGCTCGGCCACGGCGGTGAACGCCAGGCCGTTGTCGGCCACCGTCACCGCGGTGGCCAGGACCATGAGCGGCACCGCGAGGGCCCACTCCGCCCCGGCGGTGAGGCCGAGGGCCGCCATCGTGAGCACGGCCGCGATGGCGACCCACTGCAGCGGCCGTGTGCGGGAGCCGACGACGTCGGACAGCTGGCCGGCGGCGATCCGTCCGAGGGCGCCCGCGATCTGCGCCGCTCCGACCAGGGCGCCGGCGGCCGCGGCCGACCACCCGCGGTCCTGCACCAGCCAGACCAGCGCGAAGGTCCACACGGTGAACTGCGGCACCACCAGCAGCACCGAGACCAGGTGGATCCGGGCCAGGAACCGGTCGTCGCGGTACGGGTTGTCGCCCCCGCCCGCCGGGCGCGGCGGGCGGGGCGGGTCGAGCACGACGGCCGCCACGACGCCGAGCGCGAGCGCCGAGGCCAGCGTCGGCACCAGCAGGGCCGCGGCGATGCCGTGCCGGTCGGCCACGGCGGCGATGCTCACGGCCGCGACGCCGACCCCCACGGGCTGGGCCATCTGCCGGATGCCCATGGCCAGGCCGCGCCGGTGCGGCGGGAACCAGCCCACGACGACGCGTCCGCTGGCCGAGCTGGTGCTGGCCGCGGCGGCGCCGCCGAGCAGGAGCGCGAGCGTCAGCGCCGACACGCTGCCGGTGCGGGCGGCGACCATGGCCACGCCGCCGGCCAGTGCGGTCGCGCCCAGGCCGCTGAGCAGCACCAGCCGTTCGCCGCGACGATCCGCGATCGCGCCCCACACCACCAACATCAGCATCACGCCCACCGTCGGGGCCGCGGCCACGACGCCGGCCTGCGCCAGCGAGAGGCCCTCGTCGCGCACCAGGGTGGGGATGAGGAAGGGACCGCCGTGCGCCATGACGGCGGAGGCCGCCTGGGCTGTGGTGCTCGCGGCCAGCATCGCCCAGCGACGGCGATCGCTCGGTGCCGCCTCGACCTCCGCTGCTCGCCCGACTGCCCGCCCCACGCCTCGATTCAACTCCGGTCGCCCGCGCGTGCCGGAGGGGCGCCAGCATGTGGTCCGACGTCGGCCTCGACCTGAACGATCGTTCAGGCGGCACCCCGTCCTGCCGCGGGATCAGGCGACCCGCATCTCGGACTTGCTCCGATCTTGTCGATCGGGCTCCGGTTCCGGCGGCCGTTTGCCGACACTGCAAGGACGGCGGCCACGGTGGCCCCGTCGAAAGGATCCCCCAAGATGCCTCCCCTGCTCCCTGCCGTCCTCGCGCGCGGCCTCCTCGTGCTCACCGTGGCGGCTGCGACGCTCGTGGGTCTGCGACCCGACGCCGCCTCCGCCGCCGGATCGACGCCGAGTGTCCCGGCCCTCACGCTGAGCGTCATCGCCAACACCGCAGGGGCGGCCGGCACGGCACCCGCGGACCCGGCCGCCGGCAACGCCGCCTCCGCGCGGTTCCCCGCGATCTTCTCCTCCGATCTCGCGGTCGACGCCACCGGGCGGATCTTCGTCGTGTCGGGCAACCGCCTCGTGCGGCTCGACCCCGCCGTCGGGGGCGGCTACACCGTGGTGCGGATCGCCGGAACCGGTGCGTCGACGACCTCTGCACCGGCCACGGGGGCGGTCGCGGCGACTGCGTCGTTCGGCCGACTCTCGGGCGTCACCATCGATCCGGCCGGCCGACCGGTCGTCAACGACCTCGATCTCCTGCGGGTCTACCGCATCGAGACCGACGGGACGCTGACCCGGATCGCGGGTGACGGGTCCTTCTACCTGGCGACTCAGACCGCGCCGCTGACGAGCGGTATCGGGTTCGTCTTCCAGCTCGCGTTCGATTCCGACGGCGACCTGTACCTGCGCACCGACTCCAGTCGGATCCTCCGCATCACCGACCCCGGCACTCCGCAGGCCGTGATGCAGCTGGTCGTCGGTGGTGGCACCGCGCTCCCGACGAGCACGCCGCAGCCGGCGACGTCGCTGAACCTTAGCTTCGACCGCTTCGTGGTGATGCCCGACGACTCTCTGCTCGTCCGGGAGTCTCCGGGTTCCCTGGGCTCGCCGCGGCAGGGCATCAATGCCCGGTTCGTCCGGATCGCCGACGGCATGGGGACGGTGTACGCGACCGGTGCCAGCTCGGGAGCGATCACCACGACACCGGCACCGGTGTCGATGGTGAACCTGTCCGGCCTCGGGAGCATGGTCGCCACGAGTTCCGGTGTCATCTACGCCACGCGGTTCTCCTCCAACGACGTCGTCGCGGTCACACCGCCTGCCACGCCCGACGGCGAACCCATGGTGCAGCGGGTCGCCGGCACCGGCACCGCCTCCGCGCTCGTGCCGGGACCGGCGCTGAGCAGCCCGATCACCCTTCCGAACCCGCTGGCGCTCGAGCCCGGCACCGGCGCATTGGTCCTCGCCTCGGTCCCCACGACGGGGAGCGGGTCGAGCGAGGTCCAGACCCCGCAGATCGTGCGACTCACGCCGCCGCCGGCACCGAACCCCCCGTCGGCGCCGACGGCGGTGGCGGGGTACGAGTCGGCGTCGGTGACCGTGGTGCCGGCCGGGTCCGGCAACGTGGCGGACTCGTTCACGGTGACGGCGTCGCCGGGTGGTGCGACGTGCACGATCGATGCTGCTGACGACCCGCTGTCGTGCACGGTGACGGGGTTGACGGCGGGCACGTCCTACACGTTCACCGCGACCGCGTCGGCCGGTACGGCGGTCTCGACGGCGTCGCCGGCCTCGAACGCGGTGGTGCCGTTGGCGCGGACCGCGGTCACGATCACCGCCGACGACGCGACGAAGGTGTACGGCGAGGTCGACCCGGCGTTCACCTATCGGGTGTCGGGTCTGGAGCCCGGTGACGCGCTCACGACGACGCCGACCTGCACGCGGGCTGCGGGTGAGGGCGTGGGTTCTCGGGCGATCACGTGCGCCGACGCCGCAGCGGCGGAGAAGTACGCGATCAGCTACGTGGCGGGGTCGTTGTCGATCACGGCGCGGCCGATCACGGTGACCCCGACGGGTCAGTCGCGGGTGTTCCGCGACGCGTTGCCGAGCACGTACCCGTTCACGGTGACCTCGGGGTCGCTGGTGGGCCAGGACGAGGTGACCGGGACGTGCGGGGTGCAGGGCACGCCGTCGGCGGTGGGGTCGTACCCGATCACCTGCACCCTGTCGGCGGGCTCGAACTACACCCTGACCGTGGGTGCGGCGGACCTGGTGATCACCAAGAAGCCCGGCGCGGTGGTGCCGAACGACGTGTCGATCACGTTCGGCGAATCGGCGCCGACCTTCACCTACTCGGTGACCGGGATCGCCGACGACGACGTGCTGGACACCGCGCCGATGTGCGGTGTGGGCCAGGAGGCGACCGACGCCGGGACCTACACGATCAGCTGTGCCGGGGGTGCCGACTCCCGGTTCGAACTGGACCAGACCGCGACGGCCACGCTCACGGTGGCGCCGGCCCCGGCGACGGTGACGCCAACCGATGCCAGCCGGGTGTACGGGTCCCCCGACCCGGAGTTCACGGCGACGGTGTCCTCCACGGTGGGCACTCCGGTGTTCACCGAGCAGCCGGTGTGCGCACCCCAGGATCCCAGCGCGTCCGCAGGCTCCTACGTGCTGGTGTGCACGGGCGGCTCGGCCGGGCCGAACTACGCGCTGTCCTACGTCGAGGGCAGCTTCGAGATCACCCCGGCGCCGCTGACCCTCCGCGCCGACGACAAGTCGCGGGTCACAGGCGCGCCGAACCCGACGCTGACCTACCGCGTCGAGGGTCTGGTCGAGGGGGACGACGCCGCGGAGGTCATCGAGGGCGAGCCCGCGCTGACCACGGTGGCGACGCCGGCCTCGCCGGCGGGGGAGTACCCGATCGAGTTCACCGCCGATTTGGTCGCCGGCGTGCAGGCGTCCCCGGACTACGAGGTGCAGTACGTGTCCGGGACGCTCACGGTCACCGAGGCCGACACCGACGGCGACGGTCTGAGTGACGCCCGTGAGGAGCAGCTGGGCACCGACCCGCGTCGTCGTGACACCGACCGTGACGGGCTGTCCGACGGGGTGGAGGTGCGCGGGATCATGATCTCGGCGCGGGTCTACACCGGGACTGGTGCGGACGAGGCGGGTCGGGTGATCGGGCTGGTGCGCACGAACCCGTTGCGCAAGGACACCGACCGCGACGGTCTGAGTGACCGTCGTGAGGTGCGGGGCACGAACGTGAAGCAGGTGGTGCAGGCCAAGGGTGGCCGGTACACGATCGGGCTGCGGGTCACGAACCCGGTGAAGGCCGACACCGATGGTGACGGACTGTCGGACAAGCAGGAGGTCACCGGGTCAGCGAACAAGAAGTTCGACCGGGCCAGGACCGACCCGAACCGTGCCGACACCGACAAGTCGGGCATGAAGGACGGCACGGAGATCGAGCGGGGCTTCAACCCCGTCACCCTCTGACCCGAGACCGGTCCCACCACGGCGCCCCGTCCGCAGTCCAGCGGGCGGGGCGCCGTCGTGCGCGGCGGCCGGGATGGCTGAGCGCTTGTTTAGCGGCCACGGCGTGGTGGTGCGGGTCGGCGTGGGATCGCGGGCGGTAGATGCTCCGATCGTCGCCGTTCGGCTTGGGAGGCCGGTGGCGGTCGAGGACAGTGACGGGGCGCGTGGTCGGACCGCGGCGCGCTCTGACGAAAGGTTCCCCCATGTCTGTCCAGTCCTGTCATGCCCTACCGGCACGACCCGCAGCCAGGCGTCGCCGCGCTGTCGGGCGGCGTGCCTCGTTGGTCGCGCTGCTCACGGCTTCGGACCTGATCGGTCCGCGCCCGGGTGCCGCGGTCGCGGCGACCGCGCCGTCGGTCCCGGTGTTCGACCTGTCGGTGATCGCGAACACGGCCGGTGCGGCCGGGAGTGCGCCGGCCGACCCTGCGGCGGGGCCGGCGGCGGCCGCGGCGCTGGCGGGGAACAGCAACGACGTCGCGGTCGGGTCCGGTGGTGTGGTGTACGTCGCCAACGGCAACCGGGTCGTGCGGCTGGACCCCCAGGCTGACGGGTCCTACGACCTGGTCCGGCTGGTCGGGACGGGTGCGGCCGACACCAAGGTGGTGCCGGAGACCGGTGCGGTGGCGGCCACCACCGGCTTCGGGGCCGTCTCGCACGTCGCGGTCGCGCCTGACGGCCGGCTCTACTTCGTCAGCGTGATCACCGACCGGGTCACTGCCTACAGCGTCTTCCGGCTCGAGACCGACGGCACCGTCACCAGGGTCTGGGTCTTCAGCGTCGTGGGCGCGGAGATCTTCGACATCGCCGTCGCGCCCAGCGGGGCCCTCTTCATGCTCAGGGCGAACGGGACGAGCCGCTTCGACGCCCCCGTCACCGCCAGCGACACCCCCGTGCTGGTGCAGAGCACGGCCGGCACGTCGCCGGTGACCGCGACCCCGCAGCCGGCGGACGCCACTGCCTTCGAGCCGCGGGCGATCGCGGTGGTGGACGACGACACCTTCTATCTCGGTGGCGGCGAGCCGTCATCGATCGGATTCGCGGGTGTGGTCGAGGTCGACGCCGACCAGATCGCGACCTACGCCGGCGGGGGCCAGTTCAACGGCCTCAACCCCGGCCTGACTCCGGTCTCCGGCACGAGCGGCTGGTTCGAGGCGACCGCACTCGCGCTCACTGGTGACGGGGTGCTCTACACCGTCCGTGCCTCCAGGCGCGACGTGTTGGCGATCACGCCGCCCGCCCAGGAAGGCGGCACGACGATGATCCAGCGGGTGGCCGGTACCGGTGACGCCGGGGTGGCTGCGCCCGGGCCGGCGCTCTCGAGCCCGGTGACGTCGCCAGGCTCGGTCGCCGCGGACGCCGCCACCGGTGCCCTGCTGATCGGTGCGGTTCCCGCGACGGGCGACGCGACGACGGTCACCTACACGCCGCAGGTGCTGCGGCTGGTCCCCCGGTTGCCGGCGGTGCCGGGGAAGCCGGGTGCGGTGGCGGGGTTGGGCTCGGCGTCGGTGACGGTCACGCCCGGCGCTGGCGGGTTGGAGGTGGAGTCGTTCACGGTGACGGCGTCGCCGGGCGGGGCGACGTGCACGATCGAGGCCACCGCGGACCCGTTGTCGTGCACGGTGACGGGTCTGACGGCGGGGACTGGCTACACGTTCACCGCGACGGCGACGGGGGGCGGTGCGACGTCGTTGACGTCGGTGGCGTCGGACCCGGTGACCCCGCTGGCGCGGACGGCGGTGACGATCACTGCGGAGGCGGTGACCAAGGTGTACGGCGAGCCCGACCCGGTGCTGTCCTACCAGGTGTCGGGCCTGGCCTCGGGGGACGCGCTCACGACGTTGCCGACGTGTACCCGGGCGGCGGGCGAGGACGTCGGTGAGCGGGTGGTGACCTGTGAGGGTGCGCAGGCCGCGGAGAAGTACGTGATCTCCTACGTGCCGGGGACCCTCGAGATCACGCCGGCGTTGTTGACCCTGAGCGCCGATGACCAGACTCGGCTGGTGGGTGCGCCGAACCCGGCGCTGACCTACACGCTCAACGGTCTGGTGGACGGCGAGACCGTGGAGGAGGTGCTGGGGGTCGAGCCGCAGCTGGAGACCTCGGCCACGGCGGCGTCGCCGGTGGGGGAGTACCCGATCGAGTTCACCTTCGAGTCCCGTGCTGTGGAGCCGCGCAACTATGTGGTCGAATTCGAGCCGGGCACGTTGACGGTGACCTCGGCCGACACCGACGGCGACGGTCTGAGTGACGCCCGTGAGGAGCAGCTGGGGACGGACCCGCGTCGTGCCGACACCGATCGTGACGGCCTGTCGGACGGGGTGGAGGTGCGCGGCATCCGGATCTCGGCGCGGGTGTACACCGGGACTGGTGCGGACGAGGCGGGTCGGGTGATCGGTCTGGTGCGGACGAACCCGTTGCGCAAGGACACCGACCGCGACGGTCTGAGTGACCGGCGTGAGGTGCGGGGCACGAACGTGAAGCAGGTGGTGCTCGCGAAGGGTGGTCGGTACACGATCGGGCTGCGGGTCACGAACCCGGCTCGAGCTGACACCGATGGTGACGGGCTGAGTGACAAGCAGGAGGTCACCGGCTCGGCGAACACCAAGTTCGACCGGGCCAGGACCGACCCGAACCGTGCCGACACCGACAAGTCGGGCATGAAGGACGGCACCGAGATCGAGCGGGGATTCAACCCCGTGACCCTCTGACCCGAGTGTGACCACGACGCCCCGTCCGCGGCTGCGGGCGGGGCGTCGTGTCCGTGGGGGGCTGAACAGTCCGTCAGTCGGGTTGCGCCGCGGGAGCGGGAGTGGTGCAGGAGCGTGATGGAAGTTCCGCCCGTCGGGGCTCGATCGGGGCTCGATCGGTGGGACTGGCGGTGGGGGGCGCACACACTGGTCGCTGCGCCGTGTGGGCGCGTCGTCGCCTTGGAAAGGTCGTTGCATGTCGTCCCCCTTGTCTGTTCGTCCTCCTGCGGTGACGCGGCGTCGGCGGGTGCCGTCGCTCGTCGCGGCCGGGCTGCTGGGTCTCACCAGCGCGATCGCGGTGTTCGGCCCGGTCCAGCCCGCCAGCGCTGAGACCACCGGCGCTGAGACCACCAGTGCGCCGACGGTCCCGACCTTCGGGGTCTCGGTCATTGTTAACGCGGCAGGCGGCGCCGGTACCACCCCGACCGACCCGGCCGCAGGACCCGCCGCGGCCGCCAAGCTCGCCGGGGACATCAACGACGTTGCCGTCGGCGCCGGTGGTGTGGTCTATGTGGCCAACGGCAAGCGGATCGTGCGGTTGGACCCCCAGACCGACGGGTCCTACGACCTGGTGCGGCTGGTGGGTACCGGAGTGGGCGCGAGCGGGGAGGGTCCGACCACCGGAGCCGACGCCGCGACCTCCGCGTTCGGTGCCATCACCCAGGTCGCGGTCGCACCTGATGGCCGCCTCTACTTCATCGGCACGGCCACCGACAGCGTGAACAGCCTTTCTCTGTTCAAGGTGTTCCGGCTCGAGACCAACGGGACCGTCACCCAGTTCCTGTCCACCACCGGCCCACTTACCGACCTCGCGGTGTCACCGGACGGATCGCTCTACGTCGCGGCACGACTCAGCCTGATGCGGTTCGACGCGCCGGTGACCGCCGGCGACACACCCACCGAGCTGGCCGCCAAAAATGCGCCATCCATCGTGACGGCCACCCCGCAGCCGCTCGCATCGGTGTCCCTCGCTGTCTCCGGGATCGCTGTCGAGGACGCCGACACGTACTACCTCGCCGGCGAGAGTGGCCCCGCTGGCAAGTTTACGGGTGTGATGAAGGTCGATCAGGGCCAGGTGTCGATCTACGCCGGCTCCAGTGACGACAACACCGATCTGAGCGTGGGATCGACCCCCGTGGACGGGACGAGCGGCAAGTTCCTGGCCGGCTCGTTGGCCAGGACGTCGGACGGTGTGCTCTACGGCACGCGACGGTTCAGCCATGACGTCCTCGCGATCACCCCGCCCGCGACTCCGGGGGCCCCACCGATGGTGCAGCGGGTCGCCGGCACCGGCGGAACCGGACTCCCCACGGCTGGGCCGGCATTGTCGAGCCCGGTGACCGAACCGGTCTCGGTGGCGGTCGAGCCCGCCACGGGCGCCCTGATCCTCGGCACGGTCCCGTCGTCGGGAGGCGGCTCAGCGACCACGTACACCCCGCAGGTCCTGGCACTGACGGTCCTGGCTCCGGACGCGCCCGGCAAGCCGGTCGCGGTGGCGGGGTACGGGTCGGCGTCGGTGACGGTGACCCCCGCAGCGACCGGTCTGGAGGCCGACTCGTTCACGGTGACCGCTTCACCCGGTGGCGCCTCGTGCACGATCCAGGCCACCGACGACCCGCTCTCGTGCGAGGTCACCGGACTCACCGCAGGCACCTCCTACACCTACACCGCGACCGCGAACGCCGACACCACCGCCTCCGACGCCTCACCGGCCTCGGAGGCCGTGATCCCGCTCGCGACCACCGAGGTCACCATCACCGGCAACGCCGTGACCAAGGTGTACGGCCAGCCCGACCCGACCTTCGGGTACACGGTCTCAGGGCTCGCCACCGGTGACACCCTGACCACGCTGCCCACCTGCGGGGTCGAGGGTGTGCACGTGCAGGTGGATCTCTACGACGTGGTGTGTTCGGGTGCGGTGGCGCCGGGTCCGGAGGGCAAGTACGACCTGGTGTACGTTCTGGGCAGCCTGGAGGTCACCCCGGCGCCGTTGACGGTGAGTGCGGAGGATGTGTCGCGTCCGGTCGGTCAGGTGAACCCGCCGCTGACCTACTCGGTCGACGGTCTGGTCGAGGGGGACGACCTGGAGGACGTGCTCGATGTCGAGCCGCAGCTGGAGACCACCGCGACCCAGCTGTCGCCGGCGGGGGAGTACCCGATCGTGTTCACCGCTGCGTCGCAGGATGTGGATCCGCGCAACTACGAGGTGACCTTCGAGGCGGGCACGCTCTCGGTGGTCCCGATCGTGACCGACACCGACCGTGACGGCCTGACCGACGCCCAGGAGCAGGAACTCGGTACCGATCCCCGTCGTGCCGACACCGATCGTGACGGCCTCTCGGACGGGGTGGAGGTGCGCGGCATCCGGATCTCCGCGCGCGTCTACACCGGCACCGGTGCGGACGAGGCCGGTCGGGTGATCGGTCTGGTGCGCACGAACCCGTTGCGCAAGGACACCGACCGCGACGGCCTGAGCGACCGGCGTGAGGTGCGGGGCACCAACGTGAAGCAGGTCGTGCAGGCCAAGGGTGGTCGGTACACGATCGGGCTGCGGGTCACGAACCCGGCCAAGGCCGACACCGACGGTGACGGCCTGTCGGACAAGCAGGAGGTCACCGGCTCGGCCAACACCAAGTTCGACCGGGCCAGGACCGACCCGAACCGTGCCGACACCGACAAGTCGGGGATGAAGGACGGGCGGGAGATCGAGCGGGGCTTCAACCCCGTCACCCTCTGACTCAGGCCTGACCCGAGCCTGGTCCGGCTCTCCTGACGACGCCCCGTCCGCGCCTGCGGACGGGGCGTCGGTCCGTGCGGTGCCCGGCGACCCCCTAGGGTGGCGGCGTGCCGAGTCGAGCGGGGTGGGAGCGGGCGATCGTCGTCGTCCGCCGCACGCTGCTCACGCTCTTCGGGCTGCAGGTGGCGCTGGCCGTGGTGATGTCGGTCGTCGACTCCTACCGGCGCCGCGGCAAGAAGCCGCACGCCTTCCCGACCACCCCGCCCGGGCGGGTCGAGATCGGTGACAGCACCGTCACCACCTACACCTTCGGCCGCGACCTCTACGACGACATGATCGCGGCCATCGAGGGTGCCCGCCGACAGATCCTCTTCGAGACCTACATCTGGAAGGGCGACGTCGTCGGCGAGCGGTTCAAGCAGGCCCTGGCCGACGCCGCGGCGCGCGGCGTCGACGTGTACTGCATCTACGACGGGTTCGCGAACCTCGTCGTCTCGCCCCGATTCAAGCGCTTCCCGCCCGGCATGAAGGTGCTGCGCTTCCCCGTGTACGCCGCGGGATGGCGGTTCTTCGACCTGCGCCGCTACGGCCGCGACCACCGCAAGATCCTGGTGGTCGACGACGAGGTGGGCTTCGTCGGCGGTTACAACATCGGCCTGGCCTACGAGTCGGAGTGGCGCGACACCCACGTGCGCATCACCGGCCCCGGCGTGTGGGACCTCAAGCGCAGCTTCGCCGACTTCTGGAACCTGCACCGCCGGCGCCGGTTCCGCAGCAGCGAGCGGCCCCTGCTGCTCGAGACCGCCTCCACCTGGGAGCCGCGGATCCGCGTGCAGCGCAACGTGCCCCGGCTGTGGATGTTCCCGATCCGCGCGATGTACCTGGAGGCGATCAACCGCGCCAGCACCAACGTGTGGATCACCACCGCCTACTTCCTGCCCGACCAGGACTTCGTGGACGCCATGCGCGCCGCCGCGATGCGCGGGGTGGACGTGCGCCTGCTCGTGCCGCTGAAGTCCAACCACATCGTCACCGACTGGATCTCGCGCGGCTACTTCTCCCAGCTCCTCGAGTCGGGGGTCCGGATCCTGCGGTACCGCGGTGCGATGATCCACGCCAAGACCGCCACGGTCGACGGCACCTGGAGCACCGTCGGCACCGCCAACATCGACCGGCTCAGCCTCTCGGGCAACTACGAGATCAACGTCGAGGTGATCGACGCCGGCCTCGCGCGCGAGCTCGAGCGGATCTTCGAGGTCGACGAGTCCAACTGCGTCGAGCTCACCCGCGGTGAGTGGGAGACCCGCGACCTGCACCGGCGCTTCACCGAGTCCTTCCTCCAGCCGCTGCGCCCCCTGCTCTGAGCCCTCGGCTTCCGCTCCCCGGCCCCGACGGCCATCATGGGGCGGGCGACGACGGCGTCGCGCGATCCGATCCGAGGCTGCGAGGACCGTCATGACCCGTGTGGACGCCGTCTCACGACGGACCCGAGTGGCGCCGGCCGTGGTCGCGGTCGTCACGGCGCTCCTCCTGGGCGCCCTCGCGGCCCCGAGCGCGGAGGGCGTGCGGCCCGCGCCGGCGCGACCCGCCGGTGCCCCGGCCGCCGTGCCACCGGCGTCCACCGCGCACGTCCCGGTGCCGCGACCGCGGCCGACGCCGTCGCTGCTGCGCTGGCGTGGCGCTCCCGTGTCGACCACGGGCGGCGTCGCCGTCCGACCGCCGC
Source organism: Nocardioides sp. (assembly GCF_964228225.1). GTDB lineage: Bacteria > Actinomycetota > Actinomycetes > Propionibacteriales > Nocardioidaceae > Nocardioides. Next base: position 26,086 of record NZ_CAXQZB010000009.1, read on the forward strand.
GGCTCACCGCTCCACCGCAGGCGTCGGGACGCCAGCTGCGGGTCGTGCAGTTCCGCGGTCCGACCCGCCCCGCCTGGTACGCCGCCCTCGCCCGCCTCGGCCGGGTCGTGACCTACCTCCCCGACCACGCCTACCTGGTGTGGACCACCGCCGAGGGTGCCGCGCGCCTGGCGCGCCGCGCCGCGCGGCCGGCGTGGATCCGCTACAGCGGGCCCGTCGACCCCTTCTACCGCCTGGCCCCCGGGCTGCGCCGCCGACCGCCCGCCGACGCCGGGCCGGTCGACGTCACGGTGCAGGTGGTCGCCGGCCGGGCGGGGCGGAGCGTGCTGGCCGCAGTGCTGCGGGGGCGCCGGGTGCTCGCCCCCGCCTCCGAGCTGGGCGGACTCGTCACCGCCTCGGTGCGGGTCCCGGCCGCGGCCGTGGCGACCATCGCCCGCCGCGCGGCGGTGGTGAACGTCGAGCCCTTCCTCGCACGCAGCACCGACGACGAAGCCCAGGGGCAGCTGCTGGCCGGCAACTCCGGCGTCGTCGACGGGCGGCTGGTGCCCGACGGCCCCGGCTACCTCGACTGGCTCACCGGGCTCGGCTTCCCCACCGATCCCGCGCAGTACCCGGTGGTGGCGGTGGTGGACGACGGCATCGACAACGGCAGCGTCGTGCCCACCCACCCCGACCTGTTCGAGCTCGGCGACCCGGCCGCGGACTCGCGGATCAGCGTCAACGACAACTGCAGCACCGACGCCACCGCGGTCGGCACGGCCGGGCACGGCACCCTCAACGCCGGCATCGTCGGCGGCTACACCGCCGGCACCGGCCCGGGGCGCGCCGACGGCGCCGGCTACCGCTACGGCCTGGGGGTCGCACCGTTCGGACGCCTCAGCGGGGTCAAGATCTTCAGCGACGCCGGCAGCTACTCGATCTCCCGGTGCGGCGGCACCGACGCCGGTGTCGCCGCCACCGTCGCGGGGACGGGCGCCACGATCAGCAGCAACTCCTGGGGCTCCAACGTCGGCGGCGCCTACGACGCCACCGCCCGTGCCTACGACCTGCTCACCCGCGACGCGGTGGCCACGCGCCCCGGCGACCAGCAGCTGCTCCACGTCATCAGCGCGGGCAACGCCGGCAGCGCCGCGAACACGATCGGCTCCCCGGGCACCGCCAAGAACGGCCTCACGGTGGGGGCGACCGAGGGCGTGCGCGACGACGGCGAACCCGACGGGTGCGGCATCGCCGACGCCGACGACGCCGCCGACCTGGCGGCCTTCTCCAGCCGCGGCCCCACCGACGACGGTCGGATCAAGCCCGACCTCGTGGCCGCCGGCACCCACCTGGAGGGCCTGGCGTCCCTGGCGCCGGGCGCGGACGGCTCGGGTGTGTGCGGTCCGGTCCCGGCCGGCCGGTTCCGGCCGGCGGGTCAGACGCTCTACACCTGGTCCTCGGGCACCAGCCACTCCACCCCGGCGGTGGCCGGGGCCGCGGCGCTGGCCCAGAACTACTACGGGCGGGTGCTGGCGCCCGGGCTGACCGCCAGCCCGGCGATGCTCAAGGCCCTGCTGCTCGGCACCGCCGACCACCTCGACGGCCAGGACACCGGCGGGCCGCTGCCCAGCCCCACGCAGGGCTGGGGGGCACCCGACCTCGGCACCCTCTTCGACCCGGATCCGCACGGGCTGCTGATCGACCAGACCACCGTCTTCGCCGCCAGCGGGCAGCGGGTCGTGCGGACCGGCACCGTGCACGACCCCGCCGAGCCCGTGCGGGTCACGCTGGTGTGGACCGACGCGGCCGGACCCACCACCGGCGACGCCTACGTCAACGACCTCGACCTCGAGGTCGTCGTCGAGGGTCGCACCTACCGCGGCAACGTCACCGGCCCCGACGGCGTCTCGCTGCCCGGCGGGGGACCCGACCGGCGCAACAACGTCGAGAGCGTGCGGCTGCCCGCCGGCCTCAGCGGTCCGGTCGCCGTGCGGGTCGTGGCCCACAACATCGCCGGTGACGCCCTCCCGCACGACCTCGGCGACCTCCAGCAGGACTTCGCGCTCACGGCCACGAACCTCGACGAGGCCACCGTCGAGGTCCCCGCGGGCGCCGGCCTGACCGCCACCGACACCGGCGGTGACGGCGCCGCGGCCCCGGGCGAGGTGCTCACCGTCGAGGCCGCGATCAGCAACGCCGGCACCGCTCCGCTGCCGCGCGGCACCGGCACCCTGCGCGTCGTCAGCGGCCCCGCCACCGTGCTCGACGGCGTCGTCGGCTACCCCGTCGTCGACCCCGGCGAGGTCGCGGTGGGGCGCCGCAGCCACGTGGTGCGCCTCGACCCCGGGACCGACTGCGCCACCCCGGTGGTGCTCGAGCACACCTGGCGCGGCGGTGGCAGGACCGTCGTGCAGACCCTGGAGGTGCCGGTGGGCTCGCCGCGCCCGGCGCGCAGCATCGCGGCGACGGCGGTGCCCGTGGCCGTCCCCGACAACGCCCCCGGGATCGAGGTGCCCCTCGAGGTCCCCGCCAGCGCCGCGGACCCGACCGCCGGACGGGTCGTCGTGAGCGTGCGGATCTCCCACACCTACGTCGGCGACCTCGAGCTCGCGCTGCGCTCGCCCGCCGGCACCGTGGTGCCGCTGCTCACCCGCGTCGGGGGGACCGGCGACGACCTCGTCGACACCCGCTTCAGCGACGACGCCGACGCACCCCCGCCCGCCGTCGGCGCCCCCTACACCGGCACCTACCTGCCCGCCTCGCCGCTCGCCGCCGTGCGCGGGGAGGCGCCGGCCGGCACCTGGCGGCTGCGCGTCACCGACACGGCCGCCGGCGACACCGGCTCCGTGCTCGGCTGGACCCTCACCACCCGCTCGGACGCGGTGACCTGTCCGCCGTCGTCCCCCTCGGTGCTCGTCGCGCCCCCGGTGCCGGTGGGGGAGGGCGACCTGCTCGACGTCCCCGTGACCCTGCTGGACCCCGACGGGGCCTCCCAGCAGGTCACCCTCGCGATGGTCGACGGCACGGCCACCGCCCCCGACGACTTCGACGGCACCCCGGTGACGGTCTCGTGGGGACCCGGCGACCCGCTCACCCAGCACGTGCGGGTGCCGATCGTCGCCGACGGCGCCACCGAGCCGGAAGAGACCTTCGAGGTCGCCGTGGCGTCCTCCTCGGTGCCGGCCAACGGCCCCGTGACCGCGCGGATCCTCGCGGTGCCCCCGACCCTGGCGATCGGTGACGACGTCACGGCGACCGAGGGCGACACCGTGCGGGTGCCGGTCACCCTGACCGACCCCGACCCCGACACCACCTACCGGGTGCGGGTGGCCACCGCGGCACGCACCGCCTCGGCGGCGGACGTCGTGACCGTCGCGCGCACGCTCACCTGGGCGCCCGGTGATCCCGCGACCCAGCAGGTCGCGCTCACCCTGCGCCGCGACGCCGCCGCCGAGCCCGCGGAGGTCGTGGCCCTCGTGCTCAGCGACCCCGAGCACGCCCAGGTCGCGCGCGCCGAGGCGCAGGTGCGGATCCTCGACGCGCCGCCCGCGGTGCGGCCGGTCCTGACCGTCGCCCCCGCCCGCGTCGTCGAGGGTGACCGGGGCACCCGCCGGCTGGTGTTCCGCGTGAGCCTCGACCGCGCCGGCACGGCGCCGATCACCCTCACCTGGCGCACCCGGCCGGGTACCGCCACCGCGGGCACGGACTACACCACGGTCCGGCGGCGCGTGACGCTCGCCCCGGGCACCCGGCGTGCCCGGTGGGTGGTGCCCGTGCGCGGCGACACGCGGGTCGAGCGCGACGAGACGCTGCGGATCGCCGTCGTCGGCCTCACCGGCGCGACCCTGCGCCGCGGGGCGATCACCGGCACGATCCGCGACGACGACCGGGCGGGACGACCGGCGCGGCGGGTGACGCCGGCGACACCCGGGGCGTGAGCGCGGCGGCGGCGTCCCCGCCCGCGGTGTGGGATCCTGGACGGCGATCCGTCCTGCGCGCCGCCCCGGCGTCGAACCCCCGCGAGAGGAGCCGCTGGTGACCCGCGAGCCCGACGTCCTCGCCGCCGTGGAGCACGCCCGCGACCGCGCCGAGGTGTGGGGGGAGGTGCCGATCCCCGAGCGGCTGCGGGTGCTGCGCTCCTGGCGGGCCCGGTTGTGGCGCGACGCCGAGCAGCTGGCCGGACGCCTCGTCGAGGACGCCGCGATGCCGCTGGACGACGCCCTGCTGGAGGTCGTGCAGGCCGTCGAGCACCTGAAGTGGCTCGAGGAGCACACCGGCCGGGTGCTGGCCACGACCACCCAGGGCGGGGGACTGCTCAACGCCGAGGTCGCCCAGCGCACCCGGCGCCTGCCGGTCGGGGTCGTGGGTGTGGTGGCCGCCGGCGCGGCGCCGGTCTACGGTCCGCTCACCGCGATCAGCGCCGCGCTGGCCGCGGGCAACGCCGTCGTCGTGCTCGGGCCGCCCTCCACCCGTGAGGCGCTGCAGGCAGCCGTCGCCCTGTTCCCGCTCGCCCGGCCGGCCGTGCTGTACGCCGACGGCGGTCGCGACGCCGCCCTCGTGCTGGCCGACGCTGCGGTGGACCACATGGTCGTCTTCGGCGGCCCCCGCCGGGTGGCCGGGATCGCTGCCCGCTGCGCCCGTGACCTCGTGCCCGTCACGGGCGTGCCGGTCGGGGCCCCGATCACGGTCGTGGCCCCCGACGCCGACGTCGAGGTGGCCGCGCGGGCCGTGGCCGCCGGGCTGCCCGTGACGGGCGGGGGTGCGCACGGCGAGGCCGAGGTGTTCGTGGCCCCCGGCCTGGCGACCGACTTCACCCGGGCCCTGCGCAGCGCCTGGGCCACCCGCACCGCCCAGGAGCCCGCGGCGCGGGCCGCGGTCGGAGGTCGGGGCCTGGTGCGCGCGCTGGGCGCCCGCACCGGCGGTGGGCTGCTGCGCCACGACGGCGAGGGCGCCCCGGGCGGCGACGGGCTCCCCCCGGTGCGGTTGCACGTCGAGACCGAGCTGCCCGAGCTCGTCGACCAGCTCCGCGCCCGACCCCACGCCCAGGTCACCGTGTTCTCACGTCGACGCGGGGAGGCCATCGGCACGGCGTTGCGCGCGGCGCAGGTGACGGTGAACCTGCCGGCGGTGCGGCGCTCGGGCGGCGGTCTGCCCCGGGCCGCGCTGCGGGCCGACGGCTACGGCCCGCTCGCCGGCGACCAGGGCCTGCTCACGCTGAGCCGGGCCGTCACCACGCGCCAGAAGCGCCGGCTCCCGGTGCCCACCGGTCCGGCCGAGGCGCTGCTCGCCACCCCGCCGGGCCGGGCCGCCGCCCGGCTCGCGATGCACCTGCGCCACTCTCTCGACTGAGCCCCACCTCGCCGGGGTCGGTGGTCGCGGTTTCTCCGTTGTCACCAGCGGAATGCACCGGTTTGCCCCCACAACCCAGCCATTCCGCTGGTGACGACGGAGAACGGGGAGTCAGGTGGTCGGGAGTCGGTAGGGGGTGAACTCGCCCGTGCGGCGCGTGGGTGCCGCCCGCACGACCGGGCCGTCCAGGTCGAGGCGGAGCAGGTCCCAGCGCGCCCCGCGGTGGGCGACGGCGAGCAGGTGGGTGGCGTCCTCCCACGCCACCTCGGTCACGACGCCGAGGCCGCGCCAGCTCCGCACGACGGCGCCGTCCCCACCCCGCACCACGACGGTTCGGTGGCCGTCGGCCACCGGGTCCGCCAGGGCGGCCACCCGGCCGCGGGTGCCGAGCGCCACCGGCTCCTCAGCCGCGCACACCCGCCGGAGCGGAGCCGCGCCGGGCGAGGTCAGGACGCCGTAGCAGCCGGGTCGCGTCAGCACGGCGAGCACCCGGCCCCGGGCATCGGCGTCGAGGGCCCGTCCCACGCCGGGCAGCCGGTCCACGATCCCGTGGGAGGTGGTGATCCGCGCCGGGCCGCGGCGTGCGGTCACGATCGCGGCGCAGCCCCCGCCCTCGGGCGCGGCCTCCCGGCAGGTGTCGGATCCGAGCAACGTCCCGAGCCCGGCGGGTCGCGGCGTGCGCGGGAGCGACAGCAGGGCGCCGTCGGCCTCCCGCACCCGGATCCGGCCCGACGCCGTCTGCCAGCCGGCCACCGCAGCGTCGGGGGTGGCGCTCAGGCCCACCCAGGGCAACCCCGACTCCTCGTGCAGCAGGGTCCCGTCGGGACCCACGACCTGCAGCACCGCGCCCGCCTCGGTCTGGTACTCCCGCACGACGGTGCGGGCAGCGGCGTCCTGCACGGTCCAGGCGCCCATCGGGCCGCGCGGCATCGCCACGGTGTCCCCACCGGGCAGGACGACGCGGAAGTGCCCGTCGCCGAAGGTGGGACGGGGGTCCACCGCATAGGCGATCCGGGGCGCGGCACCGCGCGGGGGCGTCGTCCGCCCGGCCTGCGGTGCGGGCGTGTCCGAGGTCGCGACGGTCTCGGCGACGGGTACCGCCAGGGGCGCCACGGGCCGCGGCGCGGCCGTGAGACCGCTCACGCCGACCGCGGTCGCGGCGGTCGAGCAGGTGGTGAGCAGGCCCAGCGCGAGGCGCGCGAGCGGGCTGAGGGAGGTCCGGGGCACGGTCATGCCCCGTGTGACGCCGCGGCCCCTCCGGAGGTTGTCGGTGGGCGACCGTAGGCTCGGACCATGCGCCCCGTCACCGATCTGGAACGCCGTGTCGCCCCCCTCAAGGTGGAGTCCGACTACCAGCCCTCCGGTGACCAGCCGGCGGCGATCGCCGAGATCACCAAGCGGCTCAACGACGGCGTCTCCGACGTCGTGCTGCTCGGCGCGACCGGCACCGGCAAGACCGCGACCGTGGCCTGGGTGGCCGAGCAGGTGCAGCGGCCGATGCTGGTGCTGCAGCCGAACAAGACCCTGGCCGCGCAGTTCGCCAACGAGCTGCGCCAGCTCTTCCCGCGCAACGCGGTGGAGTACTTCGTCAGCTACTACGACTACTACCAGCCCGAGGCCTACGTCCCCCAGACCGACACCTACATCCAGAAGGACTCCTCGATCAACGAGGAGGTCGAGCGGCTGCGCCACTCCGCCACGAACTCCCTGCTCACCCGGCGCGACGTGATCGTGGTCTCCACGGTCTCCTGCATCTACGGCCTCGGCACGCCCCAGGAGTACGTCGACCGGATGCTGCGGCTGCGCGTGGGGGAGGAGCACGACCGCGACTCCGTGCTGCGCCGGCTCGTCGAGATCCAGTACACCCGCAACGACCTCGCCTTCACCCGCGGCACCTTCCGGGTGCGCGGCGACACCCTCGAGATCTTCCCGGTCTACGAGGAGCACGCGGTGCGGGTGGAGTTCTTCGGCGACGAGATCGAGCGGCTGATGACGCTGCACGCCGTCACCGGCGAGGTGCTCACCGAGGACGCCGAGCTGCACGTCTTCCCCGCCACCCACTACGTCGCGGGCCACGAGCGCATGGAGCGCGCGATCCGCGGCATCGAGGCCGAGCTCGAGCAGCAGCTGGCGGTCATGGAGCGCCAGGGCAAGATGCTCGAGGCCCAGCGGCTGCGGATGCGCACCACCTACGACATCGAGATGATGCGCCAGGTCGGCTCGTGCTCGGGCATCGAGAACTACTCGATGCACATCGACGGCCGCGAGCCCGGGTCCGCCCCCAACTGCCTGCTCGACTACTTCCCCGAGGACTTCGTGCTCGTCATCGACGAGTCCCACGTCGCGGTGCCGCAGATCGGCGGCATGTACGAGGGCGACATGTCCCGCAAGCGCACCCTGGTCGAGCACGGCTTCCGGCTGCCCAGCGCGATGGACAACCGGCCGCTGCGGTGGGAGGAGTTCCTGGAGCGGATCGGGCAGACCGTCTACCTCTCCGCGACCCCCGGCGACTACGAGCTGGACAAGGTCGGGGGCGACGTCGTCGAGCAGATCATCCGGCCCACCGGGCTGATCGACCCCGAGGTCATCGTCAAGCCCACCAAGGGCCAGATCGACGACCTCATCCACGAGATCCGCGCCCGCGCGGAGAAGAACGAGCGCGTGCTGGTCACCACCCTGACCAAGAAGATGTCCGAGGACCTCACCGACTACCTCCTCGACGCCGGCATCCGCACCCGCTACCTCCACTCCGAGGTCGACACCCTCAAGCGCATCGACCTGCTGCGCGAGCTGCGGATGGGCGAGTACGACGTGCTCGTCGGCATCAACCTGCTGCGTGAGGGCCTCGACCTGCCGGAGGTGTCGCTGGTCTCCATCCTCGACGCCGACAAGGAGGGCTTCCTGCGCTCGGACAAGTCGCTGATCCAGACCATCGGACGCGCGGCGCGCAACGTGTCCGGCCAGGTGCACATGTACGCCGACAAGATCACCCCCTCCATGGAGTCGGCGATCGAGGAGACCAACCGCCGTCGCGCCCTGCAGGTGGCCTACAACACCGAGCACGGCATCGACCCGCAGCCGCTGCGCAAGAAGATCGCCGACATCACCGAGATGCTGGCCCGCGACTCCGAGGACACCCAGGCGCTGCTCGAGACCTGGGCCGGGACCGAGGCCAAGGGAGGCGCGGGCGGGGTCCGGCCCCGGCAGCCCACGCCGGTGCTGGGGGAGAAGGCCGCCGGGCACCACGCCGCCGACCTCGCCGGCATGCCCAGCGCCGACCTCGCCCAGCTCATCCAGGAGCTCACCGAGCAGATGCGCTCGGCGGCCGCGGAGCTGCAGTTCGAGGTCGCCGCGCGGCTGCGCGACGAGATCAACGAGCTGAAGAAGGAGCTGCGGCAGATGATGGAGGCCACCCGCTGAGCGGTGCCGCGCCTCGAGGGCCCATCATCGAGGGGTGAGCTCCGAGGTCGTGCGTCCCGGCGCGACCGCCTGGCGGGTCTGGGCGGTCGCGCTGGCGCTCTACACCCTCGCGGTCTTCCACCGTTCCTCCCTGGCCGTCGCCGGGCTCGTGGCCGTCGACCGCTTCGACATCTCGGCCTCGCAGCTGGCCACCTTCACGATGCTCCAGCTCGCGGTCTACGCCGCGATGCAGATCCCGGTCGGGCTGGCGGTCGACCGCTTCGGGCCGCGCCGGGTGATGCTCACCGGGGCCGTCGTGCTCGTCGTCGGGCAGACCTGCTTCGCCCTCGCCGACCACTACGCCGCCGCCCTGCTGGCGCGGGTGCTCGTCGGCGCGGGCGATGCGATGACGTTCATCTGCCTGATCCGCTTCCTGGCCGCCTGGTTCCCCCGGCCCCGGATCCCGGTGATGACCCAGGTGACCGGCACCATCGGCCAGCTCGGCTCGATCGGGGCGGCGATCCCGATGACCTGGGCGCTGGGCCGGCTCGGGTGGTCGCACGCCTACCTCGTGGCGGCGGGGCTGAGCCTGCTGGCGGCGGTGGTCGGACTGGTCGTCCTGCGCGACGAGCCCGGACGCCGGACGGCCTCGGGTCCGGTGCTCTCACCGGCCGCGGTGCGCGCCAGCCTGCGTGCCTCCTGGTCCCACCCCGGCACGCGGCTGGCGTTCTGGGTGCACTTCTGCACCCCGTTCAGCGCCAACGCCCTGGCCATGCTGTGGGGATACCCCTTCTTCGTCCAGGGCGAGGGTCGCAGCTCGGCCGAGGCGGGGGCCCTGCTCACGATCATGGTGGTCGCCGTCGTGATCGCCGGACCGGTGCTCGGCACCGTGATCGGGCGCCACCCGTGGCACCGCTCGACCCTCGTGCTCGGGATCATCGCGGCGATGGCGGCCGCCTGGGCCCTCGTCCTGCTCTGGCCAGGCCCGGCCCCGTTCGGGGTCCTCGTGCTGCTCGTCGTCGTGGTCGGGGTCGGCGGCCCGGCCTCGGTGGTGGGCTTCGACATCGCACGCACCGTGAACCCCGGGTCCCGGCTCGCCAGTGCCACGGGCATCGTCAACGTCGCGGGATTCGTCGCCACCCTGGTGCTGGTCATCGCGATCGGGGTGATCCTCGACCTCCGCACCCCGGGTACCTCCACCGACTACGGTCCGGCGGCGTTCGCCACCGCGATGGCGGCGCAGTACGCGCTGTGGGCCGTGGGCTGCGTCCAGCTGCTGCGCTACCGACGCCGGGCCCGCCGGGCCACCGACCGGGCGGCGCTGGAGTCCGGGGCACCCGTCCTGGGGTGAGCCGCGCTCAACCGCCGAGCGGCCGCGGACGACGTCGCCGCTGGGCCTTGAGCTCGAGGCGGCGTCGCTCCTCGGCCTCGATGCTGGCCCGGCGCCACTGCACCTGGGCGACGTACCCGCCACCGGCGAGCATCACCAGCACCGGCCACACCAGCACGTCGGCCCCGGCGCCGAGCCACACCGCCCACGACACCAGGCTGGTGGTGAGGGTGAGGGCGACGGCGCCGCGGCGCTGGTCGCGCCAGGCCCGGTGGGCGCGCTCCGCGATCTCGGCCTGGGTGGGCGGCGCGGCGCGGGGGATCAGCCGCGTCAACGGGGCGAGCGGCACCAGCGCGGAGAGCGAGTTCCGCCCTGGCCTCAGGTCGGCGCACAGGCCGCGCAGGTCGCCGAGGGTGCGGGCGGACTGCGCCGCATCCTGGCGGCGGTCGAACTCGGCCCGGTCGAGGCGACCGTCGGCGTAGGCGCGTGCGAGCTCGGTCAGGACGTGGTCGCGGTCGCGGTCGGTGGCGCGCAGGACGGCGTGGGAGCGCACGCGCGGGTCGTGGGAGAAGTCCCGCCACCACGTCTCGCTCATGCCGCGATCCTAGGCAACGGCCGAAGGGCCGCCCGGGCCACCTCGCCGGGCCGGGACCGCTGCTGGTGCCGCCGCGCGGCGGGCGCTACTGTGCCGCCAGGACTAGAACGTGTTCTAGTGTGATTGACAACCGCCCGGGGACAGGAAGGATCACCGCCGTGACCCACACCACAGCGATCGATCCCGCTCCCGCCGCCTCGCTGGTCGAGGTGGACCTGCTCATCGTCGGGGCCGGTCCCACCGGCCTCTACGCGGCCTACTACGCCGGGTTCCGCGGCCACCGCGTCGGCGTCGTCGACTCCCTGCCCGAGCTCGGCGGCCAGATCACGGCGATGTACCCCGAGAAGCAGATCTTCGACGTCGCCGGCTTCCCGGCGGTCAAGGGGCGCGACCTCGTGGCCGGACTCGTCGCCCAGGCGAACTCCTCCGACCCCGTCTACCTGCTCGACCGCACCGCCGCCACCCTCGAGGCCGACGACGACGGCGTCACCGTCGGTCTGGACGACGGCACGACCGTGCGGGCCGGTGCGGTGATCATCACCGCCGGCATCGGCAAGTTCAGCCCCCGCCCGCTGCCCGCCGGCGGCGACTGGCTCGGCCGCGGCCTGGAGTTCTTCGTGCCCAGCTTCGAGCCCTACCGCGACAAGGACGTCGTGATCGTCGGCGGCGGCGACTCCGCCTTCGACTGGGCCCTGCACCTGGAGCCGATCGCCCGCTCCGTGGCGCTGGTGCACCGCCGCGACGCGTTCCGCGCCCACGAGCGCACCGTCCAGCAGGTGCGGGCCTCCTCGACCGAGATCATCACCCAGGCCCAGGTGACGGCCCTGCGCGGCGACGACGTCGTCACCGAGGTCGAGCTGGAGGTGGCCGGGGAGACCGTGGTGCGGCCCTGCCAGGCGGTGGTCGCGGCCCTCGGCTTCGTCGCCGACCTCGGCCCGCTGCAGCAGTGGGGCCTGGAGGTGCACAAGCGCCACCTCGTCGTCGACCCCGCCATGCGCACCAACCTGCCGCGCGTCTTCGCCGCCGGCGACATCACCGAGTACCCCGGCAAGGTGCGCCTGATCGCCGTCGGCTTCGGCGAGGCCGCCACCGCGGTGAACAACGCGACGGTCGCCATCGACCCGAGCGCCAAGGTCTTCCCGGGCCACTCCAGCGAAGGCTGAGCGACCCGCCCCGAGCACGACCCGTCACCCCCGTCCCGACTGAGAGGAACCCCCATGCGGATCAAGGTCGACTTCGACCTGTGCGAGTCCAACGCGCTGTGCGAGGCGATGGCCCCCGAGGTCTTCGAGCTCGACGACGACGACTACCTGGTGCTCAAGGCCGAGGAGACGACGCCGGAGAACATCGAGTCGGTGCAGCGCGCGGTCGCGGCCTGCCCGCGCGCGGCGATCCGGCTGGAGGACTGAGGCGTGGGCGACACCACCCTGGACGGCAAGGTCGCGATCGTCACCGGCGCCGGGGCCGGGCTGGGACGCGCCGAGGCGCTCGCCCTGGCCGACGCCGGTGCGCGGATCGTGCTCAACGACCTGCCGGGCGCGGCCGACGAGGCCGCCGAGACCATCCGCGCGCGCGGCGGCGAGGTCGCCGTCGTCGAGGGCGACGTGAGCGACAGCGCCACGGCCGAGGCGATGATGAAGGCCGCCGTCGACGGCTTCGGCTCCCTGGAGATCGTGGTCAACAACGCCGGCATGACCCGCGACCGGATGCTGTTCAACATGTCCGACGACGAGTGGGACGCCGTGATCCGGGTGCACCTGCGTGGTCACTTCCTGCTCTCGCGCAACGCGGCGTCGTACTGGCGCGGGCGCGCCAAGGAGCTCGACGCCCCGGTGTACGGCCGGATCGTGAACACCGCCTCCGAGGCGTTCCTCGGGGGCTCGCCGGGCCAGCCGAACTACGCGGCCGCCAAGGCCGGCATCGCCGCGCTCACCCTGTCCAGTGCCCGCGGGCTGGGCCGGATCGGGGTGCGTGCCAACGCCATCTGCCCGCGCGCCCGCACCGCGATGACCGCCCAGGTCTTCGGGGAGGACACCTCGGGGGCCGAGATCGACCCCTACTCGCCGGACCACGTGGCCCCGCTCGTGGCCTACCTCGCCTCCCCGGCGGCCGACCGGATCACCGGGCAGGTCTTCGTGGTCTACGGCGGCATGGTGGCCGTCGTCGCGGCCCCGGTGGTGGCCGAGCGGTTCGACGCCGCCGGCGCCACCTGGACCCCGGCCGACCTCGACGCCCAGCTGGGCTCCTGGTTCGCCGACCGTGACCCCGCCGTCGGCTTCGCCGCCGACTCGATCATGCAGCTCCAGGTCTGAGGAGGACCGTCATGACCACTCCGGGCCGCCTGGAGGACAAGATCGCCATCGTCACCGGCGCCGCGATGGGCCAGGGTGCCGAGATCGCCCGCGCCTTCGTGGCCGAGGGGGCGCGCGTCGTGCTCGCCGACGTCGCGAAGGACGAGGGTGCTGCGCTCGCCGCCGAGCTGGGGGAGCGGGCGCACTACGTGCACCACGACGTCAGCGACGAGCAGTCGTGGGCCGCGGTGGTCGAGGAGACCGCCACCCGCTTCGGCGCGGTGAACGTGCTCGCCAACAACGCCGGCATCCTGCGCTTCGGCGACATCGAGCGGATGCCGCGCGAGGAGGTCGAGCTGTTGTTCCGGGTCAACCAGCTCGGCTGCTTCCTCGGCATGCAGGCCGTCACGCGCACGATGCGCAAGAACGGCGGCGGCTCGATCATCAACGCCTCCTCGGTGGAGGGGCTGGCCGGGATGCCGGGCTGCACCGCCTACGCTGCCACCAAGTGGGCGATCCGCGGGATGACCAAGTGCGGGGCGATGGAGCTCGGGCGCCACGGCATCCGGGTGAACTCGGTGCACCCCGGCATGATCGACACCCCGATGACGCGCGTGCACGGCGGCGACGCCGCCATGGAGTTCGGCGCCTCGAAGGTGCCGCTGCGGCGGGTGGGGAACCCCCACGACATCGCCCCGCTCTACGTCTACCTCGCCAGCGACGAGTCGTCCTACGTCAACGGTGCCGAGATCGCGATCGACGGCGGTGTGACCTCCACCCACGCCTTCGGCGGCTGAGAGGGTCCGGGATGGCGAACCAGCGCGGCCAGATCGTGATGTCGCCCGAGGAGGTCGACACCTTCCTGGTCCAGCAGCGCTCCTGCACGATCGGCACCCTCGGGCTGCAGGGCCGGATCAACCTCGTGGCGATGTGGTACGACTGGCACGAGGGCCACATCTGGCTGGAGACGAAGGCGAAGTCGCAGAAGGTCGTCAACCTGCGCCGCGACCCGCGGATGAGCGTGCTGGTCGAGGCCGGTCACACCTACGACCAGCTGCGTGGCGTGTCGCTGGAGGGCAGCGCCGTCGTGCTCGACGACGCCGACCTGGTGTGGGACGTCTGCGTGCGCATCTTCGAGCGCTACAACGCCACCTACACCGAGGAGCTGCGGCCCTTCGTGGAGGTGATGGCCAGGAACCGTGTGGTCGTGCGCCTCGACGTCGACCGGGTCCGTTCCTGGGACCACCGCAAGCTGGGACTGCCGGCCATGGAGCTCGGCGGGACCACCGCAGCCTTCCTGGAGTGATCCCGACGCGCCACGGCCGGCCCCGGTCCTCGGGGCCGGCCGTGTCGCGCGTGGTGTGCGGGGGATCGGGCGGGGCGCCCTCAGTCGCGCAGCAGCAGGCCGACGGCGGTCTCGAGGTGCGCGCCGGTCTCGGCGGCGGTGGAGCGGCCGGTGACCCACGCGACCAGCGCGGAGAGCCAGACGTCGCCGATCACGCGCGCGATGGCGACGTCCTCGGCGGTGGGCTCCTCCGCGCCCGGGCGCATCGCCTGGGTGAGCATCGAGGTGAGCAGCATGCCGACGGTGTGGATCTCGGTGGCCACCGAGGCGTCGGCGAACATGAACGCGCGGGTGAGCGCCTCGGTGAGCCGCGGATCGCCCTGCAGGCCGCGGGTGGTGCGCTTCATGACGAAGATGACGCGCTCGGCCGCGGTGTCGCCGGGCACGGCGTCCATGGTGGCGATCGACTTCTGGCTGCGCTCGAACTCGCGGGCCAGGGCGGAGACCAGCAGGTGGATCTTGGACGGGAAGTACCGGTAGAGGGTGCCGAGGGCGACCTCGGCCTTGTCGGCGACCGCGCGCATCTGCACGGCGTCGAAGCCGCCCTCGCGGGCGAGCTCGTAGGTGGCGTCGAGGATGCGCTTGCGCCGGTCGCGCTGGGCCGCGGACCCGAGATCCTCCACAGAGAGGGAGTTCAGCGTGCTCATGGGAGCCTTCCGGTCTGGTTCCGCCAGCACGTTGCGTCGGTGGAAAGCGCCGGGGACTGGTCGTCGTGTCCAGTGATTGCGTCGCTACGCTATCAAGACGTGTCCCATAATAGGAACACGTTCCAGTTTGTGCGGCGCTGACGCCGCCCCCCACACCCCGAAGGGTCGGCCTCGCATGCGCATCGCCATGTTGTCCTACCGCAGCAAGCCCCACTGCGGAGGTCAGGGCATCTACCTGCGGCACCTCAGCCGTGAACTCACCGCCCTGGGCCACCAGGTCGAGGTCTTCTCCGGCCAGCCCTACCCCGTGCTCGACGAGGGCGTCACCCTCACGAAGGTGCCCAGCCTGGACCTCTACCGCGAGCCCGACCCGTTCCGGGTGCCGAAGCTGCGCGAGTTCCGCGACCTCATCGACGTCCAGGAGTTCCTCATCATGTGCCTCGCGGGGTTCCCCGAGGCCCGCACGTTCTCCCGCCGCATCGCGCGGCTGATGAAGGACCGCGCCGGCGACTTCGACATCGCCCACGACAACCAGGTGCTGGGCTACGGCATGCGCGACATCGAGGAGCACGGTCTGCCGCTGATCACCACCCTGCACCACCCGATCACCTACGACCGCCGCATCGACCTGGCCCAGACCCGCAACCCGTGGCGCAAGATCACGCTGCGCCGCTGGTACGGCTTCCTGCGCATGCAGGGGAAGGTGGCCCGGCAGGCGCGGTGGATCATGACGCCCTCGGAGACCTCCAAGCGCGACATCGCCACCGACTTCGGTGTCGACCCCGCGAAGATGCACGTCGTGCTGCTCGGGGTCGACGACATGTTCGTGCCGCCCACGACCCCGCGCGTGCCCGGTCGGATCATGGCCATGGCCAGCGCCGACGCCCCGATGAAGGGGGTCGCCACGCTGCTCGAGGCCTTCGCCAAGCTGCGCACCGAGCGCGACGTCGAGCTCGTGCTGGTCACCCGTCCCACCCCCGGCGGGCGCACCGAGAAGCTCATCGACAAGCTCGGCATCGGCCCGCACGTGCGGTTCGTGCACGGCATCAGTGACGAGGAGCTGGTCGCGCTCATGGGCTCGGCCGAGGTGGCGTGCGTGCCCTCGCTCTACGAAGGATTCTCGCTGCCCACCGCCGAGCTGATGGCCTGCGCCACCCCGCTGGTGGTCTCCGAGGCCGGCGCGATCCCCGAGGTCACCGGCCCCGACGGCCTGTGCGCCGACCTCGTGCCCCCCGGCGACGTCGAGCAGCTGCGCTCGGCGCTCGCGGCGCTGCTCGACGACCCCGAGCGGCGTGCCCGCATGGGCGCGGCCGGCCGCGCGCGCGTCGAGGAGATGTTCAGCTGGCGGGCGGTCGCGGTGAAGGTCGCCGCGCAGTACGAGCAGGTGATCGAGCAGTTCCGGGCCGAGCAGACCGGCCAGACCAGCACGACCGGCCAGACCCTCCAGACCAGTACCCAGGGAGCCTGACATGTTGACCGTCGACTTCGACCGCCTCGGCCTGCGCCCCGGCGACCGCGTGCTCGACATGGGCTGCGGCGGGGGCCGCCACGCCTTCGAGATGTACCGGCGCGGCGCCGACGTCGTCGCCTTCGACATGGACGCCGACGAGCTGGCCGGCGTGCTCGAGCTCTTCGGCGCCATGAAGGAGGCCGGCGAGGCGCCGGTGGGCGCCAGCGCCGACATCAAGCAGGGCGACGCCCTCGCGCTGCCCTTCGCCGACGGCGAGTTCGACCGCATCGTCGCTGCGGAGGTGCTCGAGCACATCCACGACGACGTCAGCGCGATCCGCGAGCTCGTGCGCGTGCTGCGCCCCGGCGGCACCCTGGCGGTCTCGGTGCCGCGCTGGCTGCCGGAGGTCATCAACTGGAGGCTCTCGCCGGACTACCACCACGCCGAGGGCGGCCACATCCGCATCTACACCGACCACGAGCTCGTCGACAAGGTCACCAAGGCCGGCCGCTTCAACGACGGCACCCCCGGCGAGGCGATGGTCTTCGAGGGCAAGGACTACGCCCACGGCCTGCACAGCCCGTACTGGTGGATCAAGTGCGCGGTGGGCGTGAACAACGACGACCACCCGGCGGCGAAGGCTTACCACAAGCTGCTGGTCTGGGAGATCATGAAGCAGCCGCGCACGCTCAAGCTGGCCGGCAAGGTGCTCGACCCGCTCATCGGCAAGTCGATGGTGCTGTACTTCCGCAAGCCCGAGGAGTCCGGTGCCTGAGCCCACCCCCGCCCTGCTCCCGCACGTCGACGGCGTCCTGACCGGAGCGCAGGTGGCGGCCACCGCCGCCGCCATCGCCGCCATGCAGGAGCCCTGCGGCGCCGTGCCGTGGACCACCGGCGAGCACGTCGACATCTGGAACCACGTCGAGGCCGCGATGGCCATGCTCGTGGGCGGTGAAGTGGAGGCCGCCGAGCGCGCCTACGCCTGGGTGCCGACCATGCAGCGCGCCGACGGCTCGTTCCCGATGAAGATCGTGGACGACACCGTCGAGGACGACCGCGGTGAGACCAACATGTCCGCCTACCCGGCGGTCGGGCTGTGGCACCACTGGCTGGTGCGACGCGACCTGGACCACCTGCGCCGGTACTGGCCCTCGGTGCGTGCCGCGCTCGACTTCGTCGTCTCGCTGCAGACCGGCTGGGGCGGCATCAGCTGGACGCCGGTGGACGACTTCTGCCTGCTCACGGGCAACGCCAGCATCTACCACTCCCTGCGCGCGGGCGTGGCGCTGGCCGACCTGCTCGACGACCCGCAGCCGGAGTGGGAGCTGGCCGGCGGCCGGCTCGGCCACGCGATCCGGCGCCACGAGGACCGGTTCGCCGACAAGTCGACCTACTCGATGGACTGGTACTACCCGGTGCTCGGCGGGGCCCTGCGCGGCGACGCCGCCCACGCCCGGCTGGCGCGGCGCTGGGACGACTTCGTCGTGCCCGGCCTGGGCATCCACTGCGTCGACACCAACCCGTGGGTGACCGGCGCGGAGACCTGCGAGCTCGCGATGGCCCTGGACGCCCTCGGCGACCACGAGCGCGCCCGCGCCCTGCTGGCCGACATGCAGCACCTGCGCGAGGACGACGGCCGCTACTGGACCGGCTGGGTCTACGACACCGGCCGCACCGACGAGCCCAGCGACGTGTACTGGCCCCACGAGCACACCACCTACACCGCGGCCGCGGTGGTGCTCGCCGTCGACGCGCTGGGGGAGACCTACGGCCACAGCACCCCCGGCTCGGGGATCATGCGCGGCACCTCCCTCGCCCCCCACTTCCAGGAGCTCGCCCTGGAGTGCGGCTGCGAGTCCGCCCTCATCCCCTGACCCTCGGTGGTCGCCGGGGAGCAACGGGAGACGGTGACCCTCAGCCGACGGCGTCGCCGGGGGCGCCCTGGGTGCGGCGCAGGACCCGCATCGAGCCCAGGGCCTCGACCTCGGTGAAGCTGCCGCCCGCCAGGGCGCGCAGGAACACGTGGTAGGGCGGTTGGCCGCCGTCGGCGGGGTCGGGGAAGACGTCGTGGATGACCAGTAGGCCGCCGGGCATCACCCACGGCGCCCAGCCGGTGTAGTCGTTCTGTGCGTGCACCTCGGCGTGGCCGCCGTCGATGAACAGCAGGCTCAGCGGGGTGCGCCAGTGGGCGCTCACCGTGGTGCTGCGCCCGATCACGGCCACCACGTGGTCCTCCAGGCCCGCACGCGCGATCGTGCGCCGGAACGTCGGGACCGTGTCCATCAGGCCGAACTCGGGGTCCACCAGCGAGGCGTCGTGGTGCTCCCAGCCGGCCTGGTTCTCCTCCGAACCGCGGTGGTGGTCGACGGTGAAGACCACCGCCGGAGCGCCGGCGTCGGGGGTGCCCACCTCGCGCGCCGCCGCGCCGAGGTAGATGCCGGACTTGCCGCAGTAGGTGCCGACCTCCAGCGCCGGCCCGTGCGGCAGCCGCTCGCGGGCGTACCGGTGCAGCAGCAGCCCCTCGTCCTCGGGCATGAAGCCCTTCGCGGCCAGGGCGTGGGCGAGCAGGTCGGCGGGCATCTCGGCGGGCGTCTCGGGGCGCATCTCGGGGGGCACCCGCGCAGGCTAGTCGGCGGGGCGGGGACGCCGGCGTCCGGGTCCGCTACCATCTAGAACCTGTTCTAGTTCTGGTGCACCCCTGAGGAACTCCATGACCATCGGCATCACCGAGGACCACGTCGAACTCGCCGCCACCCTGCGCAAGTGGGCGCTGGGCCTGGACGGTCCCGCCCAGGCGCGCGCGGCCGAGGCCGACCCCCACGCCGCCTTCGACGCCGCCTGGGCCGAGGCCCTGGAGGTCGGCCTGCCCGCGATCGCGGTGGCCGAGTCGGCCGGCGGCGGGGGCGGCTCGGTGCTCGACCAGGCCGTGGCCCTGGAGGCCGCCGCCCACGGCATGGTGCCCGGGGCCCTCCTCGCGAGCGCCGTCGTCGCGACCCTGCTCGACGCCCCGGGTCGCTACGCGCTCGCGCTCACCGCGCGGGCCGACGTCGTGCTCGACCTGCCGGGGGCCAGCCACGTGCTGCTGCCCGGCCCCGACGGCCCCGAGGGGGTCTGGCACCTGGTGCCGGTCACCGCGGTGTCCGCCGTGCCGGGCCGCCTGCTCGACCTGTCCCGCCGCACGGCGCGGGTCACCGCCGTCGACCTCGCCGCCGGGCGGCCGGTGCCCGGTCTGACCACCGAGCGGGTGCGGCGCACCTTCCTCACCTACGCCGCCGCCGAGGCCGCCGGTCTGGCGCGGTGGTGCCTGGCCACCGCGGCCGACTACGCCCGGGTGCGCGAGCAGTTCGGTAAGCCGATCGGCGCCTTCCAGGCCGTGAAGCACCTGTGCGCGGAGATGCTCGAGACCTGCGAGGCCGTCACCGCGGCCGCGTGGGACCTCGCCGCCGTCGCCGGGACGCCCGAGGAGGAGCAGGCCGCCTTCGCCGCCGACGTGGCCGCGGTGACCGTCTTCGACGGCGCCGTCGCGGTGGCCAAGTCCTGCATCCAGGTGCTCGGCGGCATCGGGTTCACCTTCGAGCACGACGCCCACCTCTACCTGCGCCGCGCGCTCGCGCTGCGCGCGCTGGCCGGCGACGCCGACGACGCCGCGGTGCGGCTCGCCGCCCGCGCGGCGGCCGGCACCAGGCGGGCGCTGCGCGTGGACCTCGAGGGTCGCGACGCGGCGGTGCGCGACCAGGTGCGGGCCACCGTGGCCGACATCGCCGGCGCGCCCGACGTGCGCCGTGCCCTGGTCGAGACCGGCTACCTCACGCCCCACTGGCCCGCCCCGGCCGGCCTGGGGGCCGACCCCGTGCTGCAGATCGTGATCGACGAGGAGCTCGCCGCGGCCGGCGTCGTCCGCCCCGACATCGTGATCGCCGGCTGGGCGCTGCCCACGATCCTCGAGCACGGCACCCCCGAGCAGCGCGAGCGTTTCGTGGTGCCCTCGCTGCTCGGCGAGCTCGTCTGGTGCCAGCTCTTCTCCGAGCCCGGCTCGGGCTCCGACCTCGCCTCGCTGCGCACCCGTGCCGACAAGGTCGAGGGCGGGTGGGTGCTCAACGGTCAGAAGGTGTGGACCTCGGTGGCCGACCGCGCCGACTGGGGCATCTGCCTGGCCCGCACCGACCAGGACGCGCCGGCCCACCGCGGCATCTCCTACTTCCTGGTCGACATGCGCCACAGCACCGGCATCGACGTCCGGCCGCTGCGCGAGATCACCGGCGAGGCGCTGTTCAACGAGGTCTTCCTCGACGACGTCTTCGTGCCCGACGACTGCCTCGTCGCCCAGCCCGGCGACGGCTGGCGGCTGGCGCGCACGACGCTGGCCAACGAGCGGGTCGCGATGGCCACCAGCCGCCTGGACAAGAGCACCGAGCGCGCGGTCGCCCTCGCCGCCGGCACGGACCTGCCGCTCACCCAGCGGGCCCGCGTGGGCCGCTCGGTGGCGCTCTCCACGGTGTGCAGCCTGCTCGGCGTGCGCACGGTGCTGCGCTCCCTGGCGGGTCAGGGCCCCGGGGCGGAGTCGAGCGTGGCCAAGCTGCTCGGCGTGCGCAACCGGCAGGACGGCGCCGAGCTGGTGGTCGAGCTGCTCGGCACCGACGTCCTGGACGCCACCGGTCCCGGCAGCGACGACGCCGCCGCCGCGCTGTGGGAGATGCTCAACACGCGGTGCCTCTCCATCGCCGGCGGCACGACCCAGATCCTGCGCAACATCGCCGGCGAGCGGATCCTCGGCCTGCCCCGGGGTTGATCCGCGGGCGGGGCCGGCCTGCGTCAGGCGTCGGCGAGCAGGCGCTCGACGGTGGGGGAGAAGTAGTCGGCCAACAGCCGCGAGCTCTCGGCCGAGAGGTGGATGTTGTCCAGGAAGACCGGCATGCCGTCGAGGACGGCCGCGCAGGTGGCGTCGTCGCACAGCGCGGGGCTGGGGTCGATGAGCGTGGCGTCGTCGAGACCGGTCATCAGCCGCTCGATCTCGCGGCGGGTGTCGTCCTCGTCCTCCAGTGCGGCCGCGCGGGGGAGCTCGCACTCGCTCGGGGTGCCCGGCTGCAGCGCGGTGCAGCCGGTGACGTCGGTGGGCACGACCGGCATCGGGCCGACGACGTCGGTCGGGACCCCGAGGGTGGCCAGGGTGCGGAAGAGCCGCGGGGTGCCGTCCACGGTCTCGGGGGCGGCCTTGATGATGGCGTCGGACGTGGGCAGCGGCTCCTCGCCGGTGGAGCCCGGCAGTGCGTCGCGGTAGAGCTCCCAGGCCTCGCTGGCCACCACCCGGACGTCGTCGCCGCGCCGCACGGCCTGGCGCACGAACCGCAGCGCGAGGTCGTTGGTGCGCGCGCACTCGGTGCGGGCCTCGATGCGCACCAGGGGGCAGGACCCGAAGAGGAAGCCGACCAGGTTCACCGGCTGGGCGCCGATCGCCTCGGTGAGGGCGGGCACGAGGTGCCAGGCGTGGCTGTCGCCCCACAGCACCAGCGTCGGACGGCCGGGCACGTAGGGCAGCAGGTCGCAGCGCCGGGCGGTGTCCGGCACGAGGTCGTC
This sequence comes from Nocardioides sp., assembly GCF_964228225.1. GTDB lineage: Bacteria > Actinomycetota > Actinomycetes > Propionibacteriales > Nocardioidaceae > Nocardioides. The sequence goes on from NZ_CAXQZB010000009.1 coordinate 48,045, forward strand.
GCCGTCCACGCAGCTGGCCGGCAGCGCGGCCGGGGTGGGCGCCGCGGTGGGGGTGGGCGCCTGATCGGCGTCGCCGCGCGCGGTCACGACGGCGACGACGGTGACGGCGAAGACCAGCACCAGGCCGAGCAGTCCCGAGACCCAGGCGATCCGACGCGGCAGTGACGAGCGGCCCCCCATGCCTGGCATTGTCGCCTCAGGAGGTGGTCTTCACCCAATCGTCACCGGCGTCGGGGCGGGCCGCCCCGAGCCCCGAGCGCCAGGTCGTCCAGTGCCAGTTGAGGTACCGCTCGACCGCCCGGACCACGTGCTGGGAGCGCACCGAGGCGAAGACGTCGAAGCCGTGCTGGGTGCCCGGGAGCTCGGCGTAGACGACGCTGCGGCGCGAGGTCGCGCGCAGCCGCGCGACCAGCTCCCGCGCGTGGTCGACCGGGACGAGGGTGTCGAGCCGGCCGTGGATCACGAACATGTCGGGGGCCCGGTCGGTGACGTGCTCCAGTGGCGAGGCGTCGTGGAAGACCGCGGGGTCCTCGCGGTAGCGGCGCTGGAAGATCCGCGGGGCCAGGAAGCCGTCGCGCATCCGACGCCCGTTCGGCCCGGCCACCGGGCCGGTGAGGGTGCCGGCCATGTCGTAGACGCCGTAGTGGGGCACCGCGACCTGCACCGAGGTGTCGACGTCCTCGAAGCCGGGCTGCCAGGCCGCCTCGCCGGGGGTGAGGGCGGCGAGGGCGGTGAGGTGGCCGCCCGCCGACCCGCCGGTGACGGCGAGGTAGGCGGGATCGCCGCCGTACTCCCCGATGTGGGCGCGGATCCAGGCGATGGCGCGCTTGACGTCGACGATGTGCGCCGGCCAGGCGTCGCGCGGGCTGAGGCGGTAGTTGATCGCGACGCACACCCAGCCGCGGGCGGCGAGGTGGGTCATCAGGGGCAGCCCCTGCTCCTCCTTCTTGCCGATCGTCCAGGCGCCGCCGTGGATCTGCAGCAGCACGGGCGCGGCCGGGGCGCCCGGCGCGACGACCGCGGGGCGGTAGACGTCGAGCAGTCCGCGACGGCCGTGCTCGGTGTAGGCGATGTCGCGCTCGACCACCACGCCGTCGTACGGGACCCGGAACGGCCGGGCCACCCGGCGCCACGGCACCGCGAGGTCGGCGGGGGTGGGGGCGGGGTCGAGCACCGCGGCGTAGTCGACGCCGAGCCCCTCGGTGAGCGCCTCCTCGGCGACGCGCGCCGAGTCCTGCGCCTGTCGGATCAGGTGCACCAGGCCGGCGGCGGTGAGCCCGGCCAGCGCCAGGGCCCGGGTGTCGCGGCGCCCCCGGGCCAGGTGCCAGGCGGTGTCGGCGGCCGTCGTGGCCAGCACGTGCGGGGCGAGCTCGCCGGTGAGCCAGCCGGCGAAGAAGGCCGGGATGCTGGCACGGTAGCCCGGCACCGGGCGGATCGCGTTGGCGGTGAGGGCCGCGGTGAGCAGCCGGCGTCGCTGATACCCCATGCCGCGACTGTAGGACGCCGGGCCGACACCGCCCGCGCGCGTCCGGGGACCGTGACCTCCGCCACGCTCGGACGTTGAGCGGTTCGCTATGGAACGACTCTCCGGACTGGACGCCAGCTTCCTCTACCTCGAGACGCCGGCGCAGCTGATGCACGTGTGCGCCCTGGTCGCGCTGGACCCCGCCACGATGCCGGGCGGCTACGACTTCACCCGCTTCCGCGCCGAGTTGGAGCGCCGCATCGTCGACGTGCCGGCCTTCACCCGCAAGCTGCGGCGGGTGCCGCTCGGCCTCGACCACCCGATCTGGGTGCGCGACCAGGGCTTCGACATCGAGCGGCACGTGCACCGGCTCGCCGTCCCGAGCCCCGGCGGACGCGCGGAGCTGCTCGACCTGGCCTCCCACCTCGCGGGTCTGCCGCTGGACCGCGCCCGACCGCTGTGGGAGATGTGGCTGATCGAGGGTCACGTCGACGACGACGGGGCACCGCGGCTGGTGGTGTTCATGAAGATGCACCACGCCACGGTGGACGGGGTGTCCGGGGCCAACCTCATCTCCCACCTGTGTGCGCTCGAGCCGGACGCCGAGCCGCTGCCGATGGGCGACGAGGGCCAGCGGTTCGGCCGCGACCCGGGCAGCCGCGAGCTGCTCGGGCGAGCGGTGGTGAGTCGGCTCTCGCTGCCGGTGCAGGCCGCCAAGGTCCTCGGGCCGACGCTCGGCGGGGTGGGGCGCACCGTCGCCCGGGCCCGCGCCGGCACGGCCATGGCCGCCCCGCTCACGGCCCCGCGCACCTCGTTCAACGGCACGATCACCGGCCACCGCACCATCGCACTGGCCGACCTGCCGCTGGCCACGATCCGGGCGGTGAAGTCGGCCACCGGCACCACGGTCAACGACGTCGTCCTGGCGGTGAGCGGCGGTGCGCTGCGCGCCTACCTGGAGGAGCGGGGCGAGCTGCCGGCGACGTCGCTGCTGGCCTCGGTGCCGGTGTCGGTGCGCGGCAGCTCGCGCCGGGAGGGCGGCTCGAACAAGGTGAGCTCGCTGTTCGCGCGGCTCGGCACCGACACCGACGACCCGCTGGAGCGGTTGCAGGACATGGCGCGGGCCAACCGGCACGCCCGCGAGCACCACGACGCCATCAGTGCCGACTCGCTGCAGGACTGGGCGGAGTTCGCGGCACCGCGCACCTTCGGCCTGGCGGTGCGGGCCTACGCGGGGCTGCGGCTGGCCGAACGCCACCCGGTGGTGCACAACCTGGTGATCTCCAACGTGCCCGGACCCCCGATCCCGCTCTACCTGCTCGGTGGGCGCATCACCGGGATGTACCCGCTGGGGCCGGTCTTCCACGGCGCCGGGCTCAACATCACGGTCATGAGCAACAACGGCGTGGTGCACGTCGGCGTCATCGCGTGCCGGGAGTCGATGCCCGACGCCGAGGCGCTGGTGCGCCACTTCGCCCCCGAGTTGGAGCGGCTGCGCGAGCTCGCGGGCGTCTGAGCCTCGTGTCCGGACCGTCGGTGGTCGCCGCGGGCTCGTTGTCACCAGCGGAATGCACCGGTCAACGCTGTTGACCGGTGCATTCCGCTGGTGACAACGTG
>NZ_CAXQZB010000010.1:0-22036 GCF_964228225.1 Nocardioides sp.
CCCGCGGGGGGGGGCGGCCGTCGTCGTCGGTGGGGGCCTCAGCCCTGCGGCTGCAGCTCCCGCTCCTGGGCCGCGTCGTGCACGCCGTACAGCGCCACCGGCAGCGCCTCGACGCCGTACACGGCCGACAGGGCGCGGAACTCCAGCTCCTCGGGGGCGGCGGTGACGGTGAGGTCGGGGAAGCGCTCGGCCAGGGCGCGCAGCGCCACCCGCAGCTCCATCCGCGCCAGCTCCGCGCCCACGCAGCGGTGCAGGCCGTGACCGAAGGCCATGTGGCGGGTCGGCTCGCGGGTGGGGTCGAAGGTGTCGCCGTCGGGGGTGAGTCGCGGGTCGCGGTTGGCGGCGAGCAGGCTGAACCCGACCGCGCTGCCGGCCTTGATCGGCACGCCCGCGATCTCGAGGTCGCGGCGGGCGAAGCGCAGGAACGCGACCTGCACGACGGTGAGGTGACGCAGCAGCTCCTCGACCACGCGGTCGGCCGCGGCGGCGTCCTCGCGCAGCATCCGGACCGCCTCGGGGTTCTCGGCGAGCACGTAGGCGCCCAGGGCCAGCATCGAGGCGGAGGTCTCGTAGCCACCGAGGAACACGCCGTCGGCGATACCGCCGAGGGTGACGTCGTCGAGGGTGTCGCCGTGCTCGGTGAGCAGCGCGCCGATGAGGCCGTCGCCAGGGTTCTCACGCTGCTCGGCCACCGAGCGGATGAGGAACTCGCGGGTCTGAGCGGCCGCGCCGAAGGCACCGGCACCGCCGCCCGTGAGGTCGAAGCGGGCCACGCCCATCGCGTAGAAGCGCTCCCGGTCCTCGACCGGGAGACCGAGCAGCTCGCAGATCACCTGGAACGGCACGGGGAAGGCGAACTCGGAGACGAGGTCCACCTCGGGGCCGGCGGCGGCCATGGCGTCGAGGCGGTCGTGCACGATGCGCTCGATCGCGGGCTCGAGGCGGGCCAGCCGGCGCATCGTGAACTCGGGGGTCAGGTAGCGGCGCAGCTCGGTGTGCAGCGGCGGGTCGGTCATCCCGAGCCCGCCGATCTGCTCCTCGGCCGAACGGCCCTCCTGGGACACGAACTGGCCGAGGTCGTTGGAGTAGGACTCGCCGTCGGCCAGGGCCTCGCGGACCTCGTCGTAGCCGCTGACCAGCCACACGTCGCGGCCGAACAGGGTGACCAGCTTGCTCACCGGCTCGCGGTCGCGCAGCGCGCCGAGCTCGGTGACGGGGTCGACGCCGACGCGCTGGAAGGGGAGCTTGATGGGTTCGGGGAGGAAGCGCATCTTGCGCAGGTCGAGGCCGTCGCGCATGGTGCGCTCCAGCACGGCCTTCCCGACCCGCGCCTTGAGGGCGCTGAACAACGACATGGGCGTTATTGGAACAGATCCGCCACCGATTGGGTGTGCCCGCCGTCTCAGACGGGGCGTCGCGCGGGCCACGACGCCTCGTGCACGAGGGATCGCCGGGCGGGGGTCAGCCGGGCAGCGAGGCGTCACGAGACGCCCGCACCCGGGCGGCCACCCCTCGCGATGGCGCCCCGGAACACGCGGGAGGATCCCGGGTGGGTCAGCCGGGCAGCTGGGCCAGCTCGAGGGTCACGCCGGAGCGGGCGCCGAGGTCGAGCCGGGAGGGCCGCGCGCCCTCCCGCACCAGCAGGTCCCCGATCGCGGCGATCATCGCGCCGTTGTCGGTGCACAACCGCATCGGGGGCACGCGCAGCTCGATGCCGGCGGCGGCGCAGCGCTCCTCGGCGAGGCTGCGCACCCGGCTGTTCGCGGCGACGCCGCCCACGATCACCAGCGTCTCGACGCCCTCCTGGGCACAGGCCCGCAGCGCCTTGGTGACCACGGTGTCGGCCACGCACTCCTGGAAGGACGCCGCGATGTCGGCGGTGCTGATGCCGGGGTCGCGCGGGGCGGCGACGTAGCGGGCCACCGCCGACTTCAGCCCCGAGAAGGAGAACCCGAGCGCCGGGTCGCGCTGGCCCATCAACGGGCGGGTGAACCGCACCGCCGTCGGGTCGCCCTCGCGGGAGACCCGGTCGATCGAGGGTCCGCCGGGGTAGGGCAGGCCGAGCAGGCGGGCGACCTTGTCGAACGCCTCGCCCGCGGCGTCGTCGAGGGTGTCGGACAGGTGCACGATCGGGGTGCGGACCAGGTCGCGCACGCTCAGCAGGCTGGTGTGCCCGCCGCTGACGATCAGCACGATGCTGCGCTCGGGCAACGGACCGTGCTCGAGGGTGTCGGCGGCGGCGTGGCCGGCGAGGTGGTGCACGCCGTAGAGCGGGACGCCGAGGGCGAGCGCGGCCGCCTTGCCCGCGGCCACGCCGACGTGGAGCGCCGTGGCCAGCCCGGGACCAGCGGTCACGGCGACCGCCCCGACGTCGTGCCAGGCCAGGCCCGCGCGCTCCAGCGCGGTGGCCATCGTGGGCGCCATCGCCTGCACGTGGGCCCGGGCGGCGATCTCGGGCACGACGCCGCCGAACAGCACGTGCTCGTCGATGCTGGAGGCCAGCGCCTCGCCGAGCAGCACGCCGTCCCGCACGAACCCGATGCCGGTCTCGTCGCAGGAGGTCTCGATGCCCATGACCACGGTCATGGGCACCATCCTCCCGCATCCCCTGCCGCACCCCGGATCCGCGGTGGTCGCCGTCGTCGGCGATCAGCGGGGACGGGCCACGCGGTGGAGGACCTCGAGCACGTGCTCGTAGCGGTGGCCGGTGGCGCGGGTGAGGCCGATCTCGCAGGTGCGGTTGCTGCTGAGGTGGGCGTCGACCGGGCCGGCGGCGTGGGCGGCGACGACGTCGGCCGCCTCGGCCGCCGTGGCGGCGGCGGTGAGCCCGGGATGCAGCAGCCCGCGGTCGCCGGCGAAGGCGCAGCAGCCCCAGTCGACCGGCACCACGACGTCCTCGGCGAGCGCGCGGGCCAGGGTCAGCAGGTGCTCGTTGGCGCCGGAGGCCGCGCCCGAGCAGGTGGGGTGCACCACCACGCGCCGCAGCCGACGCCCGATCCGCAGTCGCGGCAGCAGGTCCACGGCGGCCACCTCGACGGCGTCGCGGACGGTCCGGCCGCTGTCGGCGAGGAGCAGGTCGAGCCCCTCGGCGCAGGAGCTGGCCTCGATCACGACCGGGAGGTCGGGGTCGGTGGCGGCCAGGGCGTCGCGCACCCGGCGACCGATGACGGCGTGCCCGTCGGTCAGACCCTTGGACTTCCAGGGGGTGCCGCAGCACAGCGAGCCGAGGTCGGGCGGGGTGAGCAGTCCGTAGCCGGCGAGGGCGGCGAGGCGCTCGAAGGCGGTCGCCGCCCCACCCCCGAACATCGTGCCGACGCACGCCGGCATCCACACCGCACGCGGGGCGGGATCGGCGACGGCGTGGCGGCGCGCGCCCCCCGGTCCCAGGCCCGGGTCGTAGGCCGGGACCTGCTCGTGGGGCAGCACGCGGCGCGCGAGCCGGGTGACGACGACGCCCGCGCCGGGCGCGCGGGTGGCCGCACCGAGGCCGAGCGCGGCCCCGCGGGTGACGACGTCCCACCGCCCCGCCGCGGCGCGCCAGACCCGCTGCTGCACGGGACCGGCCCGCTCGGCGCGGAGGCGACGCACGAGCGCCCCGGTGTCGATCAGCACCGGGCAGGCGGTGGCGCACATGCCGTCGGCGGCACAGGTGTCGACGACGTCGTGGTCGTGGTCCGCGGCCAGCCGTGCGGCGTGGTCCTGGTCGCCGCGGGCGGTGGCGGCCGCGATCTCGCGGCGGGCCACGATCCGCTGCCGCGGGGTGAGGGTGTGGGTGCGCGAGGGGCACACCGGCTCGCAGAAGCCGCACTCCACACAGCGGTCGACCTCCGCCTCCACGGCCACCGTGGTCTTGAGGTCACGCAGCCAGGCCCGGTCGTCGGGAGCACCGGCCCCGGTGCGGGCGGGCAGCACCGAGCCGGGGTGGAGGATGCCGGCGGGGTCCAGCAGCTCCTTGAGCTCGTGCATCACCGCGGTGAGCTCGGCGCCGTACTGGGCCTGCACGAAGGCCGCCATGGCCCGCCCGGTGCCGTGCTCGGCCTTCAGCGTGCCGCCCAGGCCGAGCACGAGGTCGACCATCTCGGTGGTGAAGCGCTCGTAGCGGGCCAGGGTGGTGGCGTCGTCGAAGCGCTCGTCGAGCATGAAGTGCAGGTTGCCGTCGCGGGCGTGCCCGAAGATCACCGAACCCTCGTAGCCGTGGCCGGCGATCAGGTCCAGCAGCCCGGTGCCCAGCGCGCCGAGGCGTTCGACCGGCACCGCGACGTCCTCCAGCAGCGCGCTCGTCCCGGCCGGTCGCGCGCCCGCCACCGCGGAGTACAGGCCCTTGCGGGTGCGCCAGAGCCGGCCGCGCTCGGCGGCGTCGGTGGTGAGAACCGGGGGCCCGAGCAGGGGCAGCCCGGCCACGGCCGCCTCGGCGCGCGCCACGGCGGCGGCCAGTCCGGCGTCGTCGTGGGCCTGGGCCTCCACCAGCAGGGCGGCGTGCTGCCCCACGTCGAGCCGGCGGATCTGGTCGGGACACGCGGGGTCGGCCGCCGCGACGCGCAGCGAGGCGGCGTCGAGCAGCTCGGCGGTGGCCACGCCGCCCGAGAGCACCTGCGGCACCACGGCGGTGGCGGTGGGCAGGTCGGGCAGCACGAGCAGGCCGGTCGCGGCGCGCGGCAGCACCGGCACGGTGCGCATCACCGCCGAGGCGATGAAGCCCAGCGTGCCCTCGCTGCCGATCATCAGCCGGGTGAGCAGCGCGGCCGGGGTGTCGGCGTCGAGGAAGGCCTGCAGTCCGTAGCCCATGGTGTTCTTCAGTCCGGCCAGACGCTGCAGGGTGGCCACCGACGCGGCGTCGTCGCGCACCCGGTCGCGCAGCCGCCGCAGCCCGGCCACGAGTGCGGGCTCGCGGGCGGCGAGCAGGGCGTCGGCGTCCGGCGCGCCGGTGTCGACCACCGTGCCCGAGGGCAGCACCACGACCATCGACTCGATCGTGGCGTAGCTGTTGGCGGCCGTGCCGCACTGCATGCCGGAGGAGTTGTTGGCCAGCACCCCGCCCAGGGTGCAGGCGCCCTCGCTGGCCGGGTCGGGTCCGAGTCGGGTGCGGTGCGGCGCGAGCCGCGCGTTGACCCGGCGCACCGTGACGCCGGGCTGCACGCGCACGCGGGCACCGTCGTCGAGCACCTGCACGCCCTCGAAGCCGGTGCGGACGTCCACCAGGACGCCGTCGCTGAGCGCCTGCCCCGACAGCGACGTGCCGCCGCCGCGGAAGGTCAGCGGCACGCCCAGCCGGGTGCAGGCCGCCATCACGGCCGCGACCTGGCCGGCGTCGCGGGGACGCACCAGGGCCTGCGGGTGCAGCAGGTAGTGGCTGGCGTCGTGGGCGTGGGTGGCGAGCGTCAGCGCCCGCCCGTCCACCTCGGGTCCGGCGGCCCCCCGACCGTCGGCGGCCAGCGCGAGCCGCAACCGCCCGGCCAGCGCGGACTCGACCACCTCGGGCGAGGGGTCGGCCGGCCGGCCGAGCGGCAGCGGCGACGGGATCGTCGTGGTCACAGATCTCCTGCGGCGAAGCGGGACGCGATGTGCTCAGCCTGCCGGATCGCCAGTGCCACGATCGTCAGGGTCGGGTTGGCCGCCGCGCCCGTGGTCATCACCGACCCGTCGCTGACGAACAGTCCCGGCACGTCGTGCGCCTCGCCGTGGGCGTTGACGACGCCGTCCTCGGGCCGGGCGCTCATCCGCGCCGTGCCGAGGTTGTGGGTGGCCGGGTAGGGCGGGGTGTGATGGATGCCGAGCGCCCCCACGGCCTCGTAGAGCAGGTCGGCGCGCTGGTAGCCGTGCTCGCGCAGGGCGACGTCGTTGGGGTGGTCGGCGAAGTTCACGTTCGGCACCGGCAGGCCCCACTGGTCGGTGGCGTCGGTGTTGAGCGTGACCCGGTTCGACTCCTGGGGCAGGTCCTCGCCCACGATCCACAGGCCCGCGGTGTGCGAGTAGGCGTCGAGGATCTCGGTGAACTCCCGACCCCACGCGCCGGGGTCGGCGAAGGCCGCCAGGAAGGCGGGGCCGAGCGAGAGGGTCTCCAGGTAGTAGCCGCCCACGAAGCCGCGGGAGGTGTCCAGGCGCGCCTCGTCGGCCACGATGCCGGCCATGGTCTCGCCGCGGTACATGCGCACCGGCTGGTCGAAGCGGGCGTACACGGTGCCGGTGGTGTGGCGCATGTAGTTGCGGCCCAGCTGGCCCGAGGAGTTGGCGAGCCCGTCGGGGTGCAGTGCCGAGGCGCTCATCAGCAGCAGCCGGGGGGTCTCGATCGAGTTGCCCGCCACGCAGACGACGCGGGCGGCCTGGCGGTGCAGGTTGCCCTCGGCGTCGAGGTAGTGCACGCCGTTCGCCCGGCCGCGGGCGTCGTGGGTCACCTGCACGGCGTGGGCGCGGGCGCGCAGGTCGCACCTGCCGGTCTCGAGGGCGCGCGGGATCTCACGCACCGCGGTGCTCCACTTGGAGGTGTTCTTGTCGCCCTGGAAGTTGAAGCCGTCCTGGATGCTCGCCGGACGACCGTCGTAGGGCTCGGCGTTGGTGCCGTAGGGGCCGGTGGCGTAGTGGAGGTACCCCACGCGCCGGGCGCCCTCGGCCAGCACCTTGTAGTTGTTGTTGGCCGGCAGCGGCGGGCGACCGTGGCGGTGGGTGGAGCCGATCGCCTTCTCGGCCAGGTCGTAGTACGGCGCGAGCTCCTCCAGCGTGATCGGCCAGTCGAGCAGGTTCGCGCCCTCCACGTCGCCGTAGTAGGTGCGGGTCCTGAACTCGTACTCGCGGAAGCGCGGGGTGGCGCCGCTCCAGTGGGTGGTCGACCCGCCCACGGCCTTGACGATCCACGCCGGGAGGTGCGGGAAGTCCTTGCTGACGCGGTAGCCGCCGGAGGTCGTGCGGTGGTCGAGCCAGGCCATCTGCTGGAAGGCGGCCCACTCGTCGTTCTCGTAGTCGTCGGGTCGCAGGTAGGGGCCGGCCTCGAGCACCACGCACGGGATGCCGCGCCGGGTGAGCTCGTAGGCCACGGTGCCCCCGCCGGCCCCGGAGCCGATGATCACCACGGCCTCGGTGTCGAGGTCGATGGGGGTGCCGAACCGGTCGCCGCTCGGGTGCGTCATCGCCGGCTCCCCTCGGTGGCGGGACGGTCGTGCTCGGCGACCTCCACGATCCGCTCCGGCCCGTCGTACTCCTCGATGCGCGGGTCGGGCAGCCAGTCGAGGTCGTCGAACCCGCGGTGGAGGTAGCCGCCCCGGTCGAAGCTGGGCCCCTCGTAGCCGAGCAGGTCCCACACCTCGTGGTCGTCGTAGAGGACCGGCACCGTCAGGGCCCGGACGTGCACGAAGAACTCGGCGTCCGCGATCTCGCGCAGCTGCTTCTCCGCCGCCGCCGGGTCGTCGTCCAGGTCGAGGCTGGCCAGGCCCTGCTCGAGCGCGAGCCGGCGCCACACGTCGTCGGCGACGGCGTCGAGGATCTTCTGGGCGGTGCGCTCGTACGGACCGTCGGGGAAGGAGGGGTGCGGGTACGCCGCACGCAGGAGCCGCACGAGGGCGGCCTTGAGGTCGGTCATCGGTGGTGCCTCCCAGGGGTCTGACCGGGGTGCCGGTGCTGACGGGCTTGTGACGCCGATCACGCTAGGCACGCCGCAGCCCCGGTTCCCAGGACCGTTCTCGCCCGGCGAGAACGGTCCTGATCGGGCCGTGACCGGCTCAGGTCCGGCGCGCCTCGGCCCGGTGGTAGAGCCGGCTGATGCGGGCCGCGGTGGCGCGCAGCGCGGCCTCGACCTCGGCGCGGCCGTGCGCCAGGTGAGCGTCGGGGGCGGAGATCGCCACCGAGCCCACGAGCGTGCCGCCGGCCGAGCGGACGGCGGCGGCCGCGCAGGTGGCGCCGGCCTGGAACTCGCCGAACTCCCAGGCGATGCCGCGGCGCGCGACGGCGTCGAGCTGGGTGGACAGCTCGGCGTGGGAGGTGATCGTGCCCGGCCCGTAGCGCGGCATCGGCTCGGGGTCGAGGTGCTGGGCCCGCTCCTGGGGCGTCATGGCGGCCAAGAGGATCTTGCCGAGCGCGGTGGCGTGGGCGGCCTCGTGGAACCCGAACTCCAGCGGAGGGAGCCGGGGGTGGGCCGGGGAGTCGGCGGTGAAGACGACCACGATCTGCGCGCCGCGGTGCACCGCCAGGTAGGCCGCGACCCGCAGGTGCTGGTGCAGCGCGGTGACCTCGGCCCGGACCTCGCGGGAGACCCCGATCTGCTCGTGGAGCGAGACCCCGAGCGCGTGGAGCTTGTAGCCGAGCTCGAAGCGCTGCTCCTCGCGGATGTGCACGAGGTAGTCGCCGTCGAGCAGCTCGCGCACGAGCCGGTAGACGGTGGGCAGCGGCAGGCCGGTGTCGGCGGCGAGCTCGCGGGCGGTGGCGCCGCCGCGGGCCGCGACGGCCTCGAGCAGGTCGAGGGTGCGTGTGACGGAGCCCACCATGTCCCCGAGTCTAGGAACCCGTGGCGTCCCGCGGGCCACCTCCAGGGACGCAGCCCACGCCGCCCGCGGCGCCGGGTTGCCCCGGTTATCGCCGGCTGAGAACGGGAGGTGGTGCCGCGCCCCCGCCGCTGGCAGGGTCGGCAGCATGATCCTGATCATCGTGAAGTGGAAGGTGAAGCCCGAGCACGCCGACGCGTGGCCGGAGCTGACCAGGGAATTCACCGAGGGCACGCGCGCGGAGCCGGGCAATCGGTTCTTCGAGTGGTCGCGCTCGCTGGAGGACCCGAACGAGTACCTGCTCATCGAGGCCTTCGACGACGACGCCGCGGTGGCGCACGTGACCTCCGAGCACTTCAAGAAGGCCCAGGCCGAGCTGCCGCAGTACGTCAGCGAGACCCCGGAGATCCGCAACCTGCAGGGCCAGCCCGACGCCTGGGACCGGCTCGGGGAGTTCGAGGTCTCCTGACCCCCCGCCTCAGACCGAGGCGACCAGGTCGGCGTAGTCGGGGTTCTTCTCGATGAACCGGGCGACGGCCGGGCACTGCGGCACGACGCGGAGCCCGGCCGCCCGGGTGGCGTCCAGCGCCTCGCGGATGAGGGGCTTGGACAGCCCGCGGCCCTCGAAGTCGGGGAACACCTCGGTGTGCGGGAACACCCGCACCCCGGCGTCGGCCGGGTGGGGGTGGTACTCGGTGAAGCCGGCCAGCTCGCCGTCCACCAGCACGTCGAAGCGGGCCTGCTCGGGGTTCTCGCGCACCTGGATGGTCTGATCGGTCACCCCGCCAGCCTCGCACGGGTGAGGTCGCGCCCGCAGCCCCCGATCTAGCGTGGGCCCATGCGCGCGATCTGGAACGGCCACGTCATCGCCGAGTCCGACGACACCGTCGTCGTGGAGGGCAACCACTACTTCCCGGCCTCGTCCCTGGACGAGTCGGTGCTGCGCCCCTCGCAGACCCACACCGTCTGCGGCTGGAAGGGCACCGCCAGCTACTACTCCCTCGAGGTCGACGGGAAGACCAACCCCGACGCCGTCTGGTACTACCCCGAGCCCAAGCCCGCCGCCGCGGAGATCACCGACCGCGTGGCGTTCTGGAAGGGCGTCGAGGTCACCGACTGACCTCCCTGCCCGCGGCGCTCGCCGGGGTTACGTCGCAACTAGCGAAATGTGCAGGGACCGCGGTGGCTACCGCGGTCCCTGGTGCACATGTCGCTAGTTGCGACGGGAGACCTCAGGGCGCGAGGTTCAGGGAGTCGAGGTAGCGCGAGACCGCACGGCGCACGGCCGGGGCCTGCTTCTCCAGGACCAGGGCGTTGCCGGCGCCGGGGACGAGGCGACGGGTGACGGTCTCGCTCGAGCGGACCGCGCCCCAGCCGGTGGCGCGGGCGTCGCGGCTGCCGCGCATCACGAGCACCGGCACGTCGACGGTGGTGTCGGTGAGCGAGGCGTTGAGCAGGGCGCCGGCCAGGCTGGTGACGTCGCCACAGGGGGTCGCGTTGCGGCGGGCGGTGGCGGCGCGCACGACCGGGGCGGGGGCGCTGGCGAACAGCAGCCGGTCGTAGGCGGCGGGGGTGGCGCCGAAGGGGGCGAAGGTGCGCCCGGACAGGCACACGCCGGCCTGGTCGCGCAGGGCGTCGAGCGCGAGCCGGGTCGGGCTCGTGGTGGCGGGGCTGAGCAGCACCAGGCCGGCGGTGTCGGAGAACTGCGCGGCCTCGAGCTGGGCGATGGTGGCGCCGGTGCCGTGACCGTGCACGACCACCTGGGAGGCGTGCGGCAGGTCGGGGCCACCGTTCACGGGGTCGTACTTGCCGCCGTAGAGGTGCTGCACGACCTGGTGGAGCATGTGCACCTGCGCGCCGAGGCAGGTGTCGTTGCCGTCGGCGAGCCGGCTGGCGTCGTAGCCGAGGCGGTCGAGCACCAGCACGGTGCGACCCTGGCGCGCCAGCGCCGAGGCGTAGTCGTAGCGGGCGGCGCCGCGCAGGTTCCAGAACCAGGCGCCGGTGCCGGCGTCGTGCACCAGGACGTTGATCGTGATCGAGCCGCTGTCGCCGCGCACCGTGCGGGTCGGCCCGATCAGCCGACCCCGCACCCGGTAGTCGCGCTCGTCGGCGTCGCACAGCACTCCGCCGCGGCTGGAGTTGACGAGGTCGAAGACGACCTCGCGGGTGGTGATGCCGGCCTCGGCGGGGGCCGCCTGAGCGCTCGTGCCGGCCAGGCTCGGCACGACGAGGAGGGGAAGGACCATCGCGAGGGCGGTGGCGAGAGTACGGCGCATGCTGTTGAACGTACGTCAACAGGACGTGTTGCGTACAGACTGTACGTATGTGAGCCTCCGCACAGGGCGGACCCACCCGCGGGGGTGGCGGGCGGGGCCCGCCGCCCTCAGGACGGCGTGACGACGTCGTGGATCGGCTCGGCCGGCAGCCGCTTGACCTTGCGCGTGCGACGGCGACGGCCCGGGATCATCGAGCGCATCTCCTCCAGCTTGCCGAAGCACAGCAGCCGGTCGCCGGCCTCCAGCACGTGCCCGCGCTTGGGGTTGGGCACCACGAGCGTGCCGCGCTGCAGCGTGAGCACGGTGATGTCGCGCTCGCGCAGCCCCGACTCGCCCAGCGTCGTGCCCACGAGGTCGGCCGAGGCCTGCACCAGGATCTCGGCGACGCCGTAGCCGGTGGAGACGGTGAGCCGCTGGCGCACGTCGATCTCGGGGAAGGCCACCTGGTTGTCGATGTAGTCGATGATCGCGCCGGCGACGTCGAGGTTGGTGGCGGTCTCGATGCCCTCCAGGCCCGGGGAGGAGTTGACCTCCATCACCAGCGGGCCGTCCTCCCCCTCGAGCATGTCGACGCCGGCCACGCGCAGGCCCATGATCTGGGCCGCCCGCACGGCCGCCTTCTCGAAGGCCGGGTCGAGGTCGACCGGCTCGACGGTGCCGCCGCGGTGCACGTTGGAGCGGAACTCGTCGCCGCGGGCCACCCGGCGCATCGCCGCGACGACGCGGTCGCCCACCACCAGCGCCCGGATGTCGCGCCCCCGCGACTCCTTCACGAACCGCTGGATCAGCACCTGCTGGCGCGTGCTCTGCAGGGTCTCGATGATCGCCTCGGCGACCTTCAGCTCGGGGGCCAGGATCACCCCGATGCCCTGGGTGCCCTCGAGCAGCTTGATGACCACCGGCGCCCCGCCCACCCGCTCGATCGCGGGGATCACGTCGGCCCGGTTGCGCACGAACGTCGTGGCCGGCATCCCGATCTGGTGGCGGGAGAGGATCTGGGTGGCGCGCAGCTTGTCGCGCGAGTTCGTGATCCCCCACGAGGTGTTGGGGGTGTAGACGTCCATCTGCTCGAACTGGCGCACCACCGCGGTGCCGAAGTAGGTGATCGAGTTGCCGATGCGCGGCAGGACCGCGTCGTAGTGCGAGAGCGGCTTGCCGCGGAACTGCAGGTCGGGCTCGTCCCCGGTGAGGTCGATGGCGAAGCGCAGGGTGTTGAGCACCTTGACCTGGTGGCCGCGGTCCAGCGCGGCCGTGCGCAGGCGCTGCGTACTGTACGACCGGGGTGCGCGGGACAGGATCGCGAGCTTCATGGGTTTCCCGAGGATCGGAGGATCGGTGACCGAGCAGGGCACGACACCGCAGACCCCTCCTTCCTACACCCCGCCCGCCCGGACCCCGACCGCGGCGCCCGGACGGGCCGGTGGACCCGACGCCGTGCCCCTGGTGGCGGGTTGGCGGGAGTGGATCGGGCTGCCCGACGCCGACCTGCGCTGGCTCAAGGCCAAGCTCGACACCGGGGCCCGCACGAGCGCGATCCACGCGATCGATCCCGAGGTCCTCACCCGACCGGACGGCACCACCTGGGTGCGGTTCGGCGTGCACCCCTGGCAGGGCAGCGACGACGACGCCGTCGTGCTGGAGCGGGAGGTGGTCGACCGTCGGGTCGTGCGCTCCTCCTCGGGGCACGACGAGGAGCGCTACGTCGTGATGCTCGACGTCGTGCTCCTCGGCCGCCGGGTGCCGGCCGAGGTCACCCTCAGCCGCCGCGACCAGATGGGCTTCCGGATGCTCGTGGGCCGCGAGGCGCTGCGCCAGGGCTTCCTCGTCGACGCCGCGGCGTCCTACCTCGGCGGCCGGCCGCCGCTCTCGGTCCGACGTCGCAACCGGGGCCGCTGATGCCCCGCCCCTCCTTCGAGATCGGTCCGGTGCGGGTGCGTCCGGGCCGCCACCACGCGCTGTCGCTGCCGATCACCCGGCTGGTCACCGGCGCCGAGGTGGACCTCCCGGTGCGGGTGGTGCACGGTCGCGAGGACGGCCCGACGGTGTGGATCAACGCCGCCATCCACGGTGACGAGGCCGTCGGGGTGGAGATCATCCGGCAGGTGCTGGCCGACCTCGACCCCAAGGCGCTGCGGGGCACGCTCATCGCGGTGCCGATCGTCAACGTGCTCGGCTTCATGACCGGCAGCCGCTACCTGCCCGACCGCCGCGACCTCAACCGCACCTTCCCGGGCTCGGCGCGCGGCTCGCTCGGCGCCCGGATCGCGGACCTGATGATGACCGAGGTCGTGGCCAAGTGCGAGGTCGGCATCGACCTCCACACCGGCTCGGACCGGCGCACCAACCTGCCGCAGATCCGCGCCGACCTCGACGACGCCCGCACTCGCGCACTCGCCGCCGCGTTCGGGGCTCCGGTGATGCTGCACGCGCGGCTGCGCGACGGCTCGCTGCGCTCCGCCGCGCGCGAGCAGGGGGCGCTGGTGCTGCTCTACGAGGCCGGCGAGGCCTGGCGGATGGACCGCTGGGCGATCGAGGCGGGCGTGGTCGGGGTACGGCGCGTGCTGGCCCACCTCGGCATGGTCGAGGCCGTCGAGCCGCCGCCGGCGACCCCGAGCCTGGCGTCGTGGCGCAGCGGCTGGGTGCGCGCCCGCGGCACCGGGATGCTGCACCTGGAGGCCCAGCTGGGCCAGCACGTGCGCGAGGGCGAACGGCTCGGCGGGCTCTTCGACTCCTTCGGCAAGCGCGTGCGCCTGGTGCACGCCGACCGCGACGGGGTGGTGATCGGGCGCACCGAGGCGCCGCTGGTCAACGCCGGCGACGCCGTCGTGCACCTCGCCGAGGTCGAGGCCTGAGCCGCGACCGCCACCGGGAGCCTCAGTCGTCGGCGGCCTCGGGCAGGTCGATGAGGAACTCGCTGCCCTGCCCGGGCTCGGAGCGCACCGAGATGCTGCCGCCCAGGCGCCGCACGATGCGGTCGACGATCGCGAGCCCGAGACCCGACCCGGCCTCGGCGCGGGCGGCCGGGTCGCCGGAGCGGTAGAACTCCTCGAAGAGCCGCTCGAGGTCGGCGGCCGCGATGCCGATGCCGGTGTCGCGCACCGAGAGCTCCACGCGACGGGCGCGGCGGGTGACCTGCACCGCCACCGTGCCGCCGACCGGGGTGTACTTCACGGCGTTGCTCACGAGGTTGCTCAGGACCCGTTCGAGGTCCTCCAGGTGCGCCACGACGCGCAGCGGATGGTCGGGCACCTCCAGGCGCAGGTCCTGCCCCTTGGCCGCCGCGGCGTCGGCCGACCAGTCGACGGCCGTGCGCGCGACCTCGACCAGGTCCAGCGGCACCCCCGGCGCCCGGTCGGTGGACTCGGCCGCGGACAGCCCGAGCAGGTCGTGGACCAGCCGGGACAGCCGCTGGGTGCTGCGCTCCATCGCCGCCAGCCGCTCGGCCAGGAAGTCCAGGTCGAGCGGCCCCGGGTCGAGCTCGTCGTGGAGCAGCTCGACGTTGCCGCTGATCGCCGCGATGGGGCTCTGCAGCTCGTGGGTGATGATCGCGAGCAGCTGCCGCTTGGCGGTGGCGGTGGCGCGCTCGGCGTCGAAGACCCCGGCGGTGCGCAGCGCCAGGCCGAGGTCGTGCCCGAGCTCGCGGGCGGCGTCCTGCTCGAGGTCGGTCCAGTCCACCGACCCGCGGCGCCGGGTGAGCGCCATCAGTCCGAGCAGCGTCTCGCCCACGCCGAGGGGCACGAGCAGCACCCGATGACTGTCCGACACCCGCAGCCAGGCCGTGAGCGCGTCGTGGTCGGGCAGGTCCAGGGCGTCCTCGACCCGCGGGTAGTCGCCGTGCACGAGCACGCGGGCGTCGGCCCACAGCTGGCGGGCCACCCGCCGGGCGAGCTCGAAGGGCAGCAGCCCCGGATCGGCCGGATCGGCCTCGGCACCGGGCTCGCCCGGTCGGGCCAGCACGGTGTGCCGTGAGCGCAGGTCCACCAGCCAGATCGCCTCGGCCGCGAGCGCCTCGGCCATCACCGGTCCGCAGGCGGCCAGCAGGGCGGTCGTGCCCTGCTCGGCGTCGGCGCTGCGGATCACGGCCCGCGACCGCTCGGCGAGGTCGATCTGCCGGGTGGCGCGCTGGCGCTCGTCGATCTCCAGCAGCTGGCCCGAGGCCCCCTGCACCTGCTCGATCAGGCGACGCCGCTCCGCCGCGCCCGGACGTCGTCCGTCGTGCGGGGCGTCGAAGGCGACGTAGCCGCGCACCGCGCCGGCGTCGTCGTTGAGCAGGACGAAGAGGAAGTCCTCGGGGTGCCAGGCGTCCGCGACCTTCAGCTTCTCGATGGCGGGCAGCCAGTCGAGGGCGCCGCCGCTCTGGCGCTCGGCGGGCACGAAGCACAGGGGTCCCTCGACGTCGGCGAGCGCGAGCTCCTCCGCCAGTCCCGCGGCCTCGAGGTGGTGGCCGACCATGACGCCGCGGGCCTCGTCGTCGCCCACGAGCTCGACGAACTCGTAGTCGCCGTGGGCGCGCAGCAGGGCGAGCAGCACGATGCGGAAACCCGTGGCCGAGGCGATGTCGTCGAGGATGCGCAGCACCCGCGGGTCGCCGGCCTCGACCGCACCGGACTCGGGGTCGGTCACGGCACCTCCGGTCGGGGCGGTCGGGGAACGGGTCGATGGGCGGTGGCCGCCCCGCCCACCCTAGCCACCGGTCCCCGCGCCGTGCTCGTACTTCCGGGCGAGGTCGGAACCCCGACCCGGCGGGGGTCGTCGGAGCCCCATGACGTCCTCTCGGGTCCACCTCGTCCGCGCCGTCCTCCTGCTGACGCTGGGCCTGCTCGCCCCGCTGACCGGCTGCGGGGAGCCGAGCGTGTGCTGCCCTCCGACGGAGGGGGAGGTGGTGCGCACGGCCGGACCGGTGCTCGACCCCGCGGGCAGTGCACGGCGGGCGGACCACCTGGCCGTGCCGTGCGACGTCGGGGTGTGCGTCTGGGGCGGGGGCTCCTACCGCGGCGCCGTGGCGGGGCGCGGGCCGGCGCTGTGGCTCGACGACGGCGGCCGGCGCCTGCTCACCGCCGAGGACGACGCCGTGGTGCTGCACCGGGGCCCCGCACTGAGGTCCCGGACGCGGTGGCCGCTCCCGGCCGGGGCCGTCGCGCTCGCCACCGTGCCCCGCGGCGGCGTCGACACGCCCGAGTCGGTCGTCGCGGTCCTCGCCGACGGGCGGGTGCTCGTCCTGGACCCCGGCGACGGCCGCGTGGTGGGGCGGCCCGCGGTGCGGGTGAGCGACCCGAGCGGGCCCGACGGTCTCAGCGTCGACCCGACCGGCCGCTTCCTGGCGCTGGGCTCCACGACGGGCAGTGCCACCGTGGTCGACCTCGCCGGTGACAGCCGACCACGGCGGATCGGCGACGCTCCCACGCCGTCCGTCTCCTGGCTGGCAGGGTCGGGCCCCGGCGGGCTCCGACTCGCCACGGCCGGGGAGTCGGGGGTGGACGTGTGGGACGTCGCCGACGGAGGCCGCACGGCCTCCTGGCCCGGCCCGACCGAGGCCGGCGCGCCCCCGGCGATCCTGGCCGTCACCGCGCGGCGGCAGGACGCGGGCGTCGTGCCCACGCTGACGACGTCGGAGGTGGTGCTGCGCCCCGCGTCGGGCGCCGTGGTGTGGGTGTGGGACCCCGACAGCGACACGACGTGGAGCGTGCGCACCGGGGTGTTCGCCCCCATCGGAGAGTGACGATCAGCCCGGCGGGCTCGGAGCAGGGGCCGAGGGCGTGATCAGGCCGGGCACGCGGGTGTCGGGCGGGTCACGGCGGTCGTCGCGCTGGCGACCCTGCTCGGCGGCGTAGAGGCTGTAGAGCAGCGCGATCGCCATCGCCACCGCGGCGAGGGGCACCACCCAGACCACGGTCGGGATGCGCGGGCGCAGCCGCATCCGCTGCACCTCGGCGAGCATCTCCCGGCGACGCGCCTCCCGCTCGTCGGCGCTCAGGGGCACCGGGCGCGGCTGCTCGGGATCGACCACCCGGCCACGCTATCCCTCCCGCGCACCCCCGTCGGGAGGGGCGCCGAGCACGAGGCGCTGCAGGGCGGGCCAGGCCGCGGCCCCCAGGCGACGGTCGGCCACCGGGGTGCCGCCCCGGGCCATCCGCTGCCCCGCGACCACCTCCGGCTCGCCCGGGAGGACCGCCCGGTGACCGGCCTCGGCGAGGTGCAGGTGCGTGGTCGGCAGGCCGGCCCCGCGGCGGCGCAGGACCAGCTGCTCGGCGTGCTCGGTCGCGGGCCACACCCGGTCGTCGCCGCCGGTGACGAGCAGCAGCTCGGGCACGTCGGCGGGCAGCCGCGCCGCCGCGACGGCGTCCTCGGTCGCCCGACGCCGCGAGCAGCGGTACAGGTCGGTGTATGAGGGCGGGTCGTCGACCGGGGTCCAGGTCTCGTCGAAGGCGAGGAACGGCAGCGGGCGCCCGCCGAGGGTCCAGTGCGAGGTCTGCGTCCCGTCCTCGCGCACGCCGGCCCACACGACGTCGGAGGGCGCGAAGGCCGCCACCCCCGCCACGGCACCGGTGCCGGCGTGACGGGCGACGAGCAGCGCCAGCTCGGTGCCGAAGGAGGTCGCGACGACGACCGTGCGGGCGTGCGCCCGCGCGAGGTCCGCCACCCGGGCGAGCACGGGCTCGAGCGGCACCTCCACCGGAGCGGCCGGCTGGCCGGGGCCTCCGAACCAGCGCAGTGTCTCGGCGGTGACGCCGAGCTCGGCGAGCACCCGGGCGCGGTCGACGTCGACCCGCCCGCTGGACCCCGCCAGCACCAGCGCCGCCGTCGTCGGCCGGGATCCCACGGGTTCCCAGCGCACGATCTCGGGCAGCCCGGGTGCGGCGGTACGGCGTGCCTCCACCGACGGGGGTGCGCCCGAGCGTCGGATCATGTCCCCCAGTCGATCACACGCCGGGCGCCGGGGTCGCGACACGCGGGGACCCGGTCCGTTTGACATGTATCTCTAGTGAGTCACTAATGTTTGGTGGATGGACCTTCCCCTCCGTCGCACCACCACGCGCGCACTCTGCGTGCTCGCGATCCTCGCCTCGCTGCTGCTGACCGCCGGTCGCTCGGCCACCGCACCTCCGCGCGACGACGCCCGCGCGGCGTCCGCCCGGGGCGCCGACGGCCGCGCGCCGGCGCTGCAGCGCGACGGCCGACGTCCCAACGTGGTGACGTTCCTCGTGGACGACATGCGCGCCGACGAGCTGGCCTGGATGCCGCGCACCCGCGCACTGCTGGCCGAGCGGGGCCTCACCTTCACCCGCGGCATCTCGCCCCACCCGCTGTGCTGCCCCGCCCGGGCGGAGCTGCTCACGGGGCAGTACGCCCAGAACAACGGCGTGCACTCCAACGACGGGCGCGACGGCGGCTACCAGGCGCTCGACCCGCGCGAGACGCTGCCGGTGTGGGCGCAGCGGGCCGGCTACCGCACCGCGTTCGTGGGCAAGTACCTCAACGAGTACGAGGCCGCCGGCACCCGCGACCCCGGCTGGGACGTCTTCTCACCGCTCCTCGCGCCGGTCTACGACTACCGCACCTCGTACTTCCGCGGGGAGCGCGGCGACGCCGGGTACGTCACCGACGCCATCACCGAGCGCGGGGTCGCGGCGATCACCGACTTCGCCCGCGGCCGCCGGCCGTTCCTGGTGATGCTCAACCACCTCGCCCCCCACGACGCGATCACCCCCACCGGCGTGACCCCGCCGATCCCCGCGCGCCGCCACCGCGGGCTGTACCGCGGGGCGACCGCGCCGGTGCTGCGCGACGCCGCGTTCAACGAGCGCCGCCTCGGCGACAAGCCGGCCCCGCTCGACACCCTGCGACGGGTGCGCCCCGGGGTGGTGCAGCACCTGTTCCTCCAGCGGATCCGCTCGCTGGCGGCGGTGGACGAGTCGGTCGGCGCCGTCGTCGACGCGCTGCGGCGCACCGGGGAGCTCGACGACACCTGGATCGTGTTCACCTCCGACAACGGCTACGGCCTGGGCGTGCACCGGTTCCGCTCCAAGAACGTGCTCTACGACGAGGTGCTGCGGGTGCCGCTGCTGATCGCCGGGCCCGGCATCCCGGCGTCGCTGCGCGGCACCCGGACCGACCGGCTGGTCTCGCTGGTGGACCTGCCGGCCACGATCGTCGACCTCATCGGCGCCCGGCCCCGCGGCCACCGCCTCGACGGCATCAGCACCGCCGACCTGTGGCAGGACCCGCCGACCGGCGACGACGACGCCGGGTGGCGCGACCTCACCCTGGTGCAGACCGCGGTGGAGACCTCCGCCGAGCGGCCCGGGGGCTGGACCTGGCGCGGCGTGCTCGGCGACCGCTACCTCTACGGCCACGACCCGGCCGTGCCGGGCCGGGAGTTCCTCTACGACCACGCCGTGGACCCCGACGAGCTGCGCAACGTCGTGGACGACCCCCGCTACGCCACCGTGCGGCGCGTGCTGCGCGAGCAGCTGCAGCGGCTGGAGACGTGCGCGGGCCGCCGCTGCAACCCCGACGTCGAGGTGCCGCCGCCGGCGTGGTGACGGCGCTCCCCCACCTCGCGCGCGGTCCTCAGACGCGGCCGACCAACGCCCGGCAGGCCTGCGCGGTGGCGTCGTCGGCCGGGAACCACGACTCGACCCGCAGGTCCTGCAGCGCCACGGCCTGGGGTGCCTGCAGCACGGTCATCATCAGCACGAACGACCACACCGGCCCGGAGGGATCGGGACGCAGGCGCAGCTCGAGGGTGGGATCCGCGGGTCTCCCCAGGTCGGGGCGGTCCGCGGCCCCGCTCGCGAGCCAGCCGTGGGAGACGACGTCGTCGAGCAGGTCGCGCAGCAGGTCGTTGTCGGGGTCGTCGAGCAGCTCGCGCTGGATCCGGGTGACGAGCTCGGCCGCGACCTCGGGATGGTTCACCACGACCCGGCCCCCGACGGCCGGGTCCAGCAGCAGCCGCGCGAGGTTCGGACCCGGTCCGCCCGGCGGCGGCGTCCCCGCGGGCTCGGCGGGTGGGAGCAGCAGGCCCAGCAGGGCCGTGGCGCCGTCGTTGGCCTCCAACAGCCGGTAGCCGCGGTCGACGACCAGCAGCGGGTAGGGGTCGTGGTGCTGCTTCATCAGGTCCAGGGCGGCCCGCACCGCGACCGGGAGCCCGGCCTCCGGGCCCGGCTCGGGATAGCGGGGCGGGTGACCGGCGGCGCGCAGCATCGCGTTGACCTGCCGCAGCGGCACGTCGAGCACCGCGGCGAGCCGCAGCACCATCGCCTCGCTCGGAAGCGAGCGGCCGGTCTCGAGGAAGCTGACGTGGCGGCTCGACACCCCGCTCACACCGGCGAGGTCGAGCTGGCTCAGCCCCCGCCGGGTGCGCCAGTGGCGCAGCAGCGCGGCGAACAGCTCCTCCCGTGGCTCCGGCACAGCGGCGACGCTAGCGCCGCCACCGGGCCTGCGGCACCTACCTCCCGACGTCATTGCCCGCGCCCGGACCGCCGCCCAGGCTGGGTCGCATGAGTCCCGCCGACCTCCTGCGTCGTCCCCCCGACCGGATCGTCGACGTCGCCCACGGCGGCGTGGCCGTGCGCTCGTTCGGCACCGGCCCCGACGTGCTGCTCGTGCACGGCTGGCCGCTCACCGGGGCGACCTGGCGGCACCTGCTGCCCCACCTGGTCCCGCACGTGCGCTGCCACGTGATCGACCTGGTCGGGGCCGGCGACAGCCGCTTCGACCGCACCTCCCGCATCGACCTCGACACCCACGCCGCGTCGCTGCCGACCGTGCTCGACGCCCTCGGGCTGACAGCGCCCGGCAGCGTGGCGGTGGTGGCCCACGACAGCGGCGGCCTGATGGCCCGCCTCGGCCTGGCCGACGACCCGCGGGTCCGGGCGTGGGGGCTGATCGACACCGAGCAGCCGCCGGCGCCGTCGCTGCGGTTCCGGATGTTCGTCGCGATCCGCTGGGTGCCGCGCTTCGAGGGGCCGCTGTCGCGGGCGGTGACGACGCCGGCGCTGCGCCGTCATCCGCTGCTGCTCGGCGGGGCCTTCCGGGACCGCTCGCTGCTCGACGGCGAGTTCGCCGACCTGTTCCTCCAGCCCTTCCGCACCGACCCCGAGAAGCGCTGGGCGATGGGGCAGTTCGCCCGCAACTTCGACGTCGGCGCCTTCGCGCGGCTGGTCGACGTGCACGCGCGGATGACCGCGCCGGTGCGGCTGGTGTGGGGCGCGCACGACCCATTCTTCCCCGTGGCGCGGGCGCGGGCGATGCTCGCCGGCTTCGGCGGCCCGGCCTCCCTGGAGGTGATCGAGGACGGGGCGCTGCTCGTGCACGAGGAGCGGCCCGCCGAGGTCGCCGCCGCCCTGCTGCCCGTGATCGGCTGACTCCTCCCCAGCCCGATCGCGGGGCGCATGATCGGCGGCCGACCGGGGCAGGGTGCCCCCCGCCGTCCTCCGCCTCTTCTCGGGAGCCACCATGTCACTGCCCCTCACCCCGCACCGGCCGCACCGGCACCGCGCCGTGCCGTCGACCCTCGCCGCCGTCGTCCTGGCCGGCCTCGCCGCCGCCTGCTCGCCCTCCGCCGACGACATCGCCGAGGAGATGCGCGGCCCGGTGGGCGATCACACCGGGAACTGGACCGAGGACCAGCTGCGGGCCGCGGCGGGGAAGTTCGGCGACGACATCGCCGGCGTCGACCTCGCCACCGACGGCTCGGGCGGCACGGTGTACTTCGAGACCGGCGGCCACGACGACGGCGACCGCAAGGGTTCCACGAAGGTCGGCGACAAGCGCCGCACCACCTACTACGACGACTACGAGGTCGAGTGCGTCGCCATCACCGTCGACGGCACCGACCTGACCGAGCGCAGCTTCGACCTCAGCGACGACGACCCGGTCTCCTGCACCGACGGCTGAGACCGGCGCCACCGGGCTCAGCGGCATCAGCGGCCTCAGCGGGCCGCGGCGCCCACCCGCATCGCGACCTCGACGACGTCGCCCAGCTCGATCGACTCGGCCCGGCGCACCGCCGCCTTGACCGGCAGCAGGTAGGTGCCGTCCTTGGGGAACAGCGAGGTGCGCCACGTCGTCGCCCCGGTCGTGGCCAGCGCGGGGATCGCGCCCCAGCCGTAGGTGAGCAGCGCGGCGGCGTCCTCGATGGCCGCCGCAGGGGCGTCGGGCAGCTCCACGAAGTAGAACGGCGCCGGCCCGCGCCACTCGATCACCGGGCCCGCGAACTCCAGGTCCAGGGTCAGCTCCGCCATCCCCGGAGTCTGCCGCGCATACCGCGACCGCGGCACCGCGGCCCAC
>NZ_CAXQZB010000011.1:0-36005 GCF_964228225.1 Nocardioides sp.
GGGGGGGGGGGCCCCCCCCCCGCCCCCCCCCCCCCCCTGTGGCGTTCTCCGGCCCGTCCGCACGGCGGACGGGGCGGATCAGACCGGGCCGGACCGGTCGGTGTCCCAGGTGCACCCGCAGTAGGGGCTGGGACGCCGGGGCCTCAGCACGGGGCCCTGGGGGGCGAGGTCCACCGTGCCCGACCAGGTGGTGGGGGTGCCGCCGGCGGCCCAGGCGAGCAGGTCGCGCGCCGCCCAGCCGAGCAGCAGCGGCAGCTCGCCCGGGCACAGGGCGGGTGCGGCACGGTCGAGCAGGTCCTGCATGACCCACCACCGGCGCGGGTCGTCGCCGCCGTCCTCGGCGTCCACACAGCGCAGACAGGCGGTGGTGCCCGGCACGACCCAGGGCCCGAGCCGCGGCCGACCGGGGATCGGTCCGGGGCCCAGCACGAGGTGCGTCAGGCCGCGCCGCACGAGCCGGTCGCCATGGCGGCGGGTGTCGTAGCCGGTGCTGGCGAGCACCACGACGTCCTCGGGCCCGGCGCCGGCGATCCCCGCCTCGCAGCGCACCGGCAGACCCGCCCCGTCGAGCACGGCGGCCAGGGGCCGCACGTCGAGGCGGCCGACGACCAGGTGCACCCCGACACGGCGCCGCGGCGGGTCCGGGGCGCACAGCAGGTCGGCGTCGCGTAGGGCGTCGAGGGCCGGGGACTGCGCCGGATCAGGGGAGCCGACCAGGCCCGACTCCGAGCGCAGGGCGGCGAGGAGCGCGTGCACCTCGGGCCGGTCGGGCAGGACCGCGCGGTGGGGCGGATCGAGACCGAGGTGGAGGTAGCCGTCACCGCGCGGCACCGCGTGGACGCCGGGCAGCAGGCGCAGCGGCGACCCACCGGGGGGCGACGTCGTCGCGGGGGAGGAGGCCGGGGCGGGATCCGACGGGCGCATGCGCCGACCCTGGCACGCTCGGGCCGAGGTCGTCGGTGGCTCTCCACAGGGCCCCGGCCGCGACCGTCGGGCGAGGGCATCGCCGAGTACCGGTCCGGCCGGGAGACGCCACGACGGCGGCCGCCCGGGGGCGACCGCCGTCGTCGACGTGGGGTGTGGCTCAGGCCTTCCCGAGGATGCGGTTGAGGTTGGTCGAGCAGACCGGGCAGACGGCCTTGGCCATCTTGGTGCCCTTGTCGTTCACCTTCACCTCGCCGTCGGCCTGGCGCTTCTCCTTGCACTTGACGCAGTAGAACTCGCCGCTCCAGGTCTCCGCCATGATTTCCTGCTTCCTGATCCTCCACCGGCGACACCGCCGCTGGACCTTGACGTGCGACGGGTGCTGACCTCAGGGAAGCCCGCCGCGCCCCCGCGCGTCTCGCGAGGCGGGCACGACACTACGACACACCGAGCCGCCGCGTGCGGCAGCCGCGCCCCGCGGCGTGGCGCGGCGTGGCGGTAGCGTGCGCGCCATGAGCGCCGACGCGACCCCTGCCGCCCCTGCGACCACCCCGGCGACCACCCCGGAACCGGTGTCGGAGCTTCCCCACCTGCGGGTCGAACGACCCGCCCCGGGCGTCGTGCGGCTGGTGCTGGACAACCCCGAGCAGCGCAACGCGATGTCGGAGGAGATGACCTCCTCCTGGGTGCGGGCCGTCGAGGCGCTGCGCTCCGAGCCCGGCCTGCGTGCGGTGCTGGTGACCGGGGAGGGCAGCGCGTTCTGCTCGGGCGGGAACACCTCCTGGATCGCCGGCGATCCCGACTTCAGCGTCGACCAGCTGCGCGACCGGATGCTGCCCTTCTACCGGGCGTGGCTCTCGATCCGGCAGCTGGAGGTGCCGACCATCGCCGCCATCAACGGGGCCGCGATCGGGGCCGGGCTGTGCATGGCGCTGGCGTGCGACCTGCGGTTCACCACGCCCACCGCCAAGCTGGGGGTGCCGTTCGTGACCCTCGGCATGCACCCCGGCATGGCCGGCACCTACCTGCTGCCCGAGGTCGTGGGCCCCGCGATCGCCCGCGACCTGCTGCTCACCGGCCGGCTGGTGGCGGGGGAGGAGGCGCTGCGGCTGGGCCTGGTCTCGCGCGTGATCCCGGCCGAGACCTTCGCCGAGGAGTCCCTGGCCGCCGCCGTCGGGATCGCCGCCACGGCGCCGATCCCCAGCAAGCTCACCAAGCTCGCCCTGCGCGACGGCGGACACGCCGACTTCGAGTCGGCGCTGCAGTGGGAGGCGCTGGCCCAGCCGATCACGATGGCGACCGAGGACCTCCAGGAGGGGATCGCGGCGATCCAGGCCAAGCGGGCACCGCGCTTCACCGGCCGCTGACCGGTCCCGAGTCGGGCCCGAGTCGGGCCCGAGTCGGGGCCGGACCGCGGTGGCCGGGACGCAGAGAGCCCCCGTGCCGCCGTGTGGACACTCGCCTTCCCCTTGCGAGCATCCTCGGGCGGCCCGGGGGCCGTGGGCGTCACGCTAGGGACCCCGGGGGTGGCGCGTCAATCCCCGGTCGTCCTGGCGGGACGACGACGCCCCACAGCCTGTGGATAACCTGGGGAGAAAGACGCGGGACATGGGGATGGACGAGCAGAACCTGGGGAGGACGGGCCGGTGAGCACGACGAACGCGGTGCCCGAGAACCACGGCGCGGACCCGATCGCGGCGCTGCGCCGGATCGCCTTCCTGCTCGAGCGGGCCCGGGAGGACACCTACAAGGTCAAGGCCTACCGACGGGCGGCCGCGACCCTGACCGCCATGGCCCCCGACGACGTCGTCGCGGCGACCCGCGCCGGCACCCTCACCGACCTGCCGGGCATCGGGGCGAGCACCGCGGCGGTGATCGAGGCGGCCGTGCGGGGCGAGCCCTCCCCGCGACTGGCCGACGCCGAGGCCCGGTTCGGCGCCCCGCTCACCCAGGGCGGCACGCGGGTCCGGGCGGCGCTGCGCGGCGACCTGCACTCCCACTCCGACTGGAGCGACGGGGGCTCCCCGCTGGAGGAGATGGCGATGACCGCCCTCGAGCTGGGCCACGACTACCTCGTGCTCACCGACCACTCGCCGCGGCTGAAGGTCGCGCGCGGACTCAGTGCGGAACGCCTGGCGCGCCAGCTCGACGTCGTCGCGGCCGTCAACGAGCACTTCTCCGGCGGCGGGGAGCCGTTCCGCCTGCTGCGCGGCATCGAGGTCGACATCCTCGACGACGGGTCGCTCGACCAGACCGAGGAGATGCTAGCGCGGCTGGACCTGCGGGTGGCGAGCGTGCACTCCAAGCTCGCGATGGACCCCGAACCGATGACGCGGCGGATGATCGCCGCCGTCCGCTCCCCGTTCACCAACGTGCTGGGGCACTGCACCGGCCGGCTCGTCACCGGCGCGCGCGGGCGGCGCGCGGAGTCGCGCTTCGACGCCCGCGCGGTGTTCGAGGCGTGCGCCGAGCAGGGGGTCGCGGTCGAGATCAACGCCCGCCCCGAGCGCCGCGACCCGCCCACCGCGCTGCTCGAACTCGCCGCCGAGACCGGGTGCCTGTTCTCGATCGACTCCGACGCCCACGCCCCCGGCCAGCTCGACTTCCAGGTCCTGGGCTGCGAGCGCGCCGAGGCCGTGGGGATCGACCCCGAGCGCATCGTCAACACCTGGCCGCGGGAGCGGCTACTGGCCTGGGCGGCCCGACGGCTCTAGGTTGCGTGCATGTCGCGACGACGTCCCCCGGTGGAGGTCCGCCGGTCCAAGCGGCGTCGTCGCACGGTCTCGGCCTACCGCGACGGCGAGCGGATCGTCGTGCTCATCCCCGCCTCCTTCGACGCCGACGACGAGGAGACCTGGGTCACGGCCATGGTCGCCAAGATCCTGCGCGCCGAGGCCCGCAGCGAGCTCAGCGACGACGACCTCACCCGCCGCGCCCGCGCGCTGAGCGACAAGTACCTCGGCGGCCTGGCCGAGCCCGTCTCGGTGCGCTGGGTGGCCAACCAGCACTCGCGCTGGGGCTCCTGCACCCCGGCCGACGGCACCATCCGCGTCTCGGAGCGGTTGCAGGGCATGCCCGGCTGGGTGCTCGACTACGTGCTGGTGCACGAGCTGGCGCACTTCCTCGAGCCGCGCCACGACGCCGCGTTCTGGGCGTGGGTGGACCGCTACCCCAAGTCGCGCAAGGCCCAGGGCTACCTGCTCGGCTGGTCGGAGGCCTCCGCGGTGCGCCCGCCCTCGGAGTTCGAGGACTAGCCGGCGCGGCTCAAGGGCGGCTCAGGGCGGCTCAGGGCGTCGGGGCGGCCGCCCGGCGCTCCCGCGCCAGACGCACCAGCGGCGCGAGCTCGGCCTCGGGCAGCGCGTCGACGGGGAACCAGCGCACGTCGAGGGACTCCTCGCTCACCGCGTGCTCGGCGCCGGCGGGGGCGACGGCGAGGAAGCGGACGTCGAGGTGGTGCACCAGCCCGCCGGCGTCGCCGCCCGACGGCACGGCGTCGGGGTCGGCGCGGCAGAACGCGACCTCGTGCTCGTCCAGGTGCACCGGCACCGGGTCGAGCTCAAGGTCCCGCACGCCGGACTCCTCGCGCGCCTCCCGCAGCGCCGCCGCCGCCAGCGAGGTGTCGCCGGCCTCGCAGTGGCCGCCGAACTGGAACCAGCGGCGCGCCTTGGCGTGGAGCGTGAGCAGCACCCGGGCGCCGTCGTGGCTGAGCACGAGGGTGGAGGCGGTGAGGTGGTCGGGACGGCACGAGCGGCGCAGACCGTCATGATGCGCCCGCAGGTGGGCGACGTAGCGCCGACGCAGCTCCTCCTGGTCGGCGTCCGGCGCCCGCCACGTCTCCAGGGCGGCCAGGGCGTCCTCGTGGAGGGTGTCGTGGGGGAGGGCGTCGGTGGCGGAGTCGGTCGCGCTCACGCGTCCCCGGCCTCGGGGCTCTCCGGCCCGTCGGTGGGGGGCAGGTCGCCGTCGAGCAGCTTGGCCAGCTCGGCGTCGAACTCGTCCTCGCTCAACTCCTCCAGCGTGGCGCCCTCGCGGAAGCCCAGCGGGTCGTCGAGGTCGGCGGCGGTGGGCAGCAGGTGCGGGTGCATCCACACGCCGTCGCGGGCCTCGAGGCCCTGACGGGTGCGCAGGGAGCCCCACAGCGCCGAGGCGTCGCGCAGCCGGCGCGGGCGCAGCTCGAGCCCGACGAGGGCGGCGAAGGTCTGCTCGGCGGGACCACCGGCGGCGCGACGACGGCGCACGGCCTCCTGCAGCTTGGCGGCGGTGGGCATCCGCTCGGCGGTGGCGAGGCCGACGACCTCGTCGACCCACCCCTCCACGAGCGCGAGCGCGATCTCGAGGCGCTCCAGGGCGGCCTTCTGCTGCGGCGACTCGGGCAGGTCGAACATCCCGCCCTCCATCGCGCGCTGGATCGAGGAGGGGTCGGAGGGGTCGATGCCCCGCATCTGCTCCTCCATCCGCTGCTGCAGGCTCTCGACGTTGATCTCCACCCCGGAGGCGTAGTCGGTGACGGCGTCGAGCAGGTGCTGGCGCAGCCACGGCACGTGGGCGAAGAGCCGCTGGTGGGCGGCCTCGCGCAGGGCGAGGTAGAGCAGCACGTCCTCCTGCGGGACGTCGAGGCCGGCCGCGAACTCCGCGACGTTGCCGACCACGAGGGCGGCGCGGCCGGGGGCGCCCAGCGGCAGGCCGACGTCGGAGGCGCTCAGCACCTCCCCGGCGAGCTCGCCCAGGCCGGAGCCGATCTGGCCGGCCATCATGGCGCCCATCGCCTTGCCGATCATCCCGAGCAGCGGGCCGGCCATCGCCTGGGCCTCCGGCGGGAGGGCGCCGCTGAGCCCCTTGGTGGACTGCTCGGCCACCGGCGCGACCAGCACCTTCCAGACCTCGAGGGTGCCGACGATCCACTCCGCGCGGCTCCAGGCGGCCGTGCCGGTGACGCCGGAGGGGAAGGTGGTGGTCTCGTCGAGCCAGAGGTCGGCCAGCCGCACGGCGTCGGCCACGGCGTCGCTCTGCTTGGAGGTGGGGGAGGGGTCGGGCTGCTGGGCCACGGTCTTGCGGGCGAGGTCGGCCGCGGCGTTCCAGTTCAGGGGCCCGTCGTGGGGCTGCATGAACGCCTGGAACTGGCCGAGCAGGGCGCCCAGGTCGGGCGCGGAGCCACCGCCCGTGGCGCCGGGCATCGCGAACCCGAAGGGCATGCCACCGCCGCCGGCACCGGTGGGACCGGCCAGGCCGCCGAGCAGGCCGCCGAGGTCGCCGAGCCCGCCGGGACCGAGGATCTGGCTGAACAGCTGCTCGAACGGAGTGCCCTTGAAGGGGTTGGGCTGGTCCCCGGAGTCGCCGGGGGTGTCGTCGGAGCGGTCGTTCATGGGTTCCACGGTACTCAGGGCCCCTACGCGCACCCACCCGTGTGTCGCGGGTCACCCGGCGACGCCCTAGGCTTCGCCGCGTGACCGGGCAGCCCGTACGACTCGCCGCTATCCACGACACCCCGCTGTCGGTGGAGGAGGTGCTCGCCAGCCTCGACGACGACGCCGACGGCGGCGTCACCCTCTTCGTCGGCCGCGTGCGCGACCACGACGGCGGCAAGGGCGTGTCCGGGCTCGACTACTCCGCCCATCCCACCGCGCTCGCGCGGCTGCGCGAGGTGTGCGAGCTGGTGGCGGCCCGCCACGACGTCGACGGCGTCGCCGCGGTGCACCGGGTGGGTGCCCTCGGCATCGGCGACATCGCGGTGGTCGTCGGCACGGCGGCCGCCCACCGCGGCACCACCTTCGACGCCACCCGCGACCTCATCGACACCCTCAAGGCCGAGGTCCCGATCTGGAAGCACCAGCTCTTCGCCGACGGCACCGAGGAGTGGGTCGGCACGCCGTGACGGCTGCCGCCCGCCCGCTCGCGCGCGCCCTAGTCTGGGCAGGGTGCTCGTCCTGCTCTGGCTGCTGCCCGCGGTCCTCGTGACCGCGGTCGCGATGGCCTGGGTGGGGTGGCTGGGTCGCCGGGCCCGGCGCGAGGTCGACCGCGACGCCTCGCTGCGGCGCATGGCGCGCGCCCTGGAGCCGCGACGGCGCCGCTGGCCGGGCGCCACCCGGCGGCGGACGCCCTGAGCGCACGTCGGCAGGCGCGCCAAGCGCGAGCGGCCCGCCACCTGAGCGGGTGTTGGGTCGATCTGGGACAGTGAGGCCATGACACAACGCCTGGTGGCGGCGTTCCTCGCGGTGCCCACGATCCTCGCTCTGCTCGTGTTCGTGGGCACCCAGAAGCTCTTCTTCGCCACCTACTCGCCCGGCGGCACCCTCGACGTGCTCGGCACCACCGCCGCCCTCGGGGGCCCCAGCGGCACCGACGCCACCGACGTCATCCAGGTCGCGGGCCACCCGGTGTACCGCGACGACGGCGAGCTGCGGATGACCACCGTGGCGGTGAGCCAGCCCGCCTCGCCGGGGGAGACCCCGGGGCTCTCGCTGTTCGAGCTGATGACCGACTGGTTCGACTCCGACCGTGCGGTCTACCCCTACGACGTCGTGCACGCCCCCGACGAGACGCCGGAGAGCAGCCGCCAGGAGGGCGCGGAGCAGATGGCGACCTCCCAGGACTCCGCGGTGGAGGTCGCGCTGCGCGAGATGGGGATCGAGGTGCCGCAGGTGCTCAAGGTCGCCGGCGTCACCGACGGCCTGCCCGCCGACGGCAAGCTCGTCGTGGGCGACATCCTGCGCTCGGTGGACGGCACCGCGATCGAGGACGACCGCGCCCTGGTCTCCGCGATCCGCAGCCAGCCCGCCGGCACCGAGCTGCGCATCGGCATCGAGCGGATGGGCAAGCCCATGACCGTCACGGTGCGCACCGTGCCCGCCGACGGCGTGCCCGTGATCGGCATCCAGCCCGGCTACGACTACGACTTCCCCTTCGACGTGTCGATCGACATCGACCCGAACATCGGCGGTCCCAGCGCGGGCCTGATCTTCTCCCTCGCGGTCTACGACACCCTCACCCCGGGCTCGCTCACCGGGGGGCGCGACGTGGCCGGCACCGGGGAGATCGCGCCCGACGGCAGCGTCGGCCCCATCGGCGGCATCCAGCAGAAGATCGCCGGTGCCCGCGACGACGGCGCCGACCTGTTCCTCGTGCCGATCGACAACTGCGCCGACGCCCTGGCCGCCGACAACAACGGCGACATGCGGCTGATGATGGCCACCACCATGCACGAGGTGCGGCTGGCACTGGAGGAGTACGCCCAGGACCCCGACGCCGACCTGCCGTCCTGCGAGGACGCCGACGCCGTGCGGGCCGCCTCATGACCGAACGTTCCGCCGACCCCCGCTGGGGCGACCTCGACGCCGACCCGGCCCTGGCCGCGGCGGTGCTGGAGATCGAGCAGCACCTCGCCGCCGAGGGCTGGGACCAGCCCGGCCGGCTCTACGCGCTGGTCGACACCGCCGCGCTGGTGGCCTCCGAGCCCGCGCTCGCCGCCGCGATGGGACTCGACGGCTCCGACTCCGCCGGGTCGCTCACCGCCGTCGAGCAGGACCAGGTGGGTCCCGACCAGCCGCTGGAG
This sequence comes from Nocardioides sp., assembly GCF_964228225.1. Classification (GTDB taxonomy): domain Bacteria; phylum Actinomycetota; class Actinomycetes; order Propionibacteriales; family Nocardioidaceae; genus Nocardioides. The sequence continues at coordinate 8,471 of NZ_CAXQZB010000011.1, forward strand.
CAGCTGCTGGAGCAGATCGAGTGGCCCGATTCGGTCACGGGCTGCGCCGTGGTGGTGGAGCGCCTCGTGCTGCCGCCGGGCGCCGACGTCGCGGTGCCCGAGGACCCCGTGGCCGCCCGCGCCTACGCCAGCGAGCACCCCGACCGTCAGGAGGTGCGGATCGTGGCCGGCGCCACCCGCACCGGTTCCACCTACTGCGCGCTGCGGCTGCGTGCCCACGACGACGACGCCTCGGTGGTGGGCGGGATCGACCTCGTGCCCGGTCTGCTCACCCTGCTGCGCGCCACCCTCGACCTCGACCCGCTGCCGCCCCGGGCGACCGCGCCGGCCGACCCGCTCGAGGCCCCCGACCCGCCGGGGTCCCCTGACCTGCACGACCCGCTCGACCCGCCCGCCACGCACCACGACCAGGAGATGCCGTGAGTGACCTCTTCGACGACGACCCGCGACGCCCCGGGGGAGGTGCGGCCACGGCCAACAGGCGCCCCCGCGCCCTGCTGATCACCGCCGCCGTGGTGGTGGTCGGCATCTTCGGGCTGACCGGCTTCTCCGCGATCTACACCGACCGGCTCTGGTACAACTCCGCCGGCTACGGCGACGTCTTCTCCACCCTGCTGTGGACCCGGGTCGGGCTGTTCTTCGTCTTCGGCCTCGTGATGGGCGGCATCGTGGCCGCCAACATCTACCTCGCCTACCGCTTCCGTCCGCTGTTCCGCCCCAACAGCCGGGAGCAGAACAACCTCGACCGCTACCGCGACGCCGTCACCCCGATCCGGGTGTGGCTGGTCGTCGCGGTGGCCGCGGTGATCGGTGCGTTCGCGGGCGCCTCCGGTGTCGGCCACTGGCGCACCTACCTGCTGTGGCGCAACGCCCAGGACTTCGGCACCAACGATCCCTACTTCGACCGCGACCTGGGCTACTACGTCTTCACGCTGCCGTGGCAGCACTTCGTGGTGGACTTCCTGCTCGCCTCGCTCGTGATCGGTCTGCTGGCCGGCATGGTGACCCACTACCTCTACGGCGGCATCCGGCTGCAGGCCACGCGCGACCGGCTCTCGGGGCCGGCGCAGGTGCAGCTCTCGGTGCTGCTGGGCCTGTTCGTGCTGGTCAAGGCGGTGGACTACTACCTCGACCGCTTCGACCTGGTCACCAACCAGAACTCGTTGTTCACGGGCATGAACTACACCGCCGAGAACGCGGTGCTGCCGGCCCGCAACATCCTGGTCGGTGTGGCCGCGATCTGCGCGGTGCTGTTCTTCCTCAACATCTGGCGCCGCACCTGGCAGCTGCCGTCGGTGGGCCTCGCGCTGCTGGCGCTCTCGGCGGTGCTGATCGGCATGATCTTCCCCGCCATCGTGCAGCAGTTCCAGGTCAACCCCTCCGAAGCGGACAAGGAGGAGCCCTACATCCAGGCCAACATCGCCGCCACCCGGCAGGCCTACGACCTGCAGGACGCCGACTCCGCGCCGCTGGACGCCGCGAGCGCCGCGCAGACGCTGCCGGCCGAGCTGCTGCAGTCCAACACGCGCTCGGTGCCGCTGATGGACCCCAAGCTGGTGTCCCCGGCCTTCGAGAACCTGCAGCAGCAGCGCGGTTACTACTCCGTGGCGCCGGTGCTCGACGTCGACCGCTACTCCATCGACGGTGAGGACCGGGCGCTGGTGCTCGGCGTGCGCGAGCTGAGCCAGGACGGCCTGGAGGCGTCGTCGCGCAACTGGTCGAACCTGGCCACGGTGTACACCCACGGCAACGGCATCATCGCCGCCTACGCCAACCAGCGCGACAAGGACGGCGCGCTGTCGACGTCCTCGGACGACCAGTCGGCGGCCCCGATCGAGTGGGCGCAGGGCCTCAGCGGTGAGGACGACCTGTCCGAGGAGCTGGGGGACTTCGAGAGCCGCATCTACTACGGCGAGCAGAGCCCCGACTACTCGGTGGTGGGCAAGGCCAGCAGCGACGACGAGGACGTCGAGCTGAACCTGCCGGTGCCCGGTTCCGACCTCGGCTCCACCACGACCTTCGACGGCCCCGGCGACGCCGGGGTGGGCTCGGCGTTCAACAAGCTGATGTTCGCGATCAAGTTCGGTGAGCCCAACTTCCTGCTCTCGGGCCGGGTCAACGAGAACTCCAAGGTGCTGTTCAACCGCGACCCGGCCGACCGCGTCGAGAAGGTCGCGCCGTGGCTGACGGTGGACGCCGACCCGTACCCGGCCGTGGTCGACGGCCGGATCCTGTGGATCCTCGACGGCTACACCACCACCGACCGGTTCCCGAACTCGCAGCGGGAGTCCTTCGACACCATGATCGAGGACGCGCTGCAGACCAACGTCGGGCTGCAGACCCTGCCCACCGACGAGATCAACTACATGCGCAACGCCGTCAAGGCCACCGTGGACGCCTACACCGGCGAGGTGACGCTCTACGAGTGGGACGAGACCGACCCGATCCTGCGTGCGTGGGAGAGCGCCTTCCCCGGCACGGTGAAGGACAAGTCGGAGATGTCGGAGCAGCTGCTCGACCACGTGCGCTACCCCGAGGACCTGTTCAAGGTCCAGCGCTACCAGTTCGCCCGCTACCACGTCACCGACGCCCGGAATTGGTACGAGAACAACGACCGTTGGGAGGTGCCGGTCGACCCGCAGAGCCCGGGCACCTACCAGGCGCCGTACCGGCTGTTCGTGAGCGACGGCGAGGGTGGCCGCAACTTCGCGCTGACCTCGGTGTACGTGCCGTTCAACCGCGACAACCTGGCCTCCTTCATCCAGGTGAACTCCGACGGCACCAGCGAGGACTACGGCACGATGCGCGTCGTCGAGCTGGCCAACGTCGACGCCGACTCCAGCAACCAGACGCCGGGTCCCGGCCAGGTCGCCAACGAGTTCGTCAACAACGACGCGATCAACAGCCTGCTGCTGCCGCTGCGCAACTCCGGGGCCCGGGTGACCTACGGCAACATGCTCACCTTCCCGCTCAACGGCGAGATGATGAACGTGCAGCCGGTCTACGCCCAGAGCCAGGGCACCACGGCGTCCTACCCCGAGCTGCGGCTGGTGCTGGTGCGCTACGGCGAGGACGTCGGCTACGGCAGCAACCTGCAGGAGGCCATCGAGGTCCTGTTCACCGACGGCGGATCGGTCACCCCGGTCGACCCCGGTGACGGCGGCGACGGCGGCGACAACGGCAACGGCACCGGGACCGACAACGGCTCCGGCAACGGCGACGGGACCCCCTCGGGCTCGCTCCAGCAGCGGTTCGACGCCGCCCTCGCCGCCGCCCTGCAGGCCTTCGACGACGCCGACGCCGCACTCGCCGACGGCGACCTGGCCACCTACGCCGACAAGGTCGCCGAGGCCCAGCGCAAGCTCGAGGAGGTGGCCGCCCTGCGCGACCAGCTCCGGGCGCGTGACGGCGGCGCTGCTGCCGACACCCCGGCCGACACTCCCTCGGAGTCGGCCTCCGCGACGCCCGCCGGCTGAGCCGCGGCCCGTCGGCGGGGACCCCGATTTGGTCCCCGCCGACGGGCCCGGTAACGTTCTGTTCACCGACGCGGGGTGGAGCAGCTCGGTAGCTCGCTGGGCTCATAACCCAGAGGTCGCAGGTTCAAATCCTGCCCCCGCTACAAGTTGATGTACCAGTTCAGGGGCCGTTTCCAGCAGATGCTGGAGGCGGCCTCTGGTCGTTGATGGCGGAGTGTGACTACACCTCCGACGACAACGCAGTCATGAGTCGCGTCAGAGCCGTACGTAGATCGATCACATCATCGACACGGAGGTTCACAACATGGCAGCACGAGCTCGGACTCGGCATCGAGGCGCTCACCGCCCTCGTCGGATGCGAGCCGCTCTGGAAGGCTCACCAGTCGGTGTTCGCCGTTCTCGCTCTGGAGTCCGAGCCGGTCGACCCGCAGCTCTGACCGGGCCGAGATTCGATCAGGGGCCGACGACGAGCGGATCGTGGACCGGGCTAGCACGTCGCGCGCGTCGCCGGTCGAAGCGGGGCGGCGTGGAACCGCAGCGACACCCAGTCGTGACGGTAGAATCGGGGGCATGTCAGAAGCACGCGAGGAGCTCATGCACCTCATCGAAGAGCTCCCCGAAGCAGAGGTGAGCACACTTCTGTCGACGGCTCGCGCGCTCGATTCCCGGAAGCCGCACGGCAACCGCTCCTGGCCGCCAGCGTTCTTCGGCAGCATCAAGCATGCAGCCAACGGGCGCACTGACAACGCCAGCCGGGTCGATGACTTGCTCGCCGAGGCAGGATTCGGCCAGGACTTCCGCGGATGATCCTGGTGGACTCGGGTCCGCTGATCGCCGCCGCGATCGCAGACGATCGTGACCACCGTCGATGCGTCGACATGTTCGCAGCCCTGCACCTCAACTCCGAGAAGCTGTTGGTACCGCAGACCGTCGTTGCCGAGGTTGCCTACGCCATCCAGAAGCAAGGCGGAACCGACCAGGAGCTCATGTTCCTGCAGGCCTTCGCAGACGCCGACCTGGCGCTGGTCGACCTCGTCGTCGAGGACCTGCCCCGAATCATCGAGCTCGTCGACAGCTACCGGGACTTTCCGCTCGGAACGACCGACGCTTCGGTGATCGCTATCGCCGAACGGCTCAAGGTCAACGAAGTCGCCACCCTCGACCACCGGCACTTCCCGAATGTTCGACCGCGTCACGTCGACTACCTGACCTTGCTGCCGTAGCCAGGATTCGACCGTGGGCCATTCGTGGGCCCGAGGTCATCGAGCAGCAGCGGGCATCGGCGGGTGACCGTGAGCACTGTCAGAGTGCCGTTCCTCGGCCGTCACCAGCAGAGATGCGCTGCAACGGGCACTGGCGAGTACCAGCGGGCAAGTGGCCTACCTTGTCCAGGGGTCGCAGGTTCCAACCCTGCCCCCGCTACAAGAACAGGGGGCTGACCTGCAGGAATGCAGATCAGGCCCTGTTGCCATGTGGGGCGGTTCCCGAGCAGAGAGAAGTAGTTCGGCTTCGCTGGCTCCGACCACGATGCCTAGACGCCCTGGGGACCATGTCGGCGTTCGGGTGGGTCGGACGCTGCCGGCGCGGCGATATCGTCGGGACGTGGCCGACTCCCAGCGCATCACCGTCGTGAGCGCGGTGGCCGGGCCCGAGGACGTCGGTCGGTTGCGGCGATGTGCGGACCGTGGGGCACTGGTGCTGACGGCGCCGACCGCGGAGGCGAAGGGCGTGGCGGAGTCGGCGGCGCGGGCGGTGGCGGGGAGCGTGAAGCCCGAGCTGGAGCTGGCGCCCGTGCGCTTCCCCGACGTCGATCGCGGCCACCGCCTCGACGCGCTCGTGCGCGAGCACGCCCTGGTGGACCGCTTCCGCGACGTCGTCGTGGTCGCCGATCCGGCGACGGTGACGCTGCTGCTGCGGGTGCTGGCGCCGAACCAGCTGGCGAGCGGGGGGCCGGTCACGGTGGTGGGGCTGCCGCGGGCCGAGCCGCCGATCTCCTTCGGGCGTGCGTTGGGCCTGGGCGGCGGGATCGGGGTGCTCTCGGTGGTGCTCCAGCTGGTGGTGCCGATCCTCGTGCTGCCCATCGGTGCAGCGGTGGCGGGGGTCTCGCTGCTCGCGGTGCCCTCGCGCCGACGGACCGGCCGCGAGCTGCTGCTCGCGGCCGTCGTCGGACTGTTCGTCCTGATCATGCTCGTCGCGAGCTCGCGACGCTTCCCCGCCACGATGTGACGAGGAAGCCCGGGTGAGCCTGCCCCGCTCAGCCGCCCAGGGTGGCGGTGAGGCGGGCGAGGGCGGCGTCCTCGGTGGCGCGATCGGGGGTGGAGGTGCGCACCGCGGCGAGGACGGGGTCGATCCGCTGGTCGACGTAGGTCCAGGCCCCGCAGTCGGCGGCGGTGAGGGCGTCGGCGCGGTCGTCCCAGGCGGTCTCCAGGTCGGTGGCAGCCGCCGCGGCGCCTGCGGTGTCGCCGGCGTCGACCGCCGAGGTGATCGCGGCCGTCAGCCCGGTGAAGCGGGCGATGTCGTCGGCGGGGAAGGCCGTCACGACCAGACCGTGCGCGGCGGCGTCGTCGGCCGGCGCGGAGCCGGAGCTGCAGCTCGGCGCTGGGGCGTCGTCCAGGGCGCTGACGTGGGGGCGGCTGTCGGTGTAGGTGAGCAGGGCGGCGGTGGCGACCGCCATGACGGCGAAGCCCGCCAGTGCGCGCTGCTCGCGCGACCGGTCGGTGGGAGCAGCGGCAGCGTCCGTCGGGGTGTCGATCACGTCGACCCGCGAGACGCTGAGGTGGACCACCGTGGCCAGGATCGCGCCCAGGAACACCAGGCTCGTGCCGAGCGTGCCGAGCCCGGCGCCGCCGTCGGCGTGGGGGGAGGCCAGGAAGTCGCCGATGTTGGCCCCCAGCGGGCGGGTGAGGATGTAGGCCACCCAGAACGAGAGCACCGGGTGGGCGCCCGAGCGCCACAGGACGACGGTGAGACCGATCAGGGTCGCGGGCAGCAGCACCGACACGCCCGGCGACCAGCCGGTGAGGGTGAGGGTCCAGTCGCCGGTGGCGGTGCCGAGCGCGAAGGTCACCAGGACCGCGAGCCAGTAGAACGCCTCGCGGGGGCGGGTCACGATGCTGTGGATCGACAGCGTGCGCTCGCGGGCGAACCAGATGCCGAACACCGCTGCGAGCAGCACCGCGAACACCGTGGAGCTGATCCACAGCGGCACGGCCTGCCGGTCGGTGAGGATGTCGGTGTAGAGAGTGCCGGTGACGCTGACGACCACGACCGTGAGCCAGTACAGCCCGGGCACGTAGCGGCGGGCGCTGACCTGGGCGGTGAGGACGACGGCGAACACCGCGGTGAAGAGCAGGGTGGTGTTGGTGAGGCCGAACCCGAGGGTCTCGTTGATGTAGTCGGCGAAGGACTCGCCCACGGTGGTGCACAGGATCTTGATGATCCAGAACCAGAGGGTGACCTCCGGGACCTTGTTCAGCAGCAGGGTGGCGGACCGGGGCCGCGTCGTCGTGGTGCTCATGGGCAGCAGGCTGCCGTCGTCACCTGACGGCAGCCTGACAGCCGCGGACCATCCCGCCCCGGCCGTGCCCCCGGAGCGACCGGGCCTCAGCCGGCCCCGTCGCGGCGCCGCAGCGGCGCCGCCATCGCGTGGTACCCGCCGTCGACGTGGAGGATCTCCCCGGTGACCGCGCGGGCGAGGTCGGAGAAGAGGAAGCAGACGGTGTCGGCCACCTGGTCGACGTCGTGCGGGTCCCAGGGCAGCGGGGCACGTTCGGCCCAGGCGTCGAGCAGGTCCTCGAAGCCGGGGATGCCGCCGGCCGCCCGGGTGTGGATCGGTCCGGCCGCCACGAGGTTCGCGCGGATACCGAGGCGCCCCAGGTCGCGGGCGAGGTAGCGGTTCAATGACTCCAGCCCGGCCTTGCAGACCCCCATCCAGTTGTAGACCGACCACGCGCCGGTGGCGTCGAAGTCCAGCCCGACCAGGCTGGCGCCGGAGGCGGGCGCGAGCCGTTGGAGGATCCGGGCGGTCTCGGCGTAGGACACCGTGCTGGTGCGGAAGGCCTTCTCCAGGCCTACGGGGTCGACCCCGACCATGTCGCCGGACAGCGCGGCCCGCGGGGCGAACGCGATCGCGTGCAGCGCGGCGTCGAGGTGACCGACGCGGACCCGGATCGCCTCGACCACGGCGTCGACGGCCTCCGGATCGGTGGCGTCATAGGGCAGCACGTCGTCGACGCCGAGCGACGCCGCTGCGGACCGCGCCTTCTCCAGGTCCCGCTCGAGCCCGGTGAGGACCACGCGCGCCCCCTGCGCGAGCGCGCGGCGGGCCACGCCGTAGGCGATGCTCCCGGTGGTGACGACGCCGGTCACCAGGATCGTGCGACCCTCCAGCAGCTGCGTCGTCATCACGCCACCAGCCCGGCCAGGTGGTGGTAGAGCGGGATGCCCACCACGATGTTGAACGGGAAGGTGAACCCCAGGGCCATCGTGAGGTACCGCGAGGGCAGCGACTCGGGGATCGCGACCCGGGCGATCGCCGGCACCACGATGTAGGAGCCGCTGGCGGCCAGGACCATCAGCAGGGTGAGGTCGCCGAGGCCCAGACCGGCGAGGGCGCCGAGGGTCAGGGCGAGGGCGGCGCCCACCAGCGGCGTCACGAGCGCGAAGCCGGCGAGGAACGGCGTGATCGCCCGCACCTCGCGCAGCTGGCGCGCCACGACCAGGCCGAGGTCGAGCAGGAAGAAGGCCAGCAGCCCCTTGAACAGGTCGACCACGAACGGGGACATCGCCTCCGCGCCCGCCGAGCCGGAGGCCGCGCCGACCACCAGCGAGCCCACCAGCAGCACGAAGGTGCCCTCGGTGAACGCGGTGCGCAGCAGGGCGCCGATCCGCGGTGGCGTGGTCGGAGTCTCGACGGAGAGCGGGCCCGCGGCCGTCGGGGTGGACGTCGCCACGCCTCCGACGCCCGCCGCGACCGGCTCCCGGGTGACCACGACGCGCCGGCTCCGCGCCCGGTTCGCGAGCACGACCGCCAGCACGATCGCGGGGGTCTCCATCACCACCAGGGCGACCGTCATGTGCCCGCCGACGGCCTCGCCGCGCGCGCTGAGGAACTGCGAGGCGGCGACGAAGGTCACCGCGCTCACCGACCCGTAGGTGGCCGCGATGGCGGCGGCGTCCGCGGCCGGCACCCGACCGCGCAGCACCCGGTAGCCCAGGGTGGGGATGGTCAGTGACAGCACCAGGGCGAGGCCGAGCACGACGACGCCCTCGGCGGTGACCCCGCTGGCCGCCAGGGCCTGGCCCCCCTTGAAGCCGATGGCCATGAGCAGGTAGAGCGAGAGGAACCGGGTGACCGGCGCCGGGATCTCGAGGGTGGAGCGGACCGCGCCGGCGACGAGGCCGAGCACGAAGAACAGGATCACCGGATCGGTGAGGGTGCTGAGAGCGTCGGTGGTCACCGCTCCTCCTTCGGGGATGTCCGCGCGAGAGCGGAAGTCGATTGCCCGCACGAAAATACAGGCAATGAACTTCCGGTGTCATGCGCCGCGGAGGAAGGTGAGCGAGGTCATAGCCGGCCGGGTGACGCCGGATCAGGCCAGCTCGACCTCGACCGTCACGACGTCACCGACCTCCAGGCCCTCCGCGCGCCGCACGGCCCGCTTGAGCGGCAGCGCGTAGCCCTCGGCGGAGGGGAAGACCGAGGTGCGCCAGGTCGTGGCACCGATCGTGACCACCACCGGCACCGAGCCGAAGCCGGTGCGCGGACCGGCGAGGTCGCGGACGTCCTCACCCATCTCGGCGGGCAGGGTGAGGAAGACCCACGCGTCGGGACGGTCCTCGCGCCACGCCCAGAGTTCGGCCTGCGCCACCCATCCCATGCGGCGAGGATGCCAGGCTCAGAAGCGACGGGGGAGTGCCCCGGTGAGGTGGGCCAGCACGGCGGGGTCCACCAGCCCGATCGGCAGCACGGTGATCACCGTCGGCCGCGGGAACCGACGCTCGCGGCGCAGCAGCACGACGTCGTCGCACACCCGGTGGGCGTCGAAGGTCGCCCAGGCGATCCCGCTGCTGTGCCCGGCCCGGAGGATCCGACAGCCCTCGGCGTCGCCGACCAGCGCGACGTGTCGCCCGCGTGGGAACCGGGACCCGATGCGCGCGTCCGCGGTCACCACCTCGGCCACGGTCGTGGTGACCGCGCTGCCGCCGCAGACCAGCGCGGTGATCGCGATCGCCTCCGGTGAGCCGATCAGCGCCGCCACCACGATCGGCACCAGGCAGCACAGCCACCAGCCCAGGACGTCCTCGGAGCCGAGGGCCAGTCGGCGCGCGGTGCGCGCGAGCAGCCGGGCGATCGGCGGGGTGATCTGCAGCGACGTCGTGGCGCCGGCCGGCCCCGCGGCGGCGTCGGTGTGGCCGGTGTGGTCGGTGTGGCCGGTGTGGTCGGTGTGGTCGGTGAGCATCTCCTCCAGCTCGGCGTCGGTGAACGTCTCCGCCGGCACCACGAAGCGCGGCGGCGCGCCCTCGGCGCCCGCGGTGGGGCCGAGGGCCAGGAGCAGCAGGCTCCGCCACCGGACGGCGTCCTCGAGCGCTCCGGGAGGTAGCCGCACGGTGCCGGTGACGTCGGTGAGCAGCAGCTCGCCCTCGGGGCTGCGCCGCACCTCCAGCCGCTGGCCGACGTCGAGACCGGCGCGCATCGTCCGCCCCTGCGCGTACCACCACCACGCGAGCGGCAGCGCCGGTCCGAGCGCCGCGAGCGCGATCCAGGGCCAGCCCTGCGCGAGCGCGCCGGCCGTGCCGAGCGCGACCGCGGCGGCGTACGTCACCCGCAGGCCGCGCGTCGACAGCGCGCGGTCGAGGACGGCGTCGCGGCGCAGCCGGTGGTGACGGGCGCGGTCGACGACGATGCCGCGCAGCAGCCGGCCCTCGGGGGCGCGCCCGATCGCGGGTGCGTGGTCCATCGTCGCCCTCCTCCGGCCGCGGTCGGGGCGAGGCTAGGACCCGCGGATGAACATCGGGTGTCCTGCCGGCCCGGACCGCGGCCGGCCCTCAGAAGGTGGAGTACAGCTCCTCGCCCGCTCGGCGCTCGGGCAGTGCGGCGAGGTGCTCGCCGGGCACCTGCAGCGGGATGCCCGGCGGGTAGGCGATGACGTACCGACCTCCCAGCACGCTCTCGGGCGCCGCCGACCCGCCGCAGACCGCCTGGAGGCCCTCGGCGAGCACGTCGACCTGCTCGGGGGTGACGCCGACGTGCACGGTGAACAGCAGCGTCGGGCCGTCCTGGCGGGAGACGAACACGCCGTACTCGTCGAACAGCTCGCGCCGCACCTCGTGGGCGCGCTCGGGGCTGCCGAGGTGCAGGTGCACCTTCATCGGGTCCACCTGGTAGGCCCCGCCCCCGCCGCGCAGCGGCTCGTGCACGGCGAGGCCGGGGGTCGCGTGCCCCAGGTCGCGGATGCGGTCGGCCAGGATCAGCGCCCGGTCCACCAGCCGCTCGCCCTCGGCGACGGCGTGGGCGCGGGCGACGTCGAGGCTGGCGACGATCGGCAGCGACGGGCTGGTGGTGTGCACCCGGTAGACCGCGGCGTGCACGTCCGCGCGCAGCGACTCCGGACCCACGACGTGCAGGTAGGAGCCCTGGCGCAGCGCCAGCATCGACTTGTGCGCCGACTGGGTGACCAGGAACGACGCCGGCCAGTCCGGGTGGTCGTCCAGGGCCTCGCGGATGCACGGCACCGCCGCGTTGCGCCGCAGGACCGGGTGGAAGGCGTGGATCGCGGTCCAGGCCTCGTCCACCAGCACCCGGCAGCCCGCGGTGGCGGTGAGCTCGTGCAACGCCGCCAGGAAGCGGCGCATCTGCACCAGCGCCCCGTCGTAGGCCGACACCCCGATCACGACGACGTCGAACGGCGCGCCCTCGGCCGCCGCGCGCCGCAGCGCGGTGATGACGCCGTGCTCGGCGTCGTCGGGTGCGGTGGCGGCGTGGGTCACCTCGGCGCCGAGCCGGTCCAGGGCGTAGTGCACCGACTGGTGGGTCGAGCGGTCGACCAGCACGCGCGCCCCCTGCACGCGCAGGGCCTCGAGTGCGATCTGGTTGGCCCCGGTCGTGCCGGTGGTGACGTAGTGGGTCTCGTCGGCCCCGAAGGCCTCCGCGGTGAGCCGGCGGGTGCGGGCCAGGGTGCGGTGGGCGCGGAAGAAGGAGTCCAGCTCGGGGGAGCCCAGCGTCATCTGGGTGGCCAGCAGCTCGGTGCCGAACAGGCGCAGCGTCTGCCGGGCGTGGCGGGAGTCCTCGGGGTCGGGCGCGTGGGCCAGGGAGCCGATCGGGAGGGCGTGGAAGTTGGCGATGCCGGCGCTGGCGTGGCGCTCCAGGGCATCGGCGTACGGGGTCTCGGTGAGGCGGCGGCGTTGCGCGGTGGTCCACATGGGCGGCTCTCCTGGATGAGGCGCACGACGTCGGCGTCGTGCGGTGACGGGGGTCGCCGGACCGCGGGTGCCCGAGACCCGCCTCCACGGTGCGCGCGGTCGCGGCGGCCGGGATAGGGCGTGGATCACACCGCGGGGTAAATATTTCGTAAGTGCAGCGATCAAGATGACTTCGGTGCCCGGTGTCGGAGGTCGCGGCTACGGTCGCGCCGTGATGCCACCCCGCGTCGACCCGCCCCCACCGGCCGTCCCCTCCGGCGCCGAACCCTTCCGGGGCCTCGATGCCACCGTGGTGGACTTCTGGCGCTACGCCGCCGGCGACCTGCGCTCCAACACCCTGCGCGGCGTGCTCGCCGAGTGGCTGGTGGCCCGCGCGCTCGGGGTGCTCGCCCCGATGCCCGACTGGCACGACCACGACGTCCTCACCCCCGCCGGCGTCCGGGTCGAGGTGAAGGCCAGCGCCTTCCTGCAGTCCTGGGCGCAGGCGGAACGCACGCGCGTCGTGTTCACCGGTCTGCGGAGACGCACCTGGGTCCCCGTCGCCGGACGCAGCCGGGAGGCGACCTTCAACGCCGACGTGGACGTGCTGTGCCTCCAGGCAGCGCAGGAGCACGACGCCTACGACCCGCTCGACGTGGGCCAGTGGGAGTTCCACGTGCTCGACCGCGCCACGGTCGTCGGGCGGGGGCAGGGCTCGTTGGGCCTGGCCACGGTGCGCACCCTCGCGGCGCCCGTGGGCTACGACGCCCTCGCAGCGGCGGTGGAGGCCGCCGCCGGCCGTGGCGTCCCGGGGTAGGTTCACCCCCGTGCGTCGAGGAGAACCGGCGGTCGACCTGCCCCTCGTGGCGTGCCTGGGGGACAGCATCACCCGGGGCAACGCCAGCGCGGACTACGTGCGGATCCTCGCGCGGCGCCACCGCGGTCGGGCCCGCTTCCACAACGGCGGTGTCAACGGCGACCTCGCCCACCACCTGGCGCAGCGGCTCGACCCCGTCCTCGCACTGCGGCCCGACGTCGTGACGGTGCTGATCGGCACCAACGACGTCAACGCCCACCTCGACGAGGCCTGGCGGGCCCGCTACGCGCGGACCCTGCCGCCGGGATCCGAACCCACCCTGGCGTGGTACGCCGAGCACCTCGACCTGATCCTGCAGCGACTCACCGCGGCCACCGGGACGCGGGTCGCCGTGCTGACGCTCCCCCCGATCGGGGAGGACCTCACCAGCCGGATGAACGACCTGGTGCGCGCGTACAACGCCGCGCTGGTCGACGTCTCCGCCCGCCACGGTGTGCCCGTGCTGCCGCTGCACGAGCGGCTCGTCGCGCTCCTGCCCGCGCAGGCGCGACCACCGGCCTACGAGGGCAGCGTGCCGGCGATCATGACCGCCGTGGCCCAGCACCTGCTGCTGCGCCGGTCGTGGGACGCCATCGCCCGCCGGCGCGGCCTGACCCTGCTGACCGACCACCTGCACCTCGGCGACACCGCCGCCGCGGTGATCGCCGACCTGGTCGGCGGGTTCGCGCTCGGGGACGACACGACGCCCTGAGACGGCCCTGAGACCGCCCCGAGGCCGCCCGAGACTGCCCCCGGGACCGAGCGGTGCGGGGTTGACTCGGACCCTCCGCGCATCCTGGGGACCGTTCCCGACGCGGCCCTCCGAGGCCCGTCACGCCGCCCTCCGGAAGGTTCCCCGCTTGAAGCTCAACGCCCTGCTCGACGTCACCCTGGTCGCCCACGAGACCGAGGACGAGGTCTCGGTCCTGCTCGAGATCGAGGCGCCCGCCGCGCCCACCGACACGGGGCGCCCGCCGGCGTCGTTCCAGGTCGTGCTCGACCGGTCGGGGTCGATGGCCGGGGCCCCGCTGGCCGGGGCGCAGCAGGCGCTGATCGACCTGGTGCGGCGCCTCGACCCCGCGGACGACTTCGGGCTGGTCACCTTCGACGACGCTGCCCAGGTGGTGGTGCCCACGGGGCCCCTCACCGACAAGGACGCGGTCGTCGCCGCGATCCGGTCGGTGGTGCCGGGGGGCACCACCGACCTCTCGGCCGGCTACCTGCGCGGCCTGCGCGAGCTCCGTCGCGCCCTGGCCGCGCGCGGGGCCGGCACGGGTGGCACCGTGCTCGTCGTCTCCGACGGCCACGTCAACGCCGGGGTGCGCGACGTCGCCACGCTCGCGGCGGTCACCGCGCAGGCCTACGGCGAGCGCATCGTGACCTCCACCCTCGGCTACGGTCGCGGCTACGACGAGACCCTGCTGGCCGCCCTGGCGCGGTCGGGGTCGGGCAACCACGTCTACGCCGCCGACCCCGACGCCGCCGGCGCGGCGATCGCCGGCGAGGTCGACGGCCTGCTCGCCAAGGTCGCCCAGGGAGTGGCGCTCACCGTGGCCCTCGAGCCGAGCGTGGAGGTGCTCCGGCTGTTCAACGACCTGCCGGTGCACACGCTCGAGCCGGGGCGCGTGATGATCGAGCTGGGAGACCTCTACGCCGCCGAGCGCCGCAAGCTGCTGCTCACCCTGCGCGTGCCGGCCCTGGCGGGCCTCGGGCTGGCGCGGGTCGCGACCCTGGAGCTGGCCCACGTCGAGCTGCCGGCGCTCATCGAGCACACCGTCACACTGCCGATCGCCGTCAACGTCGTGCCCGGCGACCAGGCGGCGGGCCGCGTGCCCGACCCCGTCGTCACCTCCGAGAAGCTGTTCCAGCTGGCCCAGGACGTGAAGCGGCAGGCCTCGGAGGCCTTCGAGCGCGGCGAGTTCGCCCGGGGGCAGCAGCTGATCGACCGGACCAGGAAGGACCTCGACGACGCCGCCGCGGCGGCCGGGTCCGCCCCGGAGGCGCTGCGCGCCCCGCTGCAGGCCGAGATCGCCGCCGAGATCGGGGAGGTCGAGAAGATGGCCCGGCTGGGAGAGATCAGCGGTCCGGCCGGAGCGCCGGTGATGTCGAAGCTGACGCGGGAGTCCTACCACCGCGCCAACCGCAAGCGCGGTCGCGCCCCGGCGCCGGAGGCCACCGACGCCCCGGAGCAGGACGATCGCTGAGACCGTGCGGGCGGTCGCCACGCCGACCTCCGCGCTGCCGGTCGCCGCGGATCCGATCAGGCAGGATGGGCGCGGAATCGGGAGCGCGGTGCTTCCGAGCGGCCCCGCCGGGCCGACGACGGGGAGGTGCCGTGCCGCCAGGGCGTGATCCGGTCAAGGCGATGGCGCGGCTCGCGCGCCTCCTGCGGCTCCTGCACGACCGTGGTCGCAGCGGCGTGTCGGCCACCGACCTCATCCGGGTCGCCGGCTACGGCGGTGCGGCGGAGAGCGGTCCCGACCAGCTCAGCGCCGACCTGCGCAACCTGCGGCGCAGCGGGTGGCAGATCGACAACGTGGCGCCGCCGGGGGCCGACGCGCGCTACCGGCTGGTCAGCGTCGACAACCGGCTGCGGGTCACCCTCACCGACCGGCAGCGCGCCGCGCTGCAGCGGGCCCTGATCCTGGTGGAGCGCGACGACCTGGCCGCTCGTCTCGGCGTCGCTCCCGCGAGCCTGCCGCCCGGCATCGGCGTCGACGTGCTCCCGCACCGCGCCAGCGACGCGCTCTCGCGCTGCCACCAGGCCGTGCGCGCGGCGAGCCGCATCCGGTTCGTCTACAAGGGCACGCCCCGCGTGGTGCACCCGGGCTCGGTGCGCTTCCAGAACTACCAGTGGTACCTCAGCGGCCTCGAGGAGGGCGGGGAGCAGGTGAAGCACTTCATCGTCGCCGACATGCACGACGTCGCGCTCGACGAGCCCGGCACGGCGCGCCGGGTGCCCGGCGTGGGCCGGATCCCGCTGCACCCGCTGCGCTGGGAGATCGACCCGCCCACCACCGTCACGCTCACCACGACCCCCGAGCACGTCGAGGACGTCGTGCGCTGGCTGATGGCGCCCGCCGGCGCCGACGACATCGTGGAGGTCGACGGGGTGGTGAGGATGCGTTACGTCATCACCCACCTGGCCGCCTTCCGGGCCCGGCTGCACATCCTCGGCCCGCGCGTGCGGCTCGAGGGCGACGGCGAGGGCGAGCGGCTCGTGCGCGAGCAGCTGATCGCCGACCTGCGCACGATGGTGGGGCTCTGATGGCCGGCACCCCGCTGTTCCTGCAGCGGCTCGCGCGCATCCCCGAGGTGATCGCCTTCCTCGCCGACTACCCCGCCGGGCTCCCCGTGGAGGTGGTCGCCGAGCGGTTCGGCACCGCGGCCGAGGACCTGGAGCGCGACCTCGAGACCTACCTCGAGCTCGACTCGTGGGGCTGGGCCGAGGACGTCTTCCACCGGCCCGCCCTGGAGTTCGACCGCGGCGAGGCGCCCGACGATCCCGACGATGCCGACGATCCCGACCAGCACCCCGAGGACGCGGGCGGGACGCCGGGGCCCCGGCCGGCGAGGCCGACCCTGCGGCTGCTGCCCGACGGGAACGTCGGTCTGGGCGTGGAACCCCTCTCCGCCGGCGACCTCTCGCTGATCTACACCGCCGGCATGGCGCTGCTCGAGATCGACGCCGCCGACGAGGAGCTGGCCGGGGCGCTCGGGGTGATCGCCGAGACGATGTACGGCGCACCCGCGATGGTGCCGCGCGCCGGATCCTGGACCGAGCGGCTGCGGCTGCTGCAGGACGCCCAGGAGCAGCGGCGTCGCGCGGTGATCGTGTACTCCAACGCGTGGAGTCCCACGGTGCGCGAGCGGACGATCGAGCCGCTGCGCCTGGTGCAGACCCGGCGCGGCTGGGAGGTCGACGCCGGCCCGGTGGGCCCGGAGGGCAACCTGCGCACCTACCTGCTCTCGCACGTGCGCTCGGTCGAGCTGCTGGACGAGACCTTCACCCCGCCGACGAACGCCGAGACACTGCTCGAGCGGCAGCGCGCCACCACCGCCGTGCGCATGACCATCGCCCAGGACGCCCGCTGGGCGGCCCGGCAGTTCGCCGAGCGCACCACGCCGGTCACCGAGGACGACACGACCGTGACCCTGGACCTCGACCTGCTGCCGCCGGTGGGGGAGCGGGTCGCGCTGATCATGCTCGCCAGCGGTCCCGCGACGACGGTGTCCCCGGGCAGCGTGATGCCGGCGGCCTCGGCCCACCTCGAGCGGCTGCTCGCCCACCACGAAGGCACGAGCCCGGCGTAACCGACGTCACCCCGGCGTCGTTCACCCCGCGTGACCACCGGCGCCCGCTCCGTCCCCCGCTCCCGTGCCCTCCGGGGCCCCGTCGGTCCGGCGGGGCTGGCGGGCCTGGCCGTGGTCGTCGGGCTCCTGGCGCCGGCGGCACCCTCCGTCGGTGCGGCGGACCGTGTCGGCGGGTCCGACCCGGGTGGGGCCCGCCGGGCCGTCGTCACCGACCTGCGCGGCGTGTCGACGCCGCCGCGCGCGGTGCGGCCCGGCCCGGACCTGCTCCACGCCGACCCCGTGGTGGCACCGCCGTTGCAGAACCGCGGCGTGTGGCGGGCCGAGCCGATCCTCATCTCGGGGGCCGAGGCCTACCGCGACGGCGAGTTCCTCGCCCAGGACTGGCTGCAGGACGACCACGGCGCCCGCGGCGTGCCGGACCCGACCTCGCCCTACGACACCGAGAGCCACACGTTCTCGCCCGCGCTGGGCAGCTACACCTACCCGACCGACCCCGCGTTCGCGGCCAACGGCGCCGACCTCGTGGAGTTCCGGGTGCGTCCGCTGGAGCGGGCCACCGCGTTCCGGATCACCCTCAACACCCTGCGCGCCCCGGAGCGCACGGCGGTGACGGTGGCCCTGGGGAGCGCCGACGCGCCGGTCCCCTGGCCCCACGGTGCGGGTGTCCGGTCGCCGGCGGCGCTGTTCCTCACCTGGCACGGTCAGGTGGCCGAGCTGCGCGACGCCGCGGGCCGCGCGCTGACCCCGCGGCCGGGAGTGCAGGTGGACCTGCGGCGCAACCAGGTCACGCTCACGGTCCCGCACGCCGCGTGGGACCCCGGCCGCGCCACCGTGCGCACCACCGTCGGCGCCGGCCTGTGGGACCCGGCGGCCGGCACCTACCTCGCGCCCTCGCCGCTGCCGGCGACCCGCACCACCCCGGGCGGCGGCAGCCCGCTCGGGGCCGCGATCGTCAACGTGATGCCGCGGCCCGACGAGCCGCTACCGCTCCTCGCCGGCGCGACCCTCGCCGACACCGCCGCGGGGGCGGCGGCGACCTCGGCCTTCTGGCGCGAGCGGCAGCAGGCGCTGCAGCTCGCGCTCGGTGACGTGTCCCCGTTCGCGGCCCGCATCGACTTCGGGGCCCTGCGCGACGGCGCCGACGACGAGAGCAGGGTCCCGCGGCAGGGACCGATGGACCGGATCCTGTCCAGCCGCTTCGGCTTCGGCGAGGGGCTGGCGCCCGGCGTCACCTGCTTCTCCCTGACCCAGGGCGCACTCGCCGTGGGCGACGCCGCCCCCTCCCGCGACTGCCGGGGCTCGGTGGTCGGCCGGCTCCAGTCCTACGGCCTCTACGTGCCCCGCGGTCGGGCGCCGCGGGCCGGCTGGGGTCTCACGCTGCTGCCGCACTCGCTCTCGGCCAACTACAACCAGTACCTCGGCACCCGCAACCAGCGGCAGCTGGGGGAGCGGGCCGGCGGCTCGGTGGTGGTGACGCCGGGCGGGCGGGGGCCGGACGGCTTCAGCACCGGCGCGGCCGAGGCCGACCTGTTCGAGGTCTGGGCCGACGTCGCCCGCCACTATCCCCTCGACCCGACCTGGACCGCGGTCACCGGCTACTCCATGGGCGGGTTCAGCACCTACCGGATGCTGGCGCGCTGGCCCGACCTGTTCGGGCGGGGCTTCTCCGTGGTCGGTGCGCCGGGCTCGGTCGCCGACCAGCTGGTCTCGCTGCGCCACAACCCGCTGATGGCGTGGAACGCCGGCGCCGACGAGCTGGTGACGATCACGACGTCGCGCGAGGCGGTGGCCGGGCTGCAGGCGGCCGGGGTGCCCTTCACCCAGTGGACCTTCCCGGTGGCCGACCACCTGACCCTGGCCGCGAACGACGAGTACGGCCCCGGCGTGGCCTTCCTCGGGGACGCCCGCGTGCCGCGCGACCCCCGCCACCTCACCTACGTCGTCGACGCGCGCGAGGACACCCGCTTCGGCGACATCCGGGCCGACCACGTGTGGTGGCTCTCGGGTCTGCGCGCGCGTCGCCTCGACCGCCCCGGCCTGATCGACGCGCGTTCGCTCGCCTCCCGCACCGGCGACCCGGTGGTGCGTGCCACGGCGCCGGGCGCCGGGGTGCTGGTCGGGGGGCAGGAGCCGCTGCCCTACCTCACCGAGGGCCAGGAGTACGGACCTGCGCCGCGCACGACGCCGCGCGACGTGCTCGTGCTGCGCCTGGCCGGGCTGCGCCGGGCGGTCGTGGACCCCGGCCGTGCGGGGCTCACCTGCGACGCGGCGGTGCGCGGCACCACCGACGTGCGTGCGGTGATCGTGTTCGCCGGCTGCGGCCGGCGGGTGGTGCTCACCCCGCGGGACTGACCCGCTGACGGCCGCGGAGGCTCACGCCAGGGCGGCCCGCACCGCCTCCGCCACCGGCACCGTGCCACCCACGAGGTCCCACTGCGCCGCGGCGCTGGCCGGCTCGTCGAGCACGGCCGCCAGCACGGCGGCGACGTCGGCGCGGGTGACGTCGCCGCGCCCCACCTCGGTGCCGAGCTCGACCCGGCCGGTGGGCGGATCGTCGGTGAGGCGGCCGGGCCGCAGGATCGTCCAGGCCAGGTCGCTGGCCCGCAGCGCGGCGTCGGCGTCGCGCTTGGCCTCCACGTAGGCGCGCCACACGGGGGTCGTCCCGTCCGGCACGGGCGCGTCGACCCCGATCGCGGAGACCTGGACGAACCGCGCGACGCCCGCTGCTCGGGCGCCCTCGATCGACTTCAGGGCGCCCTCGAGGTCGACGGTGCGCTTGCGGTCGACGTCGCCGTCGGGGCCGCCGCCGGCGGCGAACACCACGGCGTCGGCCCCGGCGAAGGCGGCCGCGAAGGCGGCGGCGTCCTCGCCCTCGATGTCGAGCAGCCGCACCTGCGCGCCGAGCGCCTCGAGGTCGGCGCGGTAGGCCTCCCGGCGCACGAGCGCGAGCGGGGTGTGGCCGCGCTCGCGCAGCAGGGGGTGGAGGTGTCGGGCCACCTGTCCGTGGCCCCCGACGACGGCGATCGTGCTCATCCGGCCACGCTAGCGCGGCGCCGATGCGCGGCGCGGCGCGGGCGCGGACCCGCGGGGTCCCCCCTGCATCGAGGGGGCCTGAGCGATCGTTCAGCCCGGATCGCGTCGCCACGCGGGGGAGGGGGTGGCGCGAAGTGGGACTTTCTCCGATCGGGGTCTCAGGTCCGTGACCTCGGGGGGCCTTCCATCGATACCCCGGGTGATACTTCATGACGCCTGACTCGCAGCTGACTCGCAGCTGGGCGGTCTCCCCAGGCACCCTCCCCCTCCCACCGGGCCCCGGCCCAGCATCTCGAACGGATCCGCATGTCCTCCTTGGCAGTTCCCCGCGCCCGGCAGCGACGATCTCGCTCCTGGCTGGCGCGCGTCAGCGCCGCCCTCGTCGTCACCGCCGGCGTCACCGTGCTCGCACCCGGCGCGCCCGCGCAGGCCGAGACCCGACCGGTCATCACCAGCGTCTCCGACGTGGTGGCCCAGGACCCGAAGGAGGAGGGCACCGGCCCCACCTTCGTGATCAACGGCTACGGGTTCGGCAACACCCCGCCGACCATCACCGAGAGCCCGACCTTCGAGGGCTCCGCGGGCGTCGGCGACTCCGCGCTCGGCGTGTGGGCGAACACGGCCAACCTGCACATCGAGGACGAGGGCACCTTCGCCACCGACGACATCGGCTTCTACCACCCCGACGCCGACGTGAACTCGTGCTACCTCACGATCGGCAAGTGGACCGACACCCAGATCATCGTGATGCTCGATGACGCAGACGTGTTCGGTGCGTGCAGCGCTATCGACGACGACGACGCCATGCGCGTCATGGTGTGGTCCACCGACGACGGCGGTCGCTACGGCGTGAGCCCCGACTCCGGCTGGTTCGACGTCGGCGACGTCGTGCCGCTGGGCTTCCGCGCCACCGTGGACGCCGTGAGCCCGGCCAACGGCCCGGTCGGCGGCGGCACCTTCCGCTCCGACGGCACCATCGACCCCCAGGGCACCATCACGGTGCACGGCGACCGGTTCGACCAGGCGACGGTGGTGTGGTTCGGCGACGGCGGCTACAGCGGGGGCATCGCGGTCGCGCGCTGCGGGAGCGGCCAGGACCCGGCCACCTCGGACTGCTTCACCTCGACCAACAACGCCATCACGGTGCGACCGCCCCGGGCCTCGGCGAACGAGGCCAAGGGCGTCTACATGAGCATCGCCACCGAAGGCGGCACGTCCCACCTGGACTGCTCCACGGTCTACACCTGCGACGGCGGCGTCTACTACTACCAGAGCCCCTCGGAGGTGCTCGGGTCGATCAACGAGGACATCGACCTCGCCTACCCCAACACCACCTTCGGTGTGGAGGGCGCGGTGGACCTCGGCGAGTCGACCTGCCCCGGCAGCGCGCCGTCGGGCCTGAACGAGATCACCTACTCGATCACCGCCACCTCCTCGGCCGGCAAGCTCAACATCAAGGCCGACCCCTACACCTCGACCAACACCGGCCTGGACCTGCTGTCCTCGATGTACGTGCCGACGGTGCTGACGATCTCCGAGGCCGTCGAGCTCGACGTGACCCTCGAGGGCTCGATCTCCGGCTGCGTCGCGATCCCGTTGCTCGGCGGCAAGTTCGGCGGTGACGGCGCCAACCTCAGCGGCGGCCTGTTCATGATGATCGGCGGCAACCTCAAGGGCTCCTACACCTACCACGTGGTCATCAACCGCGGCACGGTCGAGCTCGTGGCGGGCTACGTGCCCGGCGGCGTGGCCGGGGCGGACATCCTCAAGGAGGACTGCGTCGACGAGGACGACGAGCCCGCGCCCTGCCTGGAGACCTCGCACGAGTTCACCGCCTCGGGCAACGTCATCTTCTCCCCGCTCTGGCTCGACCTGAGCGCCGAGCTGGGCCCGTTCACCTTCGCCGCCGGCGCCGGCATCTCGCTGGCCGGCACCGTGCAGGCCAGCACCGACCCGGCCAACAGCGGCTACGAGATCTGCTACGGCGGCACCTACGTCTTCAAGGCCGAGCTCGACGCCGACATCGCGACCTTCCTGGTCGAGAACGCCGGCGCGTTCTGGGGCCCCTTCCACCTCGCCGGCAACAACCCGGCGCTGTGCGCCCTGGGTGAGATCGAGGAGGACCTGAGTCCCACCGAGGTCGGCCTGGAGGCCGGTGAGCCGGAGTACGACAGCGAGGGCAGCACGATCGTCTACTCGGCGAGCGTCGATCCCGGCGAGGCCGAGGGCACCTTCGACTTCTACTCCAACGGCGAGAAGATCGCGGACTGCGCCGCGGTCGAGATCGTCGACGGCGCCGCGACCTGCTCGGTGTCCTACGACGGCACCGGCAAGTTCAAGATCGAGGTCGTCTACAGCGGTGACCGCACCCACCTGGCCGGTTCGGCGAGCCTGGACCAGACGGTCACCCGCCTGGACCAGGTCATCACCTTCGCCCTGCCGGACACCGGTGTGGTCGGCACCCGGGAGCCGCTCACCGCCACCGGCGGCGACTCCGGTGAGGACGTCGTCTACTCGGTGCCCAGCACCTCCGTCGGCGTCTGCCGCCTGGCCTACGACGACGAGGGTGCGCCGCAGATCTCCTTCACCAACGTGGGTGTCTGCAGCGTGGTCGCCAAGCAGGGCGGCAACGGCGGCTACAAGGCGGCCACGCCCGTCACCGAGACCGTGACCGTGTCCAAGGGCTCGCAGAGCATCACGTTCACCCCGCCGACCGGCGTGGTGACCGGGGGCAGCACGGTGCTCGACGCCCTCGCCGAGACCACGCCCGCCTACGACGTCGCCCCGGCCAGCGCCGAGGTGTGCGAGCTGGTCGAGGACGGCGACGCGACCGCCCTGGTCTACCTCGCTGCCGGCGTGTGCACCCTGGAGATCACGGCCCCCGAGGACGCCCGCTTCACCGGTGCCTCGCAGGCCTACGACGTCACCGTCGGCGAGGCCCCGACCACCACCACGGTGTCGGTGGACGAGGACGGGCTGCGGGCCGAGGTCGCCCCGCTGGCCCCGACCGCGGCCGGCGGCGACCTGCCGACCTCGGACGCGATCGCGCCGCTGACCGGTGAGGTGCGCTTCACCGTCGACGGCACCGAGGAGTACCTCGCCACCCTCGAGGACGGCGTCGCCACGGTCGAGCTGGACCTGGCCGGCGACGGCGAGCACGTCGTCGAGGCCGAGTACCTGGAGGAGTCGGACCCGAACTACGCGGCCTCCGACGACTCCACCGACCGCTCGGCGCCGCTGATCGAGAGCACGCTCACCAGCGCGCGACCGATCTCGGCCTCCGGCTGGTACCTGTCGCCGGTGACCATCACCACCACCTGCACCGCCACGACGGCCCCGCTGTCCACCGACTGCCCCGCCCCCCTCACCCTGAGCGCGACCAAGGTCTACCCCGACCTGGTGCGCACGGTGGAGGCGAGCGACGGCGGTGTGGGCACCGAGATCATCCGGGGCCTGCAGATCGACCTGGTGGGTCCGCGCGTGAACTTCGTGGTGCGCAACAAGGCCGACGAGCCGGTCCGCGTGCGGGTGCGCGACCAGGGCTCGGGGGTCGAGACCGCCGAGACCACGGTCACCCGGGTGAAGATCCGCAAGAAGCGGTTCGTCGACGTCTACAAGACCGTGGCGACCGACGTCGCGGGCAACACGACGATCACCCGGTTCCGCTACAAGGTGCCGGCCACCCGCTGACGCCCCGGTCGTGATCGACGACGCCGCGGCGGAGGCCCTCGTGCCCCCGCCGCGGCGTCGTCGTCCCGGCCCTCCCCGGCCCCTCCCGGCCCACCGCCGCGGTCCGGCGGCGACCCCTCGCCGCGCCGGTCCGCCACCCCAGGAACGGACTGTCATGGCGCTGCTGCCCTCCCGCCCCTCCGCCCGCCGCCGACCGGGCGCGCGGATCGCGGTCCCGCTCGTCCTCACCGCGCTGGCCGCCCCGCTGGCGGTCCTCACCCCGGCCGCCCCGGCCGCGGCCGTCACGACGCCGGTGATCACGAGCGTGTCCGACGTCGTGGCCCAGGACCCGAAGGAGGAGGGCACCGGCCCCACCTTCGTGATCAACGGTCGCGGCTTCGGCGACACCCCGCCGACCATCACCGAGAGCCCGGTGTTCGAGGGGTCGGCCGACGTCGGCGACTCCGCCCTGGGGGTGTGGGCGAACACGGCCAACCTGCACATCGAGGACGAGGGCACCTTCGCCACCGACGACATCGGCTTCTACCACCCCGACGCCGACGTCAACTCCTGCTACCTCACGATCGGCAAGTGGACCGACACCCAGATCATCGTGATGCTCGATGACGCCGACGTGTTCGGTGCGTGCAGCGCGATCGACGACGACGACGACATGCGCGTCATGGTGTGGTCCACCGACGACGGCGGCGGGTACGGCACCAGCCCCGACTCCGGCTGGTTCGACGTCGGCGACGTCGTGCCCCTGGGCGATCGCGCGCGCGTGGACGCCGTGAGCCCGGCCAACGGCCCGGTCGGCGGCGGCACGTTCAACGACGACGGCACGACCCACGTCGACGGCACGATCACCGTCACCGGCGACCGGTTCGACGAGGCGTCGGTGGTGTGGTTCGGCGACGGCGGCTACAGCGGGGGCATTGCGGTCGCGCGGTGCGCGGCGGGCCAGAGCCCGGCCACCGACCCGTGCTTCAGCAGCTCGCGCAACGACGAGCTGGTCGTGCGCCCGCCGGCCGCCTCGGCGGACGAGGCCAAGGGCGTCTACCTGAGCATCGCCACCCCGGGCGGCACCTCGCACCTGGACTGCGCCACGGTCTACACCTGCGACGGCGGGGTGTACTACTACCAGAGCCCCTCGGTGATCGGTGACATCGACGAGGACTTCGACCTCGGATACCCCAACTTCTCGATCGGCTACAAGGGCAGC
Source organism: Nocardioides sp. (assembly GCF_964228225.1). Classification (GTDB taxonomy): domain Bacteria; phylum Actinomycetota; class Actinomycetes; order Propionibacteriales; family Nocardioidaceae; genus Nocardioides. Next base: position 33,441 of record NZ_CAXQZB010000011.1, read on the forward strand.
ATCGACCTGGGGGAGTCCAGCTGTCCCAAGAGCGCGCCCGCCGGCGGCGGTGACAAGCTGACCTACAGCGTCTCGGCGAAGCTGGCCTCGGGCAAGGTCAACGTCAAGGGCACGCCCTACACCTCCACCAACACCGGTCTCGACATCGTCTCCTCGCTCTACATGCCGACGGTGCTGACGATCAAGGAGGCCATCAAGCTCGACATCACCCTCGAGGGCAAGATCACCGGCTGCGCGGCGATCCCGCTGCTGGGCGGCACCTTCGCCGGGTTCACCGGGGGCCTGTTCATGATGATCGGCGGCAGCCTCGAGGGCTCCTACACCTTCCGCGTGACGGTCAACAAGGGCACGATCACGATGGCCACCGGCTACGTCCCGGGCGGCGTCCTCGGAGCCGAGGTGCTCGCCGAGAACTGCGTGAACAAGTCCGGCAAGCCCGCGCCGTGCGTGGAGACCACCCACGAGTACGACACCTCGGGCACCGTCTACTTCTCCCCGCTCTACCTCGACCTGAGCGCCAAGTTCGGTCCCTTCAGCTTCTCGGCCAACGCCGGGGTCAGCCTGGCCGCCACCGTGCGCGACAGCTCCAACCCGGCCAAGAACGGCTACGAGATCTGCTACGGCGGCACCTACAACATCAAGGCCAAGCTCGACGCCGAGGTCGCGAAGTTCGACTACAAGGCCTCCGGTGCCTTCTGGGGGCCGTTCCACCTGGCCGGCAACAACCCCGCGATCTGTCCGCTCGGTCCGATCGTGACCCCGCTGGCCACCACCTCGGTGGCGGTCACGGCCGGGTCGCCCACCCACGACGCCACCGGAACCACCGTCACCTACCGGGCGGCGGTGACACCCTCCGACGTCGCGGGCACGGTGGACTTCACCCAGTCCAAGGTGCCGGTGGCCAGCTGTGCCGGCGTGCCCGTGGTCGACGGCGTCGCCACCTGCACGATGCGCTACCCGGGCACCGCCGAGGTGACCGTGGACGCCACCTACAGCGGCGACAAGACCCACCTGGGCAACGTCGGCAGCATCAAGCGCACCATCGAGCGTGGCGCGCAGGCCATCGACTTCCCGCTGCCCGCCACCGGCGCGCTCGGGGCCACCCCGCTGCTCACCGCCACCGGTGGCGGCTCGGGGGAACAGGTGACCTTCGCGGTCTCCGAGGCCTCCGCGGCGGTGTGCGGTCTGGTCACCGACGACGCCGGCGCGCTGCGCCTGGAGTACCGCGCCCTCGGCGCCTGCGAGGTGACGGCCCGCCAGGCCGGCAACCTGGGCTACCTGCCGGCCGCACCGGTCACGCGCACCGTGACGGTCGGTAAGGGCGAGCAGCAGCTCGTCCTCACCGCGCCCGCCGGCGGCACCCCGGGCAGCAGCGCGGCGCTGAGCGCCACCGCGAGCACGACCCCGTCCTTCGCGGTCGACCCGGCCTCCGCGGCGGTGTGCGCGGTCGAGGAGGCCGACGGCGCCCCGGTGCTGGCCTACCTGGCCGTGGGCGCGTGCGACCTGGTCGTCTCGGCGCCGGAGGACGCGACGCACCAGGCCGTGAGCCGCACCCTGCGGATCCCGGTCACCACCGCCGCCACGACCCTCGAGGCGACGCTGGGCCAGAAGGGGCTGACCGCCACCGTCACGCCGATCGCCCCGACCGGACCCGGCGCGCTGTCGCGCCGCTCGGCGCAGGCCGCCCCGATCGGCGGTCAGGTGCGCTTCCTGCTCGACGGCACCGAGGAGTACCTCGCCACGGTGCGGGACGGGGTGGCGCGGGTGAGCCTGCCGATCGCCGACGGCGAGGAGCACGTCGTCGAGGCCACCTACGTCGGCGACGCGAACTACGGCGGCTCCGCCGACTCCACCTCCCGGTCGAACCCGCTGGTCGTCAGCACGCTCACCAGCGCGCGGCCCGTCTCGGCCTCGGGGTGGTACCGGACGCCGGTGACGATCACGACGACCTGCACCGCCACCTCGGCGCCGCTGGCCGCGCCGTGCCCGTCGCCGACCACGCTGTCCCGCTCGCGGGCCTACCCGGACCTGGTGCGCACGGTGCGGGCCACCGACGGCGGCGTGGGCACCGAGGTGCTGCGCGGCCTGCGGGTCGACGTCGACGCGCCGCGGGTGCGCTACGTCCTCCGGTTGGAGGACCCGGTGCCGGTGCGGGTCCGGGTCGACGACCGGGGCTCGGGGCTGGCCGACACCGACACCACCGTCACGCGGGTGCGGTTCCGCAGCCGCCTCATCGACGTCTACGTCACCCGGGCGGTCGACGTCGCCGGCAACGTGACGGTGGAGAAGTACCGCCACCGGCTGCCCCGCTCGGCGGAGTGAGGGGGGCGCGGGCCCCGGCCCGCGCCGACCCTGACGTGCCACGGCCCCGGCCGGGCCGGTCCCGGCCGCAGCAGTTCGTTGATGCGCGACGCCGCCTGTGCGACGGCCCAGGCGTCGACCCAGACAAGACGCCCGTCCAGCGACAGCCGGCCTTCCGACAGGACGATCGCGCGGTCCTCCCCCAGCAACTTGCGCAGCCGGTGCAGCGTCGTGGTGTCTGGGCGGGGCGCGGAGTCGCCGTCG
>NZ_CAXQZB010000012.1:0-22794 GCF_964228225.1 Nocardioides sp.
GGGCGGCGCCGCCAAGACCACCGGCGTGCTGGCGGCGGGCTACACCTTCGGCACCGTGCGTGGCGGCGGCGTCGTGGCGTGGGACAACAACGAGACCCGCGGCACCCTCGGGATCCGCGGCACCCGCAGCACGCACCGCAACACCACCCGGGAGCTGCTCGAGGACCTCGAGCGGTTCAAGGACGTCTACCAGTCGCGCATCGGCGACCTCGGCGCGTTCGTGCGCTCCCAGGGCGACGCCCACTTCGACGTCCTGGCCTCCGACGAGCGCCCCGACGTCACCGGCACGATCCGCGCCGAGGACTTCGGGGAGGTGCACCGGCTGCTGGAGCGGTTCTACCGGATCATCCTGGTCGACACCGGCAACAACATGCGCGCCGAGAACTGGCTGGCCGCCGCCGAGGCCGCCGACCTGCTCGTCGTCACCTCCACCGTGCGCGAGGACACCGGCTACAGCGGGTTGTGGATGCTGGACGCGCTGCAGGACGCCGGGATGGCCGACCTCAAGCGCAAGGTCGTGACGGTGCTCTCCGACCCCTCGCCGAAGGTCGACCAGAAGCTGGCGGCCGACCTCGTCGCGGTGTACGAGCAGCGCACCGGCGCGGTGTACCGGGTGCCCTACGACCCCGCCCTGGTCGCCGGATCCGTGGTGCCCTACGCCGAGCTGTCCGCCGCCACCCGCCGCTCGTGGCTGGAGGCCTGCGCCGGGATGGCCGCCGCGCTCTGAGGTCGGCTGCCAGGTGGGTCGCGGCCCTGGCGGATCGACCTCGCGGTAGCGTCGCGGGGTCGATGCCCGCCACCCCGAAGGAGCCCCCGTGCGCGCCGTGAGCTACCGCGAGACCGGACCCGCCTCGGTGCTGCGCCCGGTGGACCTGCCCGACCCCGAGCCGGGCCCGGCGGACGTCGTCGTGCGGCTGGTGCGGGCCGGGGTGAACCCGACGGACTGGAAGTTCCGCGCGGGGCTGATGACCAAGTCGCACCCGGAGGTCGTGCCCGGTCAGGACGGCGCCGGGGTGGTGGCCGCGGTCGGCGCCGAGGTGACGGACGTCGCCGTGGGCGACCGGGTGTGGCTGCGGCAGGCGCAGCACGGACGCGCGCACGGCACCGCTGCCGAGCTCGTCCGCCTGCCCGCCCACCTCGTCGCGCCGCTGCCCGCGCCGGCCTCCTTCGACCTCGGCGCGAGCCTCGGCGTCCCGGCGCTGACCGCGCACCGCGCGCTCACCAGCGGCGAGTCCGCCACGCGGCTGCATCCCGGCGCGCTCGCCGGGGCGGTGGTGCTGGTGGCCGGGGGTGCCGGTGCGGTGGGCAACGCCGCCATCCAGCTGGCCCGCTGGGCCGGGGCGGAGGTCATCAGCACCGTGAGCAGCCCGGAGAAGGCGGCCCTGGCCGCCGCGGCGGGCGCCCAGCACGTCGTGGACTACCGCCGCGAGGACGTCGTGTCCGTCGTGCGCGACCTCGCACCCGACGGCGTCGACCTCGTCGCCGAGGTCGCCCCCGCCCAGAACCTCGCCCTGGACCTGCAGGTGGTGCGCACCCGCGGCACGATCGCCTACTACGCCAACAACGGCGGCGACGACGTCACGATGCCGCTGCGGGCCAGCTTCTCGCTCAACCTGCGGCTGCAGGGGATCCTGCTCTACACCCTCGGCGAGGACCTGCTGCAGCCCGCGGTCGCCGACGTCGGTGCCGCGGTGGCCGCCGGCGCCCTGCGTGTCGGTGAGGACGCCGGCCTGCCCCTGCACCACTACCGCCTGGCCGACACCGCCGCCGCCCACGAGGCCGTCGAGGCCGGCGTCGTCGGCAAGGTCCTGATCGACCTCGACGCCTGACGCCCCGTCCCCACCTCGACCACCGGTCCGGGTGCGCGCCGGGTGGGCGTCGTACCCACCGTCTGTGCTGTTTCTCGGCCGAAGAACAGCACATACGGTTGGTACGACGAACCCCGGGGGCGGCGCGGAATACTTGACACGTGTCGATTCCGCTGGCTGACTCAGCCCCTGTGACCGACACCACGAGTCCTGCGCCGTTGCGCGTCCTGCAGTGGGCCACCGGCGGGGTGGGACGCGCCGCCGTCGAGGCGATCCTGAGCCACCCCGACCTGACGCTGGTGGGCGCCTGGGTGCACAGTCCGGCGAAGGTCGGTCGCGACGTCGGGGACGTGCTCGACCTCGGCACGCTCGGGGCGCCCTGCGTCGGCACGCTGGAGGAGGTCTGCGGGCTGGCACCCGACGCCGTCGTCTACGCCCCGCTCGTGCCCGACGAGGCCCAGGTGGTCGCGCTGCTGCGCGCCGGGATCGACGTGGTCACCCCGGTCGGCTGGATCTACCCCGACCCCGCACGCCTCGGGGCGATCGACGCCGCCTGCGCGGAGGGCGGCTCCACCCTGCACGGCACCGGCATCCACCCCGGCGGCATCACCGAGCGCTTCCCGCTCATGCTCTCCGCGGTCAGCGCCCGGGTGACCCACGTGCGCGCCGAGGAGTTCTCCGACATCCGCACCTACGGCGCGCCCGACGTCGTGCGGCACGTGATGGGGTTCGGCGCGACGCCCGAGGAGGCGCTGGCCAGCCCGATGGCGGCCCTGCTCGGGGCCGGTTTCAAGGCCTCGGTGCGGATGGTGGTGGCCGAGCTCGGGTTCGACGCCGACCCGCGGATCGAGACCCTCCAGGAGGTCGCGGTGGCCACCGCCCCGATCGACTCCCCGATCGGGCCGATCGAGCCCGGCCTCGTGGCCGCCCGCCGCTTCCACTGGCGGGCCCTGGTGGACGGCGAGCCGGTGGTGACCGCCACCGTCAACTGGCTGATGGGCGAGGAGCACCTCGACCCGCCCTGGCACTTCGGGCCCGAGGGCGAGCGGTTCGAGGTGGAGATCACCGGCGACCCCGACGTCGTCGTCACGATCCGCGGCCTGCAGCCGGAGTCGGTGGCGGCCGGGCTGGTGCGCAACCCCGGCATCGTGTCGACCGCCAACCACTGCGTGAACGCGATCCCGGCGGTCGTGGCGGCCGAGCCCGGGGTGCGCACGTACCTCGACCTGCCGATGATCGCCGGGCACCCCGCGCCCCACCTCGCCCGCGGGCGGTGACGCCGCGGCGCGGTGCTAGCGTTCGGTCCGATCCCGACATCCTTTAACGAGCCGTCCCGAGAGGCGGAGAAGGAGGTCCGGCCCCGTGACAGTGCCCCCGAGCACCCCCGAGGACCGCCCCGCCCGCGAGGAGACCAGCGACCCCGCGGTCGCCACCCCCGAGGGCCGTGTGGTCCTCGAGCCCGGTGAGATCACCCGCTCGCTGACCCGCATCGCCCACGAGATCCTCGAGCGCAACAAGGGCGCCGCCGACCTCGTCCTGCTGGGCATTCCCAGTCGCGGGGTGCCGCTGGCGCGCCGGATCGCGGCCCGGATCGCGGCCGTCGAGGGCGTGGAGGTGCCCGTCGGGGCGCTCGACGTGACGCTCTACCGCGACGACCTGCGCCAGCACCCCGCCCGTGGCCCGCAGCCCACCGAGCTGCCCCCCGGCGGCATCGACGGCCGCACCGTCGTGCTCGTCGACGACGTGCTTTACTCGGGGCGCACCGTGCGGGCCGCACTCGACGCCATGAACGACCTCGGTCGCCCCGACGTCGTGCGTCTGGCGGTGCTGGTCGACCGCGGCCACCGCGAGCTGCCGATCCGTGCCGACCACGTGGGCAAGAACCTGCCCAGCGCCCGCACCGAGCGGGTGATGGTGCGCCTGGAGGACACCGACGGACTCGAAGGGGTGTGGATCCGGTGAAGCGCCACCTGCTCAGCATCGACGACCTCAGCCTCGACGACGTCGAGACCCTGTTCGCCACCGCCACCGAGATGCACGACGTGCAGCACCGGTCGGTGAAGAAGCTGCCCGCCCTGCGCGGGCGCACCGTCATCAACCTGTTCTTCGAGGACTCCACCCGCACCCGGTCGAGCTTCGAGATCGCCGGCAAGTGGCTCTCGGCCGACACCATCAACATCACCGGCAAGGGCAGCTCGACCTCCAAGGGCGAGAGCCTGCGCGACACCGTGATGACCATCGCGGCGATGGGGGTGGACGCGCTGGTGATGCGGCACGCCGCCAGCGGCGCGGCCCACCAGGTCTCGCAGTGGATCGACGCCAGCGTCATCAACGCCGGCGACGGCACCCACGAGCACCCCTCGCAGGCCCTGCTCGACGCCTACACGCTGCGACGACGCCTCGGGTCGCTGGAGGAGCGCCACGTCGTGGTGGTCGGCGACCTCACCCACAGCCGCGTGTTCCGCAGCAACATCGCGCTGCTGACCCGCCTCGGGGCGCGGGTCACCGTCGTCGCCCCGCCCACGCTGATGCCCAGCGGCGTCGGACCCTGGTCGGCGGCCGCGGGGTTCGCCACCTCCTACGACCTCGACGAGATACTGCCCACCGCCGACGCCGTGATGATGCTGCGGGTGCAGCGCGAGCGGATGAGCGGCGGCTACTTCCCGAGTCCGCGCGAGTACACCGTCGGCTACGGCCTGACCCGCGACCGGCTCGCGGTGCTCGGCCCCGACGTGCCGATCTGCCACCCCGGGCCGATGAACCGCGGCCTGGAGATCGCGGCCGACGCCGCCGACGCCGCCCAGTCCGCCATCCTCGACCAGGTGTCCGCCGGCGTCGCGGTGCGGATGGCGATCCTGTACCACCTGCTCGCCGGAGACGAGGCCCGATGACCCGCCAGCCCGACACGACCCCCGCCCTGCTGATCCGTGGCGCGCGCCTGCTCGGCGGTGACGCCGCCGACCTGCTGGTGCGCGACGGCGTCGTCGTGGAGGTGGGCTCCGGTCTGAGCGCGGCCGACGCCGAGGTGCTCGACGCCGACGGCCTCGTGGCGCTGCCGGGCCTGGTCGACCTCCACACCCACCTGCGCGAGCCGGGCCGCGAGGACGCCGAGACGATCCTCACCGGCTCGCGTGCCGCCGCGGTGGGCGGGTACACCGCCGTGCTCGCGATGGCGAACACCAGCCCCGTCACCGACACCGCCGAGGCCGCTGAGCGGGTCCACGACCTCGGGCGCGCGGCCGGGATCGTCGACGTGCACCCCGTGGGTGCCGTGACCCGCGGCCTGGGCGGGGAGGAGCTCGCGGAGCTCGGCCTCATGCACCGCTCCCGGGCCCGCGTCCGTGTCTTCTCCGACGACGGCCGCTGCGTGGCCAACCCGCGCGTCATGCGCCGGGCGCTGGAGTACGTCAAGGCCTTCGGCGGCGTGATCTCCCAGCACGCCCAGGACCCCGACCTCGCCGGGCCGAGCGCGTGCTGTCACGAGGGCGAGCTGTCCGGCCGCCTCGGGCTGCCCGGCTGGCCCGGCGTCGCGGAGGAGGTCGTCGTCGCCCGCGACGTCATGCTGGCCCGCCACACCGGCAGCCGCGTGCACGTCGCCCACGTCTCCACCGCCGGCAGCGTGGAGGTCGTGCGCTGGGCCAAGAGCCAGGGGATCGCCGTCACCGCCGAGGTCACCCCCCACCACCTGCTGCTCACCACCGACCTGCTCGCCGGCTACGACCCCACCTTCAAGGTCAACCCGCCGCTGCGTCCGGAGGAGGACGTGCTCGCGCTGCGCGCCGCGCTGGCCGACGGCACCATCGACGCCGTCGCCACCGACCACGCCCCCCACGCCCGCCACGACAAGGAACACGCCTTCGTCGACGCCGCCTTCGGCATGCTCGGGCTCGAGACCGCGCTGTCGGTGGTGGCCTCGGTCATGCTCGACGGGGATGCGGGGGAGTTCGGGTGGGCCGACGTCGCCCGGGTGATGTCCACCGCCCCCGCCGCCATCGCCGGCCTCGCCGACCAGGGCTGTGCGCTGGAGGTCGGCGCCCCCGCCACCCTCACGCTGGTCGACCCCGCCGCGCAGGTCGTCGTCGACCGCGACGCCTCGGTGTCGCTCTCACGCAACAACCCCTGGCACGGCCGCACCCTCACCGCCCAGGTCCGCGCCACCCTCCTCCGGGGCCGCCCCACCGTCCTCGACGGGACGCTGGTCGGGGGCTGAGGTCTCCCGTTGCAACGAGCGACATGAGCAGGAGCGGTCGTGGGTCCCACGGTCGGCTCTGCTCATGTCGCTCGTTGCAACGTCCCCCGGTGACCACCGCGGGTCAGAGGGTGAGGGCGGCCCGGTGGTGGTGGGCGGCGCCGAAGAGCTGGCCGAGGGCGTGGGCGCGCTTGAAGACCAGGTGGGCGTCGTGCTCCCAGGTGATCGCGATGCCGCCGTGCATCTGCACCGTCTCGGCGGCGATGCGCTCGGCCGCCTCGGAGCAGTAGGCCTTCGCGACGTGCACCAGCTCGGCGGCGTCCTCACGTGCGGCGACGACGGCCTCGGTGGCGGCCCAGACCGCCGAGCGGCCCATCTCCTGCAGCACGAGCATCTCGGCCATCCGGTGCTTGAGGGCCTGGAAGGAGCCGATCGGGCGGCCGAACTGCACCCGCGCCCGGCTGTACTCCACCGTCATGCTCAGCGCCCGGTCGGCGAGGCCGATCTGGAGGGCGGTCACGCCGAGGGCGCCGACCAGCCGGACCCGGTCGCGCACGGCGTCGACCGCCGCGGCGTCGCCGATCGGCGTGGTGATCGCGGCCTCGAGGTCGACCGCGGCCAGGCGCAGGGTCTGGTCCACGGTCTCCAGGTGGCGGCGGGTCACACTGCCGGGGTCGACGTCCACCAGGCCGGCGTCGGTGAGGGCCACCAGGACCGTGGCGTCGATCGCGTCGAGCACGGGGGCGCCGTCGTCGAGCACGACCGCACCCACCTCCCCGGCAGCCAGCCGCGGCAGCAGGCGCGCGGCGGCGTCGGCGTCGCCGGTGGCCAGGATCGCCTCGGCGGTGAGCACGGAGGACAGCAGCGGGCTCGGGGCGAGCGCGCGGCCGAGCTCCTCCAGGGCGACCACCGACTCCGCCAGGGTGAACCCAGCACCGTCGTGCTCCTCGGGCACGGCCAGCGCCGCCACCCCGATCTGCTCGCACAGCAGGGTCCACAGCGCGGTGTCGTAGCCGGGCTCGGCCCCCATGACGGCGCGCACCGCGTCGCTCCCGGCGTGCTTGGTGAGCACCTGACGCAGGGTGAGGGCGAGCTCGTGCTGCTCCTCGCTGCGCCCGGGCCGCACGTCGGCGCTCACGCCCACGCCCCGTGGGCCAGCAGGTCCTCGCGCAGCACGGCGCGGTGGTGGGCGGGGGTGCCCCAGGCCCCGACGAGGGCGCGGATCTTGGTGAGCCACAGCGAGAGGTCGAACTCCGCGGTGTAGCCGATCGCGCCGTGCACCTGCAGGCCGGTGCGGGCGGCGAGGTAGGCCGCGTCCGAGGCCGCCACCTTCGCCGCCGCGGTCGCGCGTCGGGTCGGGTCGAGGGCGGCCCCCTGCACCAGCGGGCGGGTGAAGTCCAGCGCGATGCGCACATCGGCCAGGGCGTGCTTGATGGCCTGGTAGCTGCCGATCGGGCGGCCGAACTGGGTGCGCTGGGCGACGTAGGACACCGAGTCGGCCAGCACGCGCTCGCCGGCGCCGAGCAGCTGCGCGGCGGTGGCGAGCACCGCGAGGTCCAGTGCCTGCTCGTGCACGTCCGGCGTCGGCCCGGCGACGTCGAACAGGCGTCGCGTGCGGTCCACCGACACCTGCAGCGCACCGACGGCCTCGGCCGCGACCGGCTGCGCGCCGAGGTGCACGACGTCGGCGACGTCCGCGTCCAGGGCGCGCGGCACCAGCGGCGGCAGCGCGAGGGTGGCGATGCCCTCGACCTCGGCGCCCGTGGCGACCGGGAGGTAGGCGGCCGACTCGACCCACGGGCCCGGCACCGCGTGGCGCCCCAGCGCCTCGAAGGCGATGCAGAGCTCGACCGGGGTGGCGTCCAGGGCCAGCTGCAGCAGGCCCTGCTCGGTGAGGCGCTGCCACAGGGCGCGCCCGGGGGCGTGGTCGCCCTCGGCCCAGGCACGGGCCACCTTCACCGTGTCCGCGCCCGCGAGCAGCCGCTCGAGGGAGGCGGCGAAGTCGCGCTGGTCGTCGTCGAGCTCGAACCTCATCGGCCCGCTCCCTTCGGCTCGCGGGGGAGGCCGAGGATGCGCTCGGCCACGATGTTGCGCTGCACCTCGTTGGTGCCGGCGTAGATGGGACCGGCCAGCGAGAAGGTGTAGCCGTCCAACCAGCGCCCGCCCACCTCGGCGTCGGCGCCGAGCAGGTCGAGCGCGGTCTCGTGCAGGGCGACGTCGAGCTCGCTCCAGAAGACCTTGTTCACCGACCCGCTGGCGCCCACGTCGGCCCCGGCCCCGCCGTCGCGCAGCCGGGTGACGGTGCCCCAGGTGTAGAGCCGGTAGGCCTCGGCGGCCAGCCACGCGTCGACGACGTCGTCGCCGCTGCCGGCGGGCGGGGCCGGGGTCTCGCGGTAGAGGTCGAGCAAGCGGTCGGCCGCCGCCACGAACCGGCCGGGGGAGCGCAGCGAGAGGCCCCGCTCGTTGCCGGCGGTGGACATCGCGACCCGCCAGCCGTCGCCCGGGGCGCCGAGCACGTCGGCGTCGGGCACGAAGACGTCGTCGAAGAAGATCTCGGCGAACCCGGCCTCGCCGTCCAGCTGCGCGATCGGGCGCACGGTGATCCCCGCCGCGTCGAGCGGGAAGCAGAAGTAGGTGAGGCCGTGGTGGCGCTGCGCCTCGGGGTCGGAGCGGAACAGCCCGAAGCCCCAGTGGGCCAGCGCGGCCCGGGAGGACCAGGTCTTCTGGCCGTTGAGCACCCAGCCGCCGCGGGCGTCGTCGCGGCGGGCGGTGGAGCGCAACGACGCGAGGTCGGAGCCGGCCTCCGGCTCGGACCAGCACTGCGCCCAGATCGTCCGCCCGCTGCCCATGTCCGGCAGCCAGCGCTGCTGCTGCTCGGGGGTGCCGTGCTCGAAGATGAGCGGGGCGAGCAGGAAGATGCCGTTCTGGCTCACGCGTCCCGGCGCACCGGCGCGGTAGTACTCCTCCTCGAAGATCACCCACTCCACCAGCGAGGCGTCGCGGCCGCCGAACTCGGCCGGCCAGGAGACCACCGACCAGCGGTCCGCGGCCAGCGTGGCCTCCCACTCCTGGTGCAGCGCCCAGCCCTCGACGGTGTCCATCGAGGGCAGCGGCTCGCCCGGCACGTGCGCGGCCAGCCACTCCCGCGCCTGCGCCTGGAAGGCCAGCTCGCTCTCCGACAGCTCCAGATCCACCTCAGTGTCCCCTCAGTTCGTTCTTCAGCACCTTGCCCGAGAGGTTGCGCGGCAGGACGTCGACGTGGACGACCTCCCGCGGCACCTTGAAGTTCGCCAGCCGCTCGCGCGCGTGCGCGACCACCTGCTCCGCGCTCGCCGTGCCCACGACGAACGCCTTGCCCACCTCGCCCAGCCGCTCGTCGGGCACCCCCACCACGGCGACGTCGTCGACGCCGGGCAGGCGCAGCAGCTCCTGCTCGACCTCGGCGGGGTAGACGTTGAACCCGCCGGAGATGTACATGTCCTTGAGCCGGTCGGTGATGCGCAGGTTGCCGGCCTCGTCCAGCACCCCGACGTCGCCGGTGTGCAGCCAGCCGTCTACGTCGATCGCGGCGGCGGTGGCCTCGGGGTCGTCGAGGTAGCCGAGCATCACGAACTCCCCGCGCACGAGCAGCTCGCCGGTGTCCTCGGCGATGCGCACCTCCATGCCCGGGATCGCGCGGCCGTTGGTGGTGGCCACCGTCTCGGCGGAGTCGCCCGCCCGGCACATCGTGACGACGACGGCCTCGGTCATGCCGAACGCGGTCACGACCTGCTCGATGCCCAGCTCGGCCCGCATCCGCTCGATGAGCACGACCGGCACCACGGCCGCGCCGGTGACGGCCAGGCGCAGCGAGGACAGGTCGGCCTCCGCACGTCCGGGGGCGGTGAGCAGCGACTGGTAGATCGTCGGCGCGCCGGGCAGCACCGTGATCCGGGCGCTCTCGATCAGCCGCAGGGTGGCCGCGACATCGAAGGTGGCCACGGGGTACAGGGCGCAGCCGGCGAGCAGCCCCACCAGGATCCCGATCTTGTAGCCGAAGGAGTGGAAGAACGGGTTGACCACGAGGTAGCGGTCCTCGGGCTGCACGCCGCCGAGCCCGGCCCAGGCCGCGGCCACCCCGAGGCTCTGGCGGTGGGCGCTCATGGCGCCCTTGGAGCGGCCGGTGGTGCCGGAGGTGAACAGGATGTCGGCGACGTCGTCGGGGCCGACGGCGTCGGCGCGGGCATCCGCGGCGGCGCGCTGCGCCGGCGTCGTCGCCTCGGCGAGGGCGGGGAGGTCGGCGAGGTCGAGCACCGGGGTGGTGACGCCCGTGGCGGCGAGGTCGGACAGCTGGGTGCGCCCCAGGAACCCGTCGGCGACGACGGCGAGGGCGGCGTCGGTGCGGGTGAGGACCTCGGCCACCTCGTGGGCGGTGTAGCGGGAGTTCAGCGGCACGAGCACGCCGCTGGCGTAGGTGACCGCGAGCGCGGTGACGGCCCAGTCGGTGCTGTTCGGTGCCCAGATCGCGACGCGGTCGCCCGCGCCGACGCCGCGGTCGACCAGGTGGGCCGCCGTGGCGCGCACGCGCTCGAGCAGCGCACCGAAGGACAGCACGGCGTCGCCCTGCGGCGTGGCCTCGACGTAGGCCGGTGCCGCGGGATCGCGACGGGCGGCCTCGCGCAGTGCCGCCGGAATCGTGGTGGTCATGACCCTCCAACCAAGCATTTGCTTGGTAGACTAGCACCCGTGGAACCACTGCACACCGATGCCGACGAGGCGTTCCGACGCGAGATCCGTGAGTGGCTCGGCGACCACCTGGCCGGGGAGTGGGGCGCGCTCAAGGGCCTCGGCGGCCCCGGCCGCGACCACGAGGCCATCGAGGAGCGGCTGGCCTGGAACCGCCACCTGGCCGCCCACGGCTGGACCTGCGTGGGCTGGCCCACCGAGCACGGCGGCCGCGGCCTGAGCCTGTGGCAGCAGGTGATCTTCCACGAGGAGTACGCCCGCGCGAACGCCCCGCACGGCGTGAACCACCTCGGCGAGACCCTGCTCGGGCCGACCCTGATGGCCTTCGGCACCCCGGCCCAGCAGCAGCGGTTCCTCGAACCGATCCGCCAGGTCACCGAGCTGTGGGCGCAGGGGTACTCCGAGCCGAACGCCGGCTCCGACCTCGCCAACGTCGCCACCCGGGCCCGGCTCGAGGACGGTCCCGAGGGCGCCGAGTGGGTGATCGACGGCCAGAAGGTGTGGACCTCCAACGCCCACTTCTCCCAGTGGGTCTTCGTCGTCGCCCGCACCGAGCCCGGGTCGCAGCGCCACGCGGGGCTCTCGTTCCTGCTCGTCCCGCTGGACCAGCCCGGGGTCGAGGTGCGGCCCATCGAGCAGCTCACCGGCGGCTCGGAGTTCAACGAGGTCTTCTTCACCGGCGCCCGCACCCGCGCCGACCTCGTGGTGGGCGAGCCCGGCCACGGCTGGGGCGTGGCGATGGGTCTGCTCGGCCTGGAGCGCGGTGTCTCGACCCTGGCCCAGACCGTCACCTACGCCCGCGAGCTCGACGAGGTGATCGCCCGGGCCCGCGCCTGCGGCGCGCTGGACGACGTCGTCCTGCGCGACCGGCTGGCCGCGCTCAAGGCCGAGCTGTCGGTGATCCGCTCCCAGGGCCTGCGCGGCCTGGCCGCCCTGGCCGACGGCGCCGACTCCGCCGCCGGCGGGGGAGCGGGCTCGATCTTCAAGCTGGTCTGGGCCAACTGGCACCAGCGCCTCGGCGAGGTCGCGATGCAGGTCGCCGGCCTCGACGGCCTGCTCACCCGGCAGACCCCCGGCACCGCCTACGACCTCGACGACCACCAGCGCCTGTTCCTGTTCTCGCGCGCCGACACGATCTACGGCGGCAGCGACGAGGTCCAGAAGAACATCCTCGCCGAGCGTGTGCTCGGCCTGCCCCGCGAACCCAAGGGAGCCTGAATGTCCATCCACCGCCCCGAGCAGCCCGCCCCCGCCTACGTGCCCGGGCACGACCTGCTCGCCGACAAGGTCGTGGTGGTCACCGCCGCCGCCGGCGCCGGCATCGGCGCCTCCGTCGTGCGCCGGGCCCTCGAGGAGGGCGCGCGCGCCGTCGTCTTCTCCGACACCCACGCCCGCCGGCTCGCGGAGGCGGAGGAGACCCTGGCCGCCGAGTTCGGCGCCGACCGGGTGCGCCAGACGGTGTGCGACGTGACCGACGAGGCCCAGGTGCAGGCGCTGCTCGACCTCGCCGACGACCTCGGCGGGGTCGACGTCATGATCAACAACGCCGGCCTGGGCGGTACCGCCTCGGTGTTGGAGATGACCGACGAGCAGTGGTCGAAGGTCCTCGACATCACCCTCACCGGCACCTTCCGCTGCATCCGCGCGGTCGGCCAGCGGATGACGGCGCGTGGCCGCGGCGGCGTGATCGTGAACAACGCCTCGGTGATCGGCTGGCGCGCCCAGGAGGGCCAGGCCCACTACGCCGCCGCCAAGGCCGGCGTGATGGCGCTGACCCGCTGCGCCGCGCTCGACCTCGCCCCGCACGGCATCCGGGTCAACGCCGTGAGCCCGTCGCTGGCGATGCACCCGTTCCTGGCCAAGGTGACCAGCGACGACCTGCTCGCCGAGCTCAAGCAGCGCGAGGCCTTCGGGCGCGCGGCCGAGCCCTGGGAGGTGGCCAACGTGATGGTGTTCCTCGCCAGCGACTACTCCTCCTACCTCACCGGCGAGGTCCTCTCGGTGAGCAGTCAGCATGCCTAGCAGCACCGCGGGCGGTGCGGTGGAGGCCGCCGCCCCCAACCGGCGTCAGGAGCTGCTCGCCATCGCCGCCGGGCTGTTCGCCTCCAAGGGCTTCAAGAACACCACGGTGCGCGACATCGCCGACGCCGCCGGCATCCTCTCGGGCAGCCTCTACCACCACTTCGACTCCAAGGAGTCGATGGTCGACGAGATCCTCTCGACCTTCCAGGAGGACCTGTTCGGCAAGTACGACGCCATCCTCCGCTCCGACGACGACGCCCGCTCGCGGTTGGAGCAGGCGGTCGAGGTGTCCTTCGAGGCCATCGACCAGCACCCCCACGAGGTGGCGATCTTCCAGAACGAGGCCGCCTTCCTCGGCACCTTCGAGCGCTTCGGCTACCTCGCCGAGCGCAACCGCCAGTCGCGCGAGGTCTGGCTCACCCTGCTGCACGACGGCGTGCGCACCGGCGCCCTGCGCAGCGACCTCGACGTCGAGCTCACCTACCGCTTCATCCGCGACACCGTCTGGGTCGCCGTCGCCTGGTACCGCCCCGGCGGCCGGTTCGGCTACCGCGACGTCGCCCGCCAGTACCTGACGATCCTGCTCGACGGGATCGCCACCCGAGAGGACACCTGACATGCCCGAGGCCTACCTGATCGACGCCGTGCGCACCCCCGTCGGCAAGCGCGGCGGCGCGCTCGCCGCGATGCACTCCGCCGACCTCGCCGCCCACACCCTGCGCGCGCTCGTGGAGCGCACCGGCATCGACGCCGGTGCGGTCGACGACGTCATCCTGGGCTGCTGCGACACCATCGGCAGCCAGGCCGGCGACGTCGCCCGCACCGCCTGGCTCGTGGCCGGGCTGCCCGACCACGTGCCCGGGGTGACCATCGACCGGCAGTGCGGCTCCTCCCAGCAGGCCGTGCACTTCGCCGCCCAGGGCGTGCTGTCCGGCACCCAGGACCTGGTGATCGCCGGCGGGGTGCAGAACATGAGCGCCATCCCGATCTCCGCGGCCATGCTCGTGGGCCAGCAGTACGGCTTCTCCACCCCGTTCGCCGAGTCGCCCGGCTGGGCGGCGCGCTACGGCGACACCGAGGTGAGCCAGTTCAACTCCGCCGAGATGATCGCGGCGAAGTGGGACATCAGCCGCGAGGAGATGGAGGCCTACGCCCTGGCCTCCCACGAGCGCGCCCGCGCGGCGATCGCCGAGGGCCGCTTCGACCGCGAGATCGTGCCGGTCGAGGTGGAGGGTGGGCCGTTCACCACCGACCAGTGCCCGCGCGAGACCAGCCTGGAGAAGATGGCCGGCCTGCAGCCGCTCGCCCCGGGCGGACGGATCACCGCCGGCGTCGCCTCGCAGATCTGCGACGCCTCCTCGGCGGTGCTCGTCGCCTCCGAGCAGGCGGTCAAGGACCACGGCCTCGCCCCCCGAGCCCGCGTGCACCACCTCTCGGTGCGCGGCGACGACCCGGTCTGGATGCTCACCGGCCCGATCCGCGCCACCCGTCACGCCCTGGAGAAGACCGGCCTGAGCGTGGCGGACATCGACCTGTTCGAGTGCAACGAAGCCTTCGCCTCGGTCGTGCTGGCGTGGATGAAGGAGCTCGACATCCCCCACGAGAAGGTCAACGTCAACGGCGGCGGCATCTCGCTGGGCCACCCCATCGGCGCCACCGGCACCCGGATCATGGCCACCATGCTCAACGAGCTCGAGCGCACCGGCGGCCGCTACGCGCTGCAGACGATGTGCGAGGGCGGCGGCCAGGCCAACGTCACGATCATCGAGCGCCTCTGACGTCGAGGTGAGTCCCCCGGGGTGCCCACCCCGGGGCGGGCACCCCGGGGCACGTCGGGGGACCGGCGTCGGTCAGCGTGCACGCAACCAGATCGGGCTGGCGTAGGCGACCCCGAGGGCGTTCGCGGGGTGGCCGGCAGGGCCCGGGGTGGCGTTGCGGCGCTCGGGGTCGGCGATCCGCACGACGAACCAGTCCTCGCGGCGGGTGTCGAGGGCGACGTCGAACTCGCTGACCGCACCGACCGCCACCTCGCGCAGGGCGGCCACGCGCGGGACGTCGGCGCCGGCCTCGGGCACCAGCACCTGGGCCTGCAGCCGGCGGCCGCGCCAGGTACGGTCGCGGGCGAGGTCGATCCGTAGCCGCACCCGGCCGCTGTCGTGCGGCAGCACCCCGCCCATCCGCGCGACGCGTTCGCTGCGGCGGGAGCGGGCGACGACGTCGAGGCGCAGGCCCGAGGTGCGGGTGGCGAAGAACCGCCGCGCCCGCATCGCCTCCTTGACCCCGGCACGGTCGTGACGCTTGACCCACAGTCCCGTGCGGCCCTTGCCCTCGGGGAAGCCCCAGTCGGTGCCGTGCTCATCGGTGACGCCGAGCAGGCCGGTACGCCAGCCGGCGCCCAGGCAGGCGGTGAGCGGTGAGCTGCGTCCGTCGGAGAACCCCTCGAAGAGGTAGTCGTCCTCGCGGTTGAAGATCTCCATCGAGACCAGCTGCTGCCGTGCCCGCGGGTCGTAGGTGAACTCCTGGAAGCGACCCGGCTCGCGGCCGGGGTGGTTGAAGCCGGCCAGTGCACCGGCGCCGCCGTCGAGGACGAGGCCGGGCTCGCGCCGCAGCCATGCCAGCAGCGGCTGCATGACCCCGGCCTGCACGACGTCGATGTAGTGCTCGCTGAACCAGACGTTGACATGTCCCAGCAGCGGCTCGCTCCACTCGAAACCGCGGATCGCGGTGAAGCGGCCGGGGCGGTCGGCGGCGTCCGCGAGCCGGCCGGTGCGGGCGAAGTCGCCGGGGGTGATCCCCGCGACCTGCTTGTACTCGGCCGGCAGCAGTCCGGCCAGCACCTCGCCGAGCACGCTGTCGCTCAGGGTCGCGTGGTCGGTCAGGGCCGCGACGTCGAGCCCGGCGTTGCGCATGGAGGCGAACGCGGCCGCAGGATCGCCGTCGCCGTCGGAGAGCAGGGTGTGGTTGTGCAGGTCGGCGTGCACGAGGCGGGTGCCACGGCTGATGCGTGAGTCCCGGGACGCGCCGGGTCGTGGCGCGTCAGTGCTGCCCCAGCCGGCGCCGGGGGCGGCGGCACCGGTGGTGGCCGCGAGGCCGCCGGCGATCAGCAGGCCCGACCCCGCGCGGGCGACGTCACGTCGGCCCAGGCCGGGGGTCGGCTCGGGGTGGGCGTGGGGCTGGCCGGCAGGGGAGTGGTCGCACATGCGCACCACCTCACCAGAGCACGGCGAACATCCGGTGAACCCGGGGACGGCGTCCCGGCCGTCGTCCTCAGCCGAGCACGAGCCACAGCCCGACGATGCCGGGCAGCAGGCCGATCCAGACCCACCAGGTGAGCGGCGGCTGGCGGTGGATGAGGGCGGCGCCGATCAGGCCGAGCACGCCGACGACGCCGCCGATGACCACGAGACCGATGCGCGCTGCGCGCTCGGCGTCGTCGATGAACATCGCCCCGATCACGAGGCCGACGGCGAGGTGGCCGACGGTGGTGGCGGTGAGGACCGACATCACCCAGCGCTGCACCCGCTCGAGCCGCGCCCGGTCCTCCGGGGTCGACACCTTCCGCGGCGCGTTGGGGTCGATCAGGTGCTTGGGACGTCGGGTCGCCTGCGGCTCGCTCACGCTCCCAGCCTAACGACGACATCCCCCCGGGTGGATGCGGATCCACGGTCCGGGGGGATGTCGTCGATCACCGAAGTCGGACTCCGGTGTGCCGGTGCCGGCTCAGGTCGTGACCGGGCGGACGACGGCGCCGGCCGCGCGCTCGAGCTGCTCGGCGGCACCGGTGACGATGCGGTCGATCAGCTGCTCGCAGCTGGGCAGGTCGTCGATGACGCCGACCACCTGGCCGCAGGCGAGCACGCCCGCGTCAGTGTCGCCGTCCACCAGACCGGCCTTGAGCATGGTCGGGGTGTTGGCGGCCAGCGCCATCTGACCCAGGGTGCGGCCCTGGGTCCTCTTCATGGCCCGGCCGTCCTGGAGCAGCTGCACCCAGCTCATCCCGGAGGTGCGCTTGAACTCCAGCGTCCGCCTGGCGGTGGGGCCCAGGCGCTTGAGGGTGGAGTTGGCCTCCACCGACTCCACGAGGTCGGTGCGCAGCATCCGGTGGGGCATGCCGTCGACCTTCGCGGTGACGACGGTGCCGTTGAGGTCGTGGCCGAGGTAGAGCTCCTTGACCGCCTGCGGCACCGCGGAGTCGCTGGTGAGCAGGAAGCGCGTGCCCATGCCGATGCCGGCCGCGCCGTAGGACAGCGCGGCGGCCAGACCCCGGCCGTCGAAGTAGCCGCCGGCGGCGATCACCGGGATGTCGACGGCGTCGAGCACGGTGGGCAGCAGCAGGCTGGTGGGCACCGGGCCGGTGTGGCCGCCGCCCTCGCCGCCCTGCACCATCACGGCGTCGGCGCCCCAGGAGGCGACCTTGACGGCGTGCTTCGCGGCCCCGATCGAGGGCATCACGACGATGCCGTGGTCCTTGAGGCGGCTGATGAGCGCCTCCTTGGGGGCCAGTGCGAAGGAGGCGACCTTCACCCCGTGCTCGATGAGCAGGTCGCAGCGGGCCTCGGCGTCGCCGGCGTCGGCGCGCAGGTTGACCCCGAACGGGGCGTCGGTGCGCGACTTCGTCTCCAGGATCGCGGCGCGCAGCTCCTCGAAGCTCATCGTGGCGCTGGCCAGGATGCCCAGGCCGCCGGCGTTGGCGGTGGCGCTGACCAGCCGCGGCCCCGACACCCAGCCCATGCCGGTCTGGACGATCGGGTGCCGCACGCCGACGAGGTCGGTGAAGCGGGTCCGGATCAGCTGCTCGATCATGCGGGAACCTCCTGGTGGCGCAGGCCGCGGGGGTCGAGGACCTCGCGGATGAGGATGAGCTCCTCGGCGGTGGGGAGCCGGGTCTCGGGCACGTCGTCGGGGATCGCGAGGGCGAACCCGGTGGCGGCCACGACGTCGTCGACGGTGACGCCGGGGTGCACGCTGCGCAGCCGCACGCTGCTCTGCTCGCCGCCGGGGCCGTCGAAGTCGAGCACCGCGAGGTTCGTGACGATGCGGTGCAGGTCGTGGAAGCGGGTGGCGGCCGGGCCGGCGGCCTCGGCGCGCGGACGGCCGACGCCGGAGACGACGTCGACCTGCTCGACGAACACGCGCGGGCCGTGCTTGGGCACCCAGTAGGAGGTGCGGTTGTTCACCGTGTTGCCGGGCGCGCCGCGCGAGCCGAGCAGCTGGCGCTTCGGCTGGGCGAACGGGCCGATCGCGGAGATGTTCTGGTTGCCCTCGCGGTCGATCTGCGTGGCGCCCATCATCACGTGGCGCTTCCCGTGGGCCACGACGTCGAAGACCTTGCGGAAGGGGATCCAGCCCTCCACGACGTCGGCGGCGGCGAACAGCGGCGGGGTGCCGGCCAGGAACAGCGACTCGCCGTCGCTGATCACCAGGTCGGGGTTGGACGTCAGCCGGGCCAGGCGCACCCCCAGCATCGGCATGGTGCCCATGGGGCTGGCGAAGATCTCGCCGTCCTCGGCGAAGGCGTCGGCCACGGCGGCAGCGCACACCTCGGCGCGTGTGATCTCCATCAGGACTCCTCCCGGAACGCGGCCACGGCGGCCTGGTAGGCGGCTTCGTCGCCGGCGAGGAACCGGGCGCGGAAGGCCTCCCAGTCCTCCTCGCTGCCACCCGCGGCGGCGGCGTAGGCGCGCTGGAACTTCTCGTCGCGGGCGTAGTCGGGCCGGCAGTCGGTGAAGTGGGCGCCGTGCGGGGTCTCGACCACGCCGTCCACGAGCATCCGGCTGAGCAGCAGCCGCTGCACCGGGGTGTCGACCGTGAGGCCGGCGGTGTCCACGATCTGCTCCACCGAGAGGTAGGTGCGCTGTGCGGCCATCGCGAACAGGTCGTCGAAGTAGGGGTCGGGGCCCAGGTAGGTCGCGTTGCCGTGGGCGTCGGCGCGGTTGAGGTGCACCAGCGCGACGTCGAGGTTCAGGGCCGGGACGGCGACCAGCACCTCACCGTCGTCGTAGGGGCTGGTGACGGTGCGCAGCCACGGGTTGTTGACCATGACGTCGGAGCCCAGGCCGGCGCGCATCGGCAGGAACGGCAGCCGCTGGCTCGCGGCCTTCAGGCCGGTCATGAACATGCCCTCGTCGAGCTCCACGACCTCGGGGATCGTGCCCTCCTGGCGCGCCTTCTGGAAGTTGGGCTCCAGCGGCACGGTGTCGAGGCGGACGAAGGCGTAGACGAGCTTGCGGATCTTGCCCGCGCGGGCGAGCAGGCCGACGTCGGCGCCGCCCCAGCTGACGATCGTGAGGTCGGTGAGGTCGGAGTTGAGGATCGCGCGCACCAGCGCCATCGGCTTGCGCCGCGGGCCCCAGCCGCCGATGCCGATCGTCATGCCGCTCTCGAGCGAGGCGACGACGTCCTCGATGCTCATGCGCTTGTCGCGCGGCTTGGCGCTCATGCGGAGCCCTTCCCGTCGCTCTTGTGGGTGCCGGCGAAGTCGTCGCGCAGCTCGTCGCTGACCCCGGCGAGGTTGAGCTCGAAGGTGAAGCCCTGCTCGAAGCGGTAGGAGCGGTTGACGTCGATCGGGTCGATGCCGTTGAGCGCTTCCTTGGCCGCGCGGATCACCCGGGTGTCCTTGGCGGCGATCTCGCCGGCGACCTTCAGCGCGGCGTCGAGCAGCTCGGCGCGCGGCACGGTCTCGAGCACGCTGCCGAACTGCACGAGCTCGGTGGCCTTGATCGTGCGGGCGGTGAAGTAGAGGGTGCGCATCATGTGCTGGGGCACCAGACGGGCCATGTGGGTGGCCGCTCCCAGGGCGCCCTGGTTGACCTCCGGCACGCCGAAGTAGGCGTCGTCGCTGGCGATGACGACGTCGGCGTTGCCGACCAGCCCGACGCCGCCGCCGAGGCAGAAGCCGTTGACGGCCGCGACCACCGGGACCGCGCACTCGTAGACGGCCTTGAAGGCGGCGTAGCAGCCCTTGTTGGCGCCGAGCAGGGCCTCGAACCCGCTGGTGTGCTGCATCTCCTTGATGTCGACCCCGGCGTTGAAGCCGCGGCCCTCGGCGCGCAGCACCACGGCCTTGGTGTCGAGATCACGGGCGACGTCGTCGAGCGCGGCGGCGACGTCGAACCAGCCCTGCACGGGCAGGGCGTTGACCGGCGGATGCTCCATGGTGACGACGCGGAGGCCGTCGTCCCGGAGCTCGGAGGTGATGGGCAAAGCGACTCCTGACGTCCCAACCAAGCACTTGCTTGGTAGGGTAGCAGCCATGACGCTCGCCCTCGACCTCTCCGGCCGGGTCGCCCTCGTGACCGGAGGCAACCGCGGCATCGGACGCGGCATCACCGAGGCGCTGCTCGAGGCCGGCGCGACGGTCGTGACCTGCGCCCGCTCGGCCGAGCCCGTGGTGCCCGGCACCGACCACCGCACCTGCGACGTGCGCGACCCCGACGCCGTCGCCGCGCTCGTGGCGGACGTCGTGGCCACCCATGGGAGCCTCGACGTGCTGGTGAACAACGCCGGGGGAGCGCCCTACGCGCTGGCCGCCGACGCCTCGCCGCGCTTCCACGACAAGATCGTGGGGCTCAACCTGATGTCGGCCCTCACCTGCGCGCAGGCCGCCAACGCGGTGATGCAGACCCAGCCCGGCGGGGGTGCGATCGTCAACATCTCCTCGATCTCGGCGGCCCGGCCCTCGCCCGGCACCGCCGCCTACGGCGCGGCCAAGGCCGGCGTCGACGCGCTCACGACCTCGCTCGCGATCGAGTGGGGACCGAAGGTGCGCATCAACGCCATCGACGTCGGGCTGTGCCGCACCGAGCACACCGACGACCACTACGGCGGCGACGACGCCGTGGCGGCGATCGAGGCGACCATCCCCGCGGGGCGCATGGCGCGCCCGGCGGAGGTCGGCCACGTCGTCGCGTTCCTGGCCAGCGACCTGGCCTCCTACGTCTCCGGGGCGCGCGTCGCGTGCCACGGCGGGGGCGAGCCCCCCGTGTTCCTCCACGTCACCAGCACCCAGAAAGAGAACTCATGAGCCGTCTACTCGAGGGTCGCGTCGCGATCGTCACCGGTGCGGGCCGCGGGATCGGGCGCGGCCACGCGCTGGAGCTCGCCGCCCACGGCGCGAAGGTCGTCGTCAACGACTACGGCGTGAGCCTGGCGGGGGAGGGCACCGGGGAGACCCCGGCCGAGCAGGTCGTGTCCGAGATCGTGGCCGCGGGCGGGGAGGCGGTCGTCAACACCGCCGACGTCGCCGACTTCGCGCAGGCCGAGGCGATGGTGCGTCAGGCGATCGACACCTTCGGCGGCCTGGACATCCTGGTGAACAACGCCGGATTCGTGCGCGACCGGATGCTGGTGAACACCTCCGAGGAGGAGTGGGACGCCGTCATCCGGGTGCACCTCAAGGGTCACTTCGCCCCGCTGCGCCACGCCGGCGCCTACTGGCGAGCCGAGGCCAAGGACGGCCGCCAGCGCGCGGCCCGGGTCATCAACACCTCCTCCGGCGCCGGGCTGCAGGGCTCGGTCGGTCAGGCCACCTACTCCGCCGCGAAGGCCGGGATCGCCGGCCTCACCCTCGTCGCCGCCCAGGAGATGGGCCGCTACGGCGTCACCGTCAACGCGATCGCCCCCGTGGCCCGCACCCGCATGACCGAGTCCGCCTTCGACACCGCCGCCATGCCCGACCCCCGCGACAACTCACCCGTCGTCGCCTGGCTCGCCTCGGTCGAGGCCGGCGACGTCACCGGCCGGATGATCGAGATCGAGGGCGGCAAGGTCACCGTCGAGAACGGCTGGACCCACGGACCCGCCACCGACCTCGGCCGCCGGTGGGAGGCGGCCGAGGTGGGGGTGGGCCTGCGCGCCCTCCTCGCCCAGGCCCCCACCCCCGAACCGGTCTACGGCGCCTGAGGGTCCCGGCGTGCTGCGACGGTTTGCTCGGTCGGCCGAGCAAACCGTCGCCCGGCGGGCGAATCTGGCAGGAGGACCGACAGTTTGCTCGGCCAAGATGGCGTCGTCGAGGTCATCCGAGACGGAGGGCCCTGCGCAGGCGTGCTGCGAGATCGTGAGGTCGGGCGAGGTCGTACCAGGTCCAGCGCACGAACCGCCATCCCAGTTCCTCGCGGATCCGATCCTCGCGCCACTTCTCGGCCATGAGGACCTCGACCGCAGCACGACCGTCGGCGTCGACGTACTTCACGCGGCCGTCGAACTCGCCCGCGACCCCGTACTCCGGCCACGCGAAGTCGAGATAGGCGAAGACACGGCCGTGGCGGTCGCGGACCGGGTACTGAGTGACCGGCGCGGGTAGTCCGAGGTCGCGGAAGAGCAGTCGACTCCGGGTCTCGCCGACCGACTGCGCGCCGGCGTCGCTGACCGCGAGCAGGTCCCGGCTGCGTGCCACATGAGGCCACGCGGTCTGCCGACCGATCGTCCGGTCGAGGACGTCGGCATCGGCGAGACCGCGATTCTGGACCCAGTCGAGCACGCATACGGCAGAGTCCCGTCCCAGCAGCGGCAATGACTCGATGACGGCTCTCGCCGGGGTGCTGACCCAGCCCTCGGCGGTTCGGGTGAGGTCGTCGAGCGGGTACTCGACGTGATGGTGGACGACGCCGGCCTCGGTGCGTTCGCCGTCGCCGTCGAGCTGGGTGACGTGCACGTTGCTCAACGGCAGGCCCCAGTCGGGTGCACCCCACGCCAGGGCCGCGCTGACGTGCGACAGCGCCATGGTCGACGGGTAGTACTGATGGATCCCCGCCGCCCTCACCCGATGCTGATCCGCCGCGCCGAGCTGCGTGTAGCGAGGGTCTGCGTAGACCCCGTGCCGCACCCGGACGAGGCGGCCGGCGCGGACTTCACGTCGCAGCCAGGCGTCGTCCCGGCCGGCTGCGACGGCGTCACGGCGAAGAAGGAGGGATACGTCGGGCGGAGGTTGCAGATGCATGCATGAGTCATCGGTGCCCGTCCGCAGGGTGAATCAGGGCCCCTGCTCGTCCGGTGGACGAGCAGCCAACAATGGCGCCTGTGGACGTTGAACCGACGCGGGACGACCGACAG